>NZ_JACBZA010000001.1:5611569-5923323 GCF_013408535.1 Actinopolymorpha cephalotaxi
CCCTCGGCGGCGGAGGCGCGGCGATCGGGCGTTCGGACACGGCCATCCTGGTGCACGTGTACGCGGACCACCGGCACGCGGTGGCCGTGTCGATTCCGCGGGACACCCTCGTCGACATCCCGCACTGCCGCCTGCCCGACGGCACGTGGTCCTCACCGCAGTCACAGACGATGTTCAACTCCGCCTTCACGATGGGACTCACCGTCGCCGGCAACCCGGCGTGCACCCAGAACACCGTCGAGAAGCTGACCGGGATGCGGGTCGACCACACGATCGTCGTCGACTTCGAAGGATTCGCCGCCATCACGAAGGCGGTCGGCGGGGTTCGCGTCTGCGTGCCCAACAACGTGTACGCCGGCGATCTGAACCCGAATCTCGGTCGTCGCGGCAAGCTGGTTCTCGGCAAGGGCATACGGACGGTCTCGGGGCGTACCGCGCTGGACTACGTGCGGGTCCGCCACGGCATCGGCGACGGATCCGACATCGGCCGGATCAAACGCCAGCAGGCGTTCCTTGCCAGCCTCGCCGCGAAGGTCCGCGCGACCGAGTTCGATCCCACCAAACTGGCACCGCTGGCGGATGCGGCCTCCAAGGCCCTCACCGTCGATCCCGACCTGGGGTCGGCGACGAAGCTGCTCACCTTCGCCCTGTCGATGCGCAACCTCGGCTTGCACGACATCAGGTTCGTCACCGTGCCGTGGCAGTTCGAAGGTTCCCACGTCCGGATGGTCCAGCCCGACGCCGAGCAGCTCTGGTCCGCGCTGCGGGCCGATCGGCCCTTGGATGCCGGCGGTGACAACGGCGGCACGAACACCGGTCACGGCATCACGATCTCGGTCTTCAACGGCACCAGGACTTCGGGGCTCGCCGCTGCGGCAGCAGGCCGGCTTCGAGCGGACGGTTTCAAGGTGACCAGGACCACCAACGCGAAGTCGCAGGACCACGGCGCCACTCTGGTCGAGTACGGCCCTGGCCGGAAGGCTGACGCGAGCGCCCTCGCCGTAGCCGTCCCGCACGCCCGACTGCAACCGATCACCGGCTCGGGGGTCGACCTCGTGCTCGGCAGCGACTACCGGCCGACGTCCACGAAACCGACCGGCACACGCTCCGCCCGCCTGTCGCTTCCGGCCACCCAGACCCGCACCGCCGCGGACGCGGCGTGCTCCGACCTCACCTACGGGCCGTAAGCGGCGAAACGTGGCGGGCGTTCGCGGATGCTCAGATCCCCGGACCCAGAGCCAGCGCGGCCGCGACCGGGGCCAGATACAGCAGCGGGAACGGGACGTGGGCGTACGACCGCGCCCGCAGGACCGTGATCACGGCGCCGGTGAAGTAGAGGATCAGGCCGACGCCCGCGGCCACACCGAGGAGCGGGACGAACAGGCCGACCACGAGCCCGACCGCTCCGGCCGCCTTGGCCGTGCCCAGCCACGGCCACCAGGACCGGGGGACGCCGTACTCCGACAGCGGCTCCACCACCCACTTCGCGCGGATGAAGATGGAGAAGGCGGAGAAACCCACCCAGACGGCCGCGAAGAGGGTGACCACGAGATGCGCGACAGACATGGAAGCCGCTCCCTTCCAGCGAGGTTGCCGCGGCCGGCCAGGTCCTGGCCGGTCCCGACCACGTGGACACCGGTCGGCAGGCACCTGTGACGTTGCTCTGGGAGACTGACGGAGATCGCCGATCCTTGATCACGCTCGGGAGTCCTCATGGCCGCACTGCCACACGCCCGGTACGAGCCCGTCCGGCTGGCCGGGGTCCGGCCTCAGGGCTGGCTGCTGGAGTTCCTCCGCCGCCAGTGCGCCGGGATCACCGGCAACCCGCAGGCCAGCGGCTATCCCCTGGACCACACCTTCTGGGACGACCCGTCCCGGCTGCCCGACGTGGCCGACCCGGCGATGGCCTGGTGGCCGTACGAACAGACGGCGTACTGGGTGGACGGCGCGCTCAAGGCGGGCTTCCTGGCAGGTGAGGAGTCGGTACGCAAGCTCGCGGTGGCCCAGGTCGAGGACGCCATCGCGAACGCCGCACCGGACGGCTTCATCGGCCCGGAGATGTTCCGCGACGCCCACCGGTGGGCGTACCTCGTCTTCTTCCGTGCCGTGCTCACGCAGTACGCCATCACCGGCGACCAGCGGCTGATCGACGCGCTGGTCCGCCACTACCGCAGTACGCCCCACCCGATGGGCTTCGCGCGGGACGTGTCCGGGGTGGAGATCCTGCTGGCGCTGTACGCCGAGACCGGTGAGCCCGACCTGCTGGAGAGGGCGACCGACCTGTACGCGCGGTTCAACGCCCAGGACAGCGAGCACGGTCGCGACTACACCCTGGCCGGCATGCGTTCGGACCGGCCGGTCACCACGCACGGCGTGTCGTTCAACGAACTCGCCAAGCTCGGCGCCCTGATGTACGCCGCCACCGGTGACCGGGAGAGCCTGGACGCGACCGTGCACGCGTACGCCAAGGTGGAACGCGACCACCTGCTGGCCGACGGGCTGCACTCCGGCGCGGAGGCGATGAGCGGCAACGGGCCGCTGGAGTCGCACGAGACCTGCACCATCGCCGACCACACCTGGTCGCTGGGTCACCTGCTGCAGATCACCGGCGACGCACGCTACGCCGACCGGCTCGAACGCGTTGTTTTCAACGCACTTCCCGGTGCGGTGACGAAGGACTTCACCGCGCTGCAGTACTTCTCCTGCGCCAACCAGATGATCGCCACCAGCACCAGCAACCACAACCCGATGTCGCGCGGCGACAACCGGATGTCCTTCCGCCCCGGTCATCCGGTGCAGTGCTGCACCGGAAACGTCCAGCGGGCGTTGCCGAACTACGTCGAACGCATGTGGATGAGAGGTCCGGGCGGGGGCGAGGACGGCCACGGCGAGGAGATCGTCGCCGCGTTGTTCGGCCCGAGCCGGATCGAGGTGCCGCTTGCCGGCACGACGGTGACGATCGAGGAACAGACGCGGTATCCCTTCGAGCCCGGCGTTTCGTTCACCGTGACCCCGGAACGCGCCGCCCGCTTCACGTTCACGGTACGCATTCCGGAGTGGTGTCAAGCGCCGGTTGTCACCGTCGGTGGTGAGCCTGTCGACCAGGCTCCCGTCCCGGGCACCTTCTGCCGAATCGAACGCGAGTGGCATCCAGGCGACCGGGTCGAGGTGCGGCTGCCCTTCCCGCTGACGTCGCGGCGCTGGGCCGACGGCGGGATCAGCCTCGAGCTCGGCCCGTTGACGCTGAGCCTGCCAATCGCCACCACCCTCACCGTCGACACCGAGGACGATTGGGAGCGGACCCCGGTGGAGTTCCGGCTGGCCGGACCGCAGCGCCGGCTGCCCGACTTCCCCGCCTACACGCTCGTACCGGAAGGTGAGTGGGCGTACGCGCTGGCCGTCGACGAGACGAACCTCGCCGACGCCGCCGAGGTGGTGTGGACGGACACCTATGACACCGATGACACCGACGGCACCCGCGCGTTCCCGCTGGACGTCGAGACTCCGGCCGTACGGGTCAGCGTGCCGGCCCGGCGCGTACGCGACTGGACTCTGGCCGAGACCGACCGGGTGAGCCGGCTGCTGCCGTCGTTCGAGAACGGCCGGTTCCGGATGGTCGAGCACGAGGTCGAGGGCCGGTTCACCCTGACACCGCCGCTGCCCGCGCCGGACACCCTCGCCGAACGCCTCGCGGACGAGACCGAGCGGATCGAGCTCGTGCCGTACGGCAACACTCTGCTGCGGCTCACGGTCTTCCCGTCAGCCGAGCCGGAGACGTCAGCGCGGTAGCTGGGTCATCACCCAGATGGGCAACGGCTCGTCGACCGTGTGTGTGACCTGCCAGCCTGCACGGCGGTACATCTCGACGTTGGCGGGGTTGCTGGTCTCCAGAACCGCCGGGAGGCCGTCGGCGGCGGCGCGCCGCAGGCCGGCGTTCATGACGGCGTGGCCGAACCCTCGGCCCGCGCTGTCGGGGTGGGTGCCCAGGACACCGAGATACCAGAACGGCGTGGTCGGCAACGCCACGTGCACGGCCTCGTCGTAGGTGCGTACGCGTGCCCACACGTCGGCCGGCAACCGCGCCTCGAGATTGTCGCCGGCCTGGTCGCCGGACTCGTCGCCGGCTGTGCCGAGCGGGTCGGCCGGGCCGGTTCCGATCGACGGGGGCTGCCACATCGCGACCGAGGCGCCGCCGATCGTCCAGATCGTCCGACTGTGCACGCGCCGGTCGAAGAGGTCTCCGAAGAAGGCCCCCGCGTACGTCGGATAGGTGTCCTCGTCCGGAAACAGGTACCGCAGTACCGGGTCGCCGGAAAACGCGGCGACCAGCGAACCGATCACCCGGTCACGGTCGGCCGGGGTGGCGACGGCGATCTCGACTGTTGTCACCTGTCGACCGTACCGGCCACGAACCATCCGCCCCGCACGGCGGGCTCGAACCTCCCGACCCCTGATCACCCGCCTCTTGACCGACCGCGGCCGGGGTGGTCTGCTTGCCCGCATGCTGCGCGGACGGGCAACCCCGGATCCCTCGGCCGATCCGGCGAAGAGGAGTGACTACTGGGGTGTCGTGCTGGGCGCACCCGATCCCCAGGTGCTCGGCACCTTCTACGCCGCGGTGCTGGGCTGGGAGATCAAGGGGGACGAGCCGAACTGGGTGACGCTCTACCCCGGTGAGGGCGTGGCCTATCTCGCCATCCAGCGCGAGCCCGACTACGTGCCGCCGGTGTGGCCGGGCGCGCCCGGTCAGCAGCAGATGATGTCGCACCTGGACATCGAGGTGCAGGACCTCAAGGCGGCCGTGGAACACGCGGTCGAACTCGGCGCGGTCGTCGCGGGCTTCCAGCCGCAGGACAACGTTCGCGTGATGCTCGACCCCGCGGGCCACCCGTTCTGCCTCTACTCCTGATACTCCCTCGACTCCTGACGCTCCTGACCCTGCCTCGGCCGGGCCTTCCCCCGGCGTACGGTCAGCAGTGCCAGCCCTGCGAGGAACGCCACCACGCCGACGGCGAGCCAGACCGGCGACCCGCCAACCAGCGGTTGACAGTCGGCGACGCACAGTACGGGCTTGATGCGGACGAGATCGGCTCCCTGCAACACCCACAGGGCGCCGAGCGCGACAAGAACCGCACCCACCAGCATCCGCGCGATCCTGCGTACGTTCACGACGACCTCCCGCCTCTCTCCATCCAGCTGTACTCAGGCAACCTTAGAAGGTAACCTTAGGAAATGCCAGCAAACGACCCGAGCTCGGATCCGTTCCTGCCGCAGCTCATTGCCCAGGCGTTCGCCACCCTCATGGACGACCTGCACCGGCACCTGGTGGAGTCCGGCCACGACGACCTGCGGCCCACGCACTACCTGAACGTCTTCCGCTTCATGGACTGCGACGGCACCCGGCCGACCACGCTGGCCAGGCGCGCCGGGATGACACCGCAGGCGATGGGTGAGCTCGTCACCTACCTCGAACGCCACGACTACGTCCGGCGGGTTCCCGACCCGACCGACGGCCGGAGCCGGGTCGTCGTCTACGCCGACCGCGGTACGCAGGCCGCGGAGACCGCGACGAAGTACTTCGCGGACCTGGAGTCCCGCTGGGTCGAGGTGGTCGGCAAGGGCCGGTTGACAACTGTGAAGTCCGCGCTCGCGCAGATCGTCGGTATGCCGTGAGCAGGTCGCCCCGAGCCCTCGTCGGCCAGTGGGACCGTCGCGCACCCACGTACGACACGAAGATGGCCGGCGTGGAACGCCGCTATCTCGCCGACAGCCGCCGCTGGGTCTGCGGTCGCGCCCACGGCCGCACACTCGAGGTCGCCGTCGGCACCGGCGCCAACCTGCGGTACTACCCCGGCAAGGTCGAGTTGACAGCGGTCGACTGGAGCCCCGCCATGCTCGACGCCGCACGGCAGCGGGCCGACCAGGTTGGGCGAGCCGTCACGTTCCAGCGCGCCGACGCGGGCGCACTGCCCTTCCCCGCCGCCACTTTCGACACCGTGGTCGTGACCTTCTCCCTGTGTTGCGTACCGGACGAACGCGCCGCGCTGGCCGAGGCGCTCCGCGTGCTCCGGCCGGGCGGAAGCCTCCTGCTGGCCGACCACGTGGTCTCGTCCTCGTGGTGGTTCCGCGCGGCGCAACGCATGGTGGAGCTGGCCAGCATTCCCCTGCAGGGAGAGCACTACACCCGTCGGCCCGCCGCCACCCTTGCCGGACTTGGCGTCGCCATCGAGGAGTCCGAACGCCTCACCCTGGGCGCGATCGAACGCGTGCACGCCCGCACGTCGTTCGCCGAACGCCTCCCGAACTGACCGCCGTCCGGCATACTTCCCCTGGTCTGGTCGCGCAGTCGATCGGCAGGGAGTCTGCGGAAACACGGCGGGAAGAGGGAGAGCCAGGTGACCGATGCCACGGACGCAGCGCACGCTGCCGACGCGGACGTCGGCGACGCCGCCCGCCTCGTCCCCGCCGGCCTGGCGGAGCGGATCCGGACCTACTACCCGGCAGGTGCCGCCTGGCTGGAGGAACTCCCCCGACTGATCGCGACCTGTGCCCGCAGGTGGGACCTCACCCTGCTGCCCGCGTTCGAGCCGGGCGGCGACTCGAGCTGGACCGCTCCGGTGCGGCTGGCGGACGGCGACCTGGCGGTGCTCCAGCTCACCGTGCCGATGCCTGTCACCAGCGACCACCTCACGGCCCTGAAGGCGTGGGCCGGCCGGGGTGCCGTACGCCTGTTCGCCCATGACGCGGCGATCGGGGCCACGCTGATGGAGTGCTGCGTGCCAGGCACCCACGCGGAGCATCTCTCGCCGGAAGCCGCCGACGACGTCGCGGTGGCGGTCCTGCCGCAGCTGTGGTCCGCCGACGTGTCCGGCCTGCCCGAGCTGCCTGAGCCGTCTGGTTCCGACGGCCTGTCCGGTCCCGACGGCCTGGAGTCCCTGGACATCGCGGCCACCACCCGTGCCCGAGTGGTGGAGGGCCGCGCTGAGCAGTTCGGCGACGTCGTCGACACCGGACCGTTTCGCGAGGCAGCGCGGCTGTTCGCCTCGCTGCCGGCGTCCTCGGATCGTTCGGTGCTGCTGCACGGCGACTTCCACCGGCGCAACGTCGTACTCTCCCAGCGCGGCTGGCTGGCGATCGACCCGCTCGCCATGGTCGGCGATCCGTCGTACGACGCCGGGTTGTTTCTTCAGCACGACATGGACGGCGCCGTCACACCCGCCCGGGTCGACGCCCTGGCCGACCGGCTCGAACTCGACCGCGAGCTGACCCGGAAGTGGCTGTTCGCCCTCGGAGTCCAGGGCGCGTCCTGGCACCTGTCGATCGGCGACAAAGCCACCCACGACACGATCGTCGCCACCGCGCTCACCCTCTGGACGGCTTGACGAATACACAGAACTCGTTGCCCTCCGGGTCAGCGGGAACCGCCCACCGCATCAGTTCCTGGTGTTCTTGCACCTGGGAGTTTCAACCTGGCCGGCGATCTCGGCGGCGACGTTGGCGAGTGTCTTCTGGTTCGTGTCCACGACGGTCGCCGATCTGCGCAGCCACGGCAACGCGGCCTGGTAGTCCGCCAGTCGCCGCAGCCGCCATTCCTTCGCCTGTTGCAGTTCGGCGTCGTTCTCGATGCGGCGTACGAACTCGTCGCCTGTCGCGTCCAGCACGAAGTGCCTGACCTCGACGCCTTCCGCGGCCAGCTCGCCGAAGATCTCCCGGGCGTACGCCTCCACCACGAGGGTCTGCGGCACCACGAGCGTGCCGCCGACGTACCGCAGAATCTGGATCGCTGTCTGCGCCACCAACGGACGCCACGGTGGATGGTCCTGGAAGTCGGCGACCGGCTCGGTGGTGAGCACGTGGCCGAGCATGAAGCCGACCTGTTCGGAGTCGAAGATGCGCGACTTCGGCAGCAGGCGTACCAACTCGGCCGCCGTGCTCGTCTTCCCCGCACCGAAGGGCCCGTTCAGCCAGACGATCATGCGACCTCGATCGGACGGCGCTCCTGGCGGGTTTCGGCGTAGACGACGCCAGGAGCGGCGACCATCGCACGCTGCCGGGGTGTCAACGGCTCGAGTTCGTGCGGCGCCCACTGGTGGGACAGCCATGCCCACTGGCCGGGTGCGTACTTGTAGAACAGCGCTCGCCGTACGCCGGGTCCCTTCCAGTCCAGCGAGCCGTGAGTCAGCGCCTCGGTGAAGATCACGGCGTCGCCTGCGTCGAGCTCCACGTGGCGCAACCACGGATCGTCGGGGTTTGCTCGCTTGTCAAGGAAGGGCGACGGCAGGTTCGCCTTGTGGCTGCCGGGCACGCAGACAAAGCCGCCGTCCGCTGCCGAGACCTCCGTCAGCGCGAAGCTCACCACGATCAGTCCGGCGGAGATGGTTCCGTTCCGGACGTGGTACCAGGCACAGTTGCGTGGCCGGTCGTCAGGGAAGCCGTGCAGGTCCAGGCCTGGGGAACCGGCGACCATCTGGATGCCGTACGAGTGGTCGAGTCGTACTCGCTCGTCCACGAAGTCGATCAGATACGGGAGGATGCACTGGTGGTCGATCAGGTTCAGGAACGGCCCGCCGAGGTTGGGCAGCCACTCCAGGGCGGCTTCTCTTCCGGCCTCGTCGAGATCGTCCAACCCCTGCTGGTCGAGCACCTCGTTGAGCCGTGCCACCTCACCGGGGTCCAGCACGCCGCGTACGACGAGGTAACCGTTGAGGTCGAACAGATATCGTTCCTGGTCGCTCACGCCCATGCTCAGAACCCCTGTCAGGTTGCCGCCGTACGCCAGGTCAGCCTGCCACCTCACCGACCGCAGCGCCGACCTGTTTTAGTACACGAACCACTGAACGTGATCTCGGGCATCAGCGAAGGCACGAAGTCGCTCGACGGCTCGCTGGCCGAAGCCGTACGTGAAGCACGTGAGCAGGGCATCACCTGGGAGGAGATCGGCAAGGCGCTCGGGGTGAGCCGTCAGTCCGCCTGGGCACGGTTCTCGGTCGACTGAGCGCCCGAGGCACGAACGAAAAGCTGCTGCGGCGTGGGCCGCCAGGTGGCACGCTGCCTTGGTGATCATCATCAGGACTGTGCGAACGGCGGACCTGCCGGTCCTGTGGTCGATGGCGGTACTTCCGCATCGGGGCGCCACCGCCGATTCGTCGGTCCCGATCCCACTTCCCGCAGCCTGCGCGCCGCCGCCGGAGTTCCCCGACCTCGCTGACCCTTCCGGGTCGCCGGCTGAGGCGGGAGGCTGTCTTCTTGTAGCGGAAGCGGACGGTCACCTGGTCGGTATGGCGGGCTTCCGATCGACCGGAAACCCAGGACGCGCAGAGGTCGTGCACGTACGAGTTCACCCGGCCTTGCGCCGGCACGGCATCGGTCGCGGCCTGATGGATGCCGTGGAAACCGAAGCGGCACGTCGAGGGTTCACCGAGACCTGGCTCGACACAGCCACGAACATGCCCGAGGCGATGGCCTTCTACGAAGGCATCGGCTACATCGAGATCGGGCGCGAGACCAGGCCCGAGTGGCAGTGGACACTCGTCTACTACCTCAAGAAGCTTCCGTCGTGACCTGATCGCCGACCTTCCGGCAGCCACCTACGGGTCGAGCCAGCCGAGTTCGACGGCCCGCTCGTGCATCACCGGCTCGATCACTGGGAGGGTGAGGAGGGAGAAGGCATACGCGGCGACGAGCAGCCCTGCCGCTACCGCCCATGCGCGGTGGCCGGCGCCGAACGCGCGAGAACGGGAGCCTTGCGCTCGTTCGTCGCCCACACTGCCCCGGTGCCGGTGGAGCAACGTCACCGGGAGCCGACGGTCGGTTGGTCGCAACACCCAGGACGCGACGGCGCACACGCCGAACACCAACGGCACTCCCCACAGGCTCGGGCTGTCGCCGGCGATCAGGTGTGACCACACGGCACCCGACCACAGGAAGCAGCAGCCGGCGTAGGCCCATTCCTTGGTGAGCGCGAACCGCGGCGCGATGATGGCGGCTGCGGCAGCGACCTGCCAGACCCCGAGGATCCCGGCGAAGTAGGACGGGTAACCGAGGTGGTCCAGTTGGGCGGTGATCCAGTCGATCGGGACCAGGTTCCAGACCGATCCCGATGCCAGCTCGACGAGGATGACGAGGGTGGTGGCCCAGTAGAGGACGGTTCGGATCCGGTTCCGGTCCCAGCCTTCGCGAGCAGGGGCGAACTCGTGCGGCCGCGTGTGCCGTACCAGTGCGGGCATGACGCGCCTTCCCTTGTGATGAAGGTGTCTCACTGCTCCGACAGCGCAGACCGCCCGAGTGTGAGGCGGGGAGACGTGTCGCGAGTTGAATATAAATGACCGTTCGTTTATTGTCACGCCGTGACCACACCCGACCTGGCCGGTCCGCATCGTCGTGGTGGCCGGAGACGTACCGCGCCTGATCGAATGAGAGCGTTCATGCACGACAACGAGACCATCGAGGTGGTGGGAGCTCGCACCAACAACCTCCGCGACGTGACCGTGAGTATTCCCAAGAGACAGGTGGTCGCCTTCACCGGAGTCAGCGGCAGCGGCAAGACGTCGTTGGCGATCGACACCATTCACAGCGAGGCTCAACTCCGTTACCTGGAAGGGCTCTCGCCGTTCGTTCGGCAGTACATCACTCAGCAGAACCGGCCGAAGGCGGACCGCGTCCTCGGCCTGGGCGCGACCCTCGCCGTCGATCAGCGTCGGCTCAACCGCAACCCACGGTCCACCGTCGCCACCATCACGGGCATCGACGGCCACCTCGGACTGCTCTACTCCCGGCTGCCCGGCACAGCTCCGGACGCTGCGCCCGTCGCCGGCCACCTCACCACGGCCCACTTCGACCGGCACGCTCCGGAGGGGAGCTGCTCCGACTGCCACGGCGTCGGTGGTCGCTGGCAGGCGAGGGAAGAACTGATCATCACCCATCCGGAGTTGCCCCTCTTCGAAGGAGCCTCCCCCTGGTACGCGAAGTGGCGTTCCGGGGAACACGCCTTCCTTCCCGCTCTGGCCGACAAGCGCGGCGTGGACCTCACGCGGCCCTGGCAGACGCTGCCCGAGGCGTTCCGGCACAACGTGCTGTACGGGACGGGTGAGGAGAAGCTCGAGGCCACCGTCGACATGCCGAACAAGAACGAGGCGTCCTCCTGGACGTACACCTCCAGCCAACCGTTGCGCGGAGCACTCGCCGAGGTGGAACGGGTCTTCGCGAACGCCGCCACGCCCAGCGCCAAGGAGCGCTACCTGCCGTACATGCGCAAGATGTCCTGCGCCACCTGCGGTGGTAGCGGCTACGACGACGTGGCCAGGTCGGTGCGGCTCGGTGGCCTCACCTACCCCGAACTGCTGGAAGTCGATGTACGCGAGGTGCGCAGCTGGAGGGACCGGGTCAGCGCCGACCTCGGCATCGGGCAACGCGCGGTGGGCGAGCCACTGCTGCAGGACCTGGTACGCAGGCTCAGGGTCCTGGACCGGCTGGGCCTGAACCACCTCCAACTGTCCCGCAGCGCGGCCACCCTGTCCGGCGGTGAGCTCCAGCGAACCCGGCTCGCGGCCCAGCTCAGCACCGAACTCAGCGACATCATCTTCGTCCTGGACGAGCCGGGCACCGGCCTGCACCCGGCGGACAAGGCGCACCTGCTCGACATCGCACTGGAACTGCGAGCGGCCGGAAACACCGTGCTGCTGGTCGAGCACGACCCGGAACTGATCGGCCGCGCCGACTGGGTGATCGACCTGGGACCGGGCGCCGGGCGGCTCGGCGGCGAGGTGCTCGTCTCCGGCACACCGTCCGACGTCGCGGCGCATCCGCTGTCGCTGACCGGACACTTCCTCGCGGGAAGGGGGCCGCGACTGCGCCGTACCCGCCGACAGGTCGGGGACCGCACCGACTGGGTGGAACTGCACGGGCTGTCCGCGCACAACGTGACCGCGGACCGGGTCCGCTTCCCCATCGGGCGGCTGACCTGCCTGACGGGGATCAGCGGCAGCGGCAAGAGCAGCCTGCTCGGCGCGATCGGCGCCGGGATGGAGGCAGCCCTGAACGGAACGGCGACCGACACCGTCCGCAGGGTCACCGGAGGCGAGGGATTCAGCTGGGTCGCCGTGGTCGACCAGGAGCCGATCGGCCGCACCCCCCGGTCCAACCCCGCGACGTACAGCAAGGCCTTCGACATCGTCCGCAGGCTGTTCGCGGAAACCGACGAGGCACGCAAGCGGGGCCTCAACGCCTCATGGTTCTCCTTCAACACGGCGAACGGCGGACGCTGCGAGACCTGCACCGGGTACGGCCGCAAGCTGGTAGACATGCACTTCCTGCCGGATGTGTGGGTGGTCTGCGACATCTGCGAGGGTCGCCGCTACACGCCGGAGGCTCTGGAGATCACCTACGAAGGGCTGACCATCGACGGGGTGCTGGAACTCACCGTCGCCGAAGCCGTGGAACGCCTCACGGAACCAAGGCAGTTGGCGGAGGCGCTGGAAGCCCTGAACCGAGCCGGCCTCGGCTATCTGCAACTCGGTCAGAACGCCACCGAACTCTCCGGCGGCGAAGCGCAACGGCTGAAGCTGGCCTCGGCCATTCAGCGGGGCGCGGCCGGCCGCAAAGCCGGCTTGGTGGTTCTCGACGAACCGGTGTCCGGCCTGCACCCCTCCGACATCCAGCGCATGGTGGACGCCTTCGACCTGTTGCTGGACTCGGGCAACACCGTGGTCGTCGCCGAGCACGACATCCCGGTCGCCGCCTCCGCGGACTGGGTGATCGACCTGGGGCCGGGCGCGGGCCCAGACGGCGGGGTGGTGGTCGCGGCGGGTTCTCCGGAGGAGGTCGCTCGCGCCGACACCCCGACCGCGGGCTTCCTCCGCCGGTACGCTGCGGGCCAGCCACTGCTGGGCGAGCCCGGCACCAGTTGAGGAAGCGGACCTAGGAGCTGAGACACCGACATGCGTGAGTACTGGAACGCGTTCGCGCCGACCTTCGACGACGAGCCCGATCACGGTCTGCGTGATCCGCTCGTACGCCGAGCCTGGAAGGATCTCCTGCTCGGTGTCCTGCCGCCCAGCCCGGCGGACGTACTGGACCTCGGCTGCGGGACCGGCAGTCTGTCGGTGCTTCTCGCGGAGGTCGGCTATCGCGTGTCCGGTGTCGATCTTGCCGAACAGATGGTGGAGGCCGCCAAGGCGAAGGCCACCGCGGCCGGGGTCGACGTCAGGTTCGAGCAGGGGGACGCGGCTCAACCGCCGCACGAGCCACACTCCTTCGACGTCGTACTCACGCGGCACGTGCTGTGGGCGCTCCCCGATCCGGCCGGCGCACTCGAACGCTGGGTGGAACTGCTCCGGCCAGAGGGCCAACTGGTTCTGGTCGAGGGCAGGTGGGAGACGGGCGGCGGAATCGCGGCCGACGACTGCGAGGCGTTGCTGCGTACGCACTGCCGGTCGGTCCGTGTCCAGCGGCTTGACGACCCGACGTTCTGGGGACGTGAGATCTCCGACGCGCGATACCTCGCGATCGCCCGCCCGTGAGGAAGCCGTGCGTGGATTGAGCTAACGCAGCTCCAGCTCGCCGACGGTCTCGTCGCCCCGCAGCTCGCCAGTGGGCCTGAAGCCGAGGCGGAGGTAGAAGCGCTCCGGCCCGGCCTCGCCCGAATGCCAGGTGGTGGTCAGCCGGGTGCCGCCACGACGACGGATCTCGTCGGCCACGGACTCCACCGCGAAGCGCCCGTAACCGTGACCCTGCTCGCCGGCCGCGATGTTCAGCCGCCACAGGCCGGAACGGACATCGGCACCTTCCCCGTCGTCGGTCCACTCGACGTCGAAGAACGCCATCAGGAAGCCGACGACCCGCTCACCGTCGACGATGAGGCGAGGCCAGGCGATGTCGGGATAGACGTACGCCTGCGCGATCGACTTCACCACCGGCGCGACCAGATGTTCCTGATCCGAACGGATCCGCAGACCGATCGCGGCGTCGAAGTTCTCCTTCGTGATCTTCTCCAGCCTGGGTGCGCTCGTCATGCCCGCACCATAGGCCAGCCGTCCTGACCGCCGTCCCGGACAGGCGTCACGACCTCCGGGAGAGGAGGCGCCGGACCTCGGATCGGTCGACCGACCGCGTCGCCTCTTCCAGCCAGTCGAGTGGGGTACGACTGCCGCTGTCCAGGGCGCGAGGGTCTGCCCCGTGATCGAGAAGTACCTCTATCGTCTTCAGGAAACCTGCCTTCGCCGCGTAGTGCAGCGCCGTGGCGTTCAACGCCTCGACCCCGCTCATACGCCCAGGCTCACCGGTTCGGCGGTCGTCCACGCGGGCACCGTACTGGAGCAGGGCACGGACGTAGTCCGGATCGTCCTTGCGGCCCTGGTTCCCCGTACAGCTGGCACCGATCCACGCACCCGAGGAGTCGATCGACGCACCGCTCCCGGCCAGAAGTGGTGCGAGTAAGGGATGCAGCACCCAGCGACCTACTCCGATCCGAGTCGCGTCGGCGCCGTGCTCCAGCAGGAGTTCGACCATCGGCACGCTGCCGTGCTCGGCGGCGCCTCGCAGGGCGCGCACTCCCCCGTCCAACACGTCGGGGTCAGGGTCCACGAGCAACCGCAGTGCCTCGACCTGTCCACCGGCGACCGCGTGGTCGATCGGAGTGATGTCGAGGGCGTCGACCGCCGGATCGGGCGACCGCGCGAGGTCCCCATCGTCGGCGAGCATTCGTTCGAGCGAAGGAAGGTCACCGAGGAACGCGGCGGTGAACACGTCCTCCTTGGCGCCGGCGTCCAGCAGCAGCGACTCCACCTCCGAACGGCGCCTCAGCCGCGCCACGCACAGCGGCGTCGCGAACACCACGCGTTCGTACGCACGGCCGACGATCGCCACCTGAAGGCGGAACGGGACGTCGGCTCCGACTCCGTGGCGCAGCAGCGACCGAACGACATCGGTACGCCCGGCGAGGGCGGCCTCCTGCATGATCGCGCCGGCGTACACGGGAAGCAGCAGGTCCGGCTCCTCCGCCACCGCGGCATCGAGTCCGCCGACATCACCGCGACGGGCGAGATTCGTTGCCTGCTTGACGATCCGGCCGCCGACTCCGTGCAGCGCAACGTGCTGTTGACGCCCATCGGCAGCCGGAGAGGACCGGTTGACCAGTGCCAGCGCCAGAGAATGTGCCTGGTCGAGGATCGTCTGCCGGTCGTCCTCCTCCGCGATCGTGGCACCCAGCGCCTGCCGGAAATGCCAGAGCCACCGGCCGGCCGCCGCACGGGTGATCGGGACACTCTCGTGCCGGTGGAGCAGGCTGCCGTAGGCCTGCTGGGAGTAGCGGTTCGGCCCGCCCAACCACTCGACGAAGAACACCTTCTGCATCGCTCGCCCGTCGGCGAGATCACGCGGGAAGAGGGGACGCAGCTCCTTGTCGTTCTCGAACCCGTCGTAGAGAGCGTCGACGAGTCTGTCAACCGTCGCTTGCCCACCGATCCGGTCGAAGAGCCCGGCACCGCGGAAGGGGCGGAAACCGGACGGATTCTCCAGCAGGACGCGGTGGGCGAGGGACACGGGTGGCGTGGCGACCGCCTCCCCTTGCCGCCCTGTGGGGGTAGTTCGCGACTTCGGCATTCTGACGTCCGTTCCGGGCAGGACCGCGTTCCCGCCGACGCAGGCAGGGTAGCGGGCCTTCCTATCCGGCAGATCAGCCTGCGCGGCGGTCAGTCACCGAGGATGCGCCGCACCTCGCCGGCCAGGGCCTCGCCGAGTACGCGGTTGTTGTCCTCGGTGAAGTGGATACCGTCGACACCGTCGGTGCTGATGACCGAGCCCGCGTCGAAGAACGGGATCTTCAGGAAACTCGCCAGCGCCTCGTACTTCCTCGCGAGTTCGATCGTCTTCTCCCGGCCACCCTCGAAGATCACCTCGAACCATGGGTGTCCCATTTCGGCCAGCGGCGGCGGTGCGACCAGCAGCACCCTCGGCGCCGGATAGGCGGTGCCGACCCCGCCGGCCGAGGTGAGGACCTGGGAGAGCAGGAGGGACATGCCGGTAGCGATCTCGTTCGGCGTGCGCCGCAGGTAGGACTTGGTGTCATTCGTACCGAGCATCACGACGACCAGATCGAGCGGCAGGTGGCTGGCCAGCGCGGACGGGAGGTACGTCGAACCGTTGAGCCGCGGGTCGGCCGGGTCGTCGGCCGTCGTGGTGCGCGCACTCAGCCCTTCCTCCACGACGTGGTAGCCGTCTCCGAGCCGGTCGGCGAGCACTCCGGTCCACCGCACGTCGCGCGGGTAGCGCCACGACGGAGCGCCCTCGGCCACCGGCACCCAGCCCCAGGTGAGGGAATCACCGAAACACATGATGCTCTTGTCGGTCATCGAGTCTCCCTTTCGGTTTCGATCACTTCTTCTCACACAGAGGGTCGACGAGCCCCGCGTTCTCCAGGTAAGACTGCCGGAACTCGAAGCCGACAAGCATGATCTTGAACGCGAACAGCGCGACAAGCACCGCCATGAGCGAGGAAGTCCCACCGGCGATCGCCACAGAGGCGTTGTTCGCCCTGCCCCGACGCAGGCGCACGAACCCCAGCAGCGCGAGCACAAGCCCGGCCGCACCGAGGACAACGGCGAGGAACCCCCACAGTGGTATCCAGGCGATGCTCAGGCCGATGATGCCGAGAGTCAACGACGCGAGGCCGAAGCCGTTCCGGCCGGACTCCCCCGGCCCCGAGACGGACGCGTGAACCTGCTCGGACATGAGGGCTCCTCCCCGCGAGCGACAGTGGTCACATGCCTAGCAGACAAGGGATGCCCGCGACCAGACGTCGCCGTCATGCGATGTCGAAGCCGCGGTCCGCGTCAGGTCAGCTGGTTCTCGCTGACCTCCATCGCGAGCTGGTCCAGGTGCGTCACCTTGGCGGGAAACTCCTGCAGCAGGTCGCCGATTGTCTGCTCGTTCGTCTGCTCGTCACCCATCCACCATGGTGCCGGAAGCTCGCCGAGCGACACCTGCACCCGCTCGAACAGCGCGTGCAGATCGTGTCGTACGACGCTGAGGAAGAGGTCCGGTCCGGCCCAGGTGACGTCACCACCGGCATCGGCGTACGAACGCAGGATGTCGTTGATCGGCTCCGGTTCACCAACGCCGAAGATGTACGCCACCCGGCCCGCTTCGAGGGCCGCGCTGTCCTCCCGCACGGAGTCCCAGTCGACCAAGACCGGACCTGACCTCGCCATCAGCATGTTGTGCGCCTTGAAGTCTCCGTGTGTCGTCACGCGGTCCGGTGCCCTCCCGCACAGCCTCTCGATCCGCGCGGACGAGTCGAGGATGCACGGTAGCCGTTCCCCCGCGAACTCCGACCAGGCCCGGTTCCGTCGCCGCGCCTCGGCGAACCACTCCTCCCAGGTCACTCGTGGCCAGAGCGGCCGGCTCCACCAGGCAGGTAGACCGGCCAGCTTCGACGGCCGCAGCCGGTGGATCCGTGCCATCGTCCGGCCGAGCCACTCAGCGATGTCGTCGTCGGCTCGCAGTGCCCGATGCTCGACCCATCGGTAGACCCGGAACAGTCGGCGGTCGATGCGGGAGACCCATCCCACGCAGGGATCTACCGGCGGCACCGGCTCGGGCGTGTCGATGCCGGACTCCCTCGCACTGCGTTCGAACGACATCGCGACCTCCAGCTGGCCCAGCAGGTCCGCGCCCAGATACAGGCCTGCTGACATCGGCCTGTATCCCTTGATGAAGTAGCTGCCCATGCTGGTATCGAGTCGCCAGGTGTCGGTGTCCCCGCTTCTGACGTGGACGAGCCGGCTCAGTGGTCGCCCCAGCCCGAAGGCCTGCGCGATGGCTTGCGGGGTTGGCGTCTTCACGATCCCTCCAGGCCATGGAGCCTCAGCTCCTGGTGTCGAAGCCGCGATCGGTGCGGGTCAGTTCGACGAAGCCGAGCTTACGGAACAGGGCGAGTTCGGCGTCGGCAGTCGAGAGGGCATACTCCAGCAGGCGGTCGACGTTCGCCATCCGGAGCCAGTCGGCCACCAACCCGAACAGCCACGTCGCGATCCCTCGCCGCTGGTAGTCCTCCAGGATGTGCAGGTTTCCGATGTCGGCCCAGCCGTCGTGCCGGGCCACGCGGCCGGCGTCGGCGAGGTTCTCCACCTCGATGTAGCCCACTCGAAGGTCGCCGAGGTAGGCCGAGAATCGGGTGCCGTTGATGCCCACTGATCGGCGTACGGCAAGTCCGGGGATCGGCGGCTCGCCCACTCTGGGCAGGTCTTCGACCCGGGCGAGCAGGACTACTTCGGTGTGCTGGCCGTCGTACCCGAACCCGGCCCGCTCGTAGATCGCGCGCACGTGCGGCCACTGCTCCGGAACGCCGTAGATCCCCGGTGCCGGCAGCGCACCGTCGGCGGAGCGCCGAAGAACCCGCCAGGCGTCGAACTGCTGGTGGCAGGCCGCCGCCAGCACGTCACCCGCATGCTCGGCGTCGTTCCACGGGAAGTCCGGCGGCCAGCAGACCAGCCAGCGGATCTCCCCGAGACCGCGATAGCCCTCACCCACCGGCTCGCTGTCGCCGTAGCGCAGCAGGTGTGCCGCGGCGACCAGCCGGTCGTGCTGGACCGCGACCAGCGTGCGGCGTTCGGCAACCCAGGGATCGACGATCGGCTCGCCAGGCTCGCGTTCGAGTTGGCTCAGCACCGTGTTCGCCGACACCGACATACCGGGGACGACCACCTGGATGTGGCGGTTGACCAGTACGGTGAGCTGCTCGCGATCGCTGCGGCGGAACGGGCGCACCTGAACGGACGACATGAGCGGACCTCCAAAGGACAGCGCACAACGGCGCTTTCGTACGAACTGGAGGCCGCTATCGGTGCGGCACGGTCCGACACTACAACAGGGACCGGGCTTCCGCGAGGACCTGATCCTCTAGAGCACATACGGCAAACGCGTTGACCCAAGGAGCTGCGCTTGCTGAACTTTGCACGCTGACCCGACCGCGTCGACCGGAGAGCATGGAGGCAGCCCCGCATGTGCGAGCCGACCGAGGACCTTGTGCGGGCGAGCGCCGGCAATGCCCTCGAGGAGGTTGTCACTTCCGTTGACCTGGTGGCGAGGAGCTCGAACTTCCTTTACCGGTTGGAGACCGCCTCCGGCGCGGCGTACTCGCTACGCGTCCCGCGGTTGCGTCCGCCGGTGCTCTCGCCGTTCTGGCAGCACCTGCAGGACGTCTTCGGTCTGCGCTACGGCACCCAGCTGCTGTCCGTCGGCCCGATCCTCCGCGCCGTTGACGAGGACGGGCTGCTCCAGGCTCCGCGTCCGGTCGCCGGCACCACGGTCGGCGACCGGCCGGCGTACATCTTCACCTGGTTGGAGGGGACGTCGCGGGAGCCGGACGAGTTCCCGGACTCCACCGAGGTGCACGAACGGCTCGGGGAGTACGTCGCGCGCCTGCACCTGCGTACCTACGACACGTACGGAACGCTCACCGAGCAGGCCATCGATCCGGCCGAGTTCGTGACCCGCACCAACGCGAGCATGCGGGACACGATCGCGAGGTTCTGGTCGCATCGGCCCGACATCGGTGCGTGGTTCGAACGCCATGCGGCGGCGACGGACCCGGACGTCTTCGCCGGTCATCTGGCGCCGATCATGCCGGACATCTCTGGCAACCAGTTCGTCTATCACGCCGGCACCTTGGCCGGAGTGGTCGACCTCGACTCCTACGTCGTGGGCCCGCGCGAGCTGGAACTGGCGGTGGTGGAGACCTGCCTCACCCGCCCGGAGGACTTCCGACGCGGGTACGAGTCGGTTCTGCCGTTGCCACGCTTTGCGGAGTTCCGGGCGTACTGCCGGTTCTGGATGCTGGTCTGCGAGGGCGCCGGCGACCCGGACGTCGACGAGTTCCTCACCCACCGCACCTACTTCGCCTGACCGACCCCGAGGAGTGGACGTGGCCGAACCGTTCGTCGGATGTGACCGGCGCGAGGCCCGCGACAGCCACGCTGTGACGAAGTGCAGATTTGCGTCGAACCGGCGACCCTGCGCTGTTTCGGACGTACTCTGAAAAGGCTGTATCCGGGTCGTTCCACCGCGCATCCGTGGAAGGCAGGCTCTGATGGAACTTTTCGAGTACGACCGCCAGGATCGCCGGCTCGGCCGTCACGTCGAGCACGACGAACGATCGCTGGCCTACGCAGTCGGTGTCCTCCCCCGCTCCGCCATCAAGACCGTCCACTGGGACAGACGGATCGGCATCCTTGACCAGGGCAACCTTGGTTCGTGCACGGGTCAGGCCGGCACCGGCCTCCTCGGCACCGACTCCACCGCCCGGCAGGGCCTGGTGAAGGTCGACATCACCGCAGCAGCCGCCGCCGCGTCGCAAGGCGTCTTCACCGCGGGATCGTTCCCCCTGGACGAGGACTTCGCCGTACGTCTGTACTCGCTCGCGACCAAGCTGGACGAGTTCACGGGCAGTTATCCACCCGACGACACCGGATCGTCCGGGCTCGGTGTGGCCAAGGCCCTGAAGGCGCTGGGGCTGGCCACGTCGTACCAGCACGCGTTCAGCCTGGACGCGTTGAACGCGGCGCTTCAGTCGGCGCCGGTCATGATCGGTATTCCGTGGCTGAACAGCATGTTCGAGCCCGACTCCGACGGCCTCATCACCGTCGACAAGTCGTCCGGGGTCGCCGGTGGTCACGAGCTCGAGGTGAACGGCCTGGACGTCGACACCAGCACCTACACCCTCACCAACTCCTGGGGGACCGCCTGGGGTGCCGACGGGATCGGCCACCTGAAGGCCGCCGACCTGAAGTGGCTGTTGTCCCAGCAGGGCGACGTCACCGTGCCGACCTGGGCCCTGGTCACGCCCGAGCCACCCGACCCGGGGCCCGACCCCGATCCCGGCAACGCGGTCGACGACTCCCACCTGTGGGAGGTCGCCAAGCAGTGGGCGGCCGCGAAGGGCCTGACCTGACATCACCTCAGAACGCCGTAACAGGCGCCTAACCCTCGCGAGGGAGAACCGAAACCTGCCGTTGTTACACAGTCGGTGAGCGCGCCCACCTGCTGGACCGGTGGCCGCGCTCACCGACCGGACAGCGACGCAGGGAAGGTACCTCGATGCAGCTACAGAACCACCTGGGCGCCGTACGAAACGCTCTCGTCGACGGGCTCGGGCGGCGGGAGTTCCTCCGCGCCGCCACCGCGCTCAGCGTCGGCGGCGCGGCGTCGACGCTGGGCGGTCGGGCGTACGCCGACGAGCCTCGGCCGCGCGGCCGGCAACGGAATGGTTCACCTGGGACGATCCTCCAACCCCACAAGGGTCCGATTCACGGCAGGCACTACCTGGCGTCGCTTCCCGACCAGGTGCGGTGGGGTTACGTGCCCGCGGTCGGCAGCGAGCCCGTCCTGCGGATGCGTTCAGGGGAGACGCTCACGGTCGACACGATCTCCCATGAGGGCATCCTCGAGGACCAGGGGCGCGACCCGGTCGCCTACTTCGCCGGCCATGGCGTCTCGCGGCGACAGGTCCTCGACGATGCCGTCGCCGTCGCCCGCGACTACTCACGGACCAGCCGCGACTTCGACGTCGACGGCCCGCACGTCATCACCGGTCCCGTGCACGTGGACGGAGCAGAGCCCGGCGACGTGCTCGAGATCGAGATGCTGTCGATGCTGCCGCGCGTTCCCTACGGCGTGGTTTCCAGCCGACACGGCAAAGGCGCGCTCCCCCGTCTGCCCGACGGAGGCGTTCCGCCGGGAATCACCCTGGACGAGATCATGCCGCCAGTGGCCACCGACGGCCGGGCGACCGGTGACCCGACCAGCTACGGCAACGTGTCCACCTTCACTCCGGTACGCCGCGGCAAGGCCGGTTCACTGACCGGCGTCATGCCGGTCGGCCGGTCCGGTCAGGCGGCCTTCCCGCTGCACCCCTTCATGGGTGCGATGGGGGTCGCCTTCGCCGAGGCGTCCCGCCTCACCGATCCCGTACTCAACTCGATTCCACCGACCCTGGGCGGCGGCAACATCGACATCAACCTGCTGGGAAGCGGCGCCAGGCTCTACCTGCCGGTGTTCGCCGAAGGCGCGCTCTTCTTCGTCGGAGATCCGCACCTGGCGATGGGGAACGGCGAGGTCGCACTGACTGCGATGGAGGGCTCCCTGCGCAGCACCTTCCGGCTCACCGTACGCAAGGCGGGCAAGGCCACCGCCCCCTCGGTCGCCTACCGATACCCGTTCGCCGAGACGCCGGACGCGTGGGTGCCGGTCGGCCTGTCGGATCCGGATGGAGTTCAGAACGGACAGGGCAACGATCTCGACATCGCGATGCGGCGCGCCGTGGTCAACGCACTCGACTTCCTCGAACACGACCGCGGCATGGACCGGCCCGTCGCGTACGCCTACCTGTCCGCGGCGGCCAACTTCGAGGTCTCACAAGTCGTCGACAAGACCGTCGGCGTGCACGGCGTGATCCAGAAGGCTCACTTCGACGGCCACGTCCACTGATCCTCGAGGGTGCAACACACGTCGTCGGCCACGACGTCGGCGAGCGGACGGGGAGGCGTGGACGCGACCGACGGTCCCCAGCCGAGTCGCAGCCTCACCTGGGCGGGTCCGCCCGCCCGCAACTGGTACGACGGCCCGAACGTGCCGGGCCAGCCCACCGACCCGTCGAGCCCGTCGAACCCGTGGGACCCGCCAAGGCTGCTGAGCCTGTCGAGTTCGTCGAGCTCGTCGAGCGAGCCGGACAGGCCGTGCCCGGCCGCCACCAGGAACACTCGCTGCAGCGCCTGCCCCGCGACCATCCAGTCGCGCGGGCAGGCGCCTGCCGTGGCGGACGTGAGGGACGTGGGGGACGCGGCCGGCATGGTCAGGACCGCCCGCGTCCAGAGGTCCTCGTACGGCAGGGGACACAGCCCACCATCCAGTACGCCGTCCCGACAGCCCGCCCCGTCCAGGTCCGCCGGCCCGTCGTGGTGTCCGTCGTCCGCCCAGCTCAGGGTGGTTCCCTCCGCGGCCGCCGCGCGTTCCAGCTCGAGCCGGATCGCGGGCGGGATCCGGCGGTCGGCGTACGGAAGCCGGCCCTGCCGCGGCCGGTACAGATGAAGGAGAAGTCCGGCCAGGCAGACCTCCGCGCCCGGCCCCGGCCAGACCCGGACCTGCGCGAGGAGGTCCGGCCGGCTCGGGTCGGGAAGCAGCCTCGTGGTCGTACCCCGCGCCAGCGCCGCCGCTGCGACTCGCAGGTTGAACAACGCCGCGCCGACGCAGACCATCGCCCGTCGTCCACCAGAGTCCTCGCCGAAGTCGCCGGGGTCCTCGCCGAAGTCGGCAGAGCTCTCGCCGGGATCCCGGGACACGTCCACGGTGTCGCCGTCGACGTCGAACCGCCACGGCCGGGCCTCGTACGTGGTCGGCGCCAGGATCGCGGCGCGGACGAGGAGTTCGCGTTCGGTCGGGTCGAGTTCACGCGCGATCATGGGACGCCTCTGCCCGGATGCGCCTTCGGCGGACATGACGCCCTCTTTCTGCCAGACGTGAACTCGGTCCATAGAGGGTCCCGCTGGTCCCTGCGTCCGGGCTGCTACCGATGTCCCCCTTCGGAGTAGTCGAACGTCCCTGACCTCAAGGCCCTTTTCCTCCCCCGCGCTTCCCGCGCAGCCTGCGCCACGTCCGTCGACGCGCCCCGTGACCACGTTCGTACAACAGCGGGGTTTCGAGTTGTTTGAGCGGCTGAAGTGGTCCCTGCCGTTTATTACGCTTTGCTCATCTGCCGACTGAATGGAGTGCCCGATGCCCGGGAGACGTTTCGTGGAGTGGCAGCAACGCCTGGACGAACTGGTCCGCAGGCACGGTGTTCCCGGGGCGTCACTCGCCGTTCTCGCCGACGGTGACGTGTCGACCGCGGCGTCCGGCATCCTGAACGTCGAGACCGGCGTGACGGCGACCCCGGACTCGGTCTTCCAGATCGGCTCGATCACCAAGATCTTCACGACCACCCTGGTGATGCGGCTCGTCGACGAACACCTGCTCGACCTCGACCAGCCGATCGTGACCGTGCTGCCCGAGCTGCGGCTGGCCGACGCGGACGCGCTCGGCAGGATCACGGTCCGCCATCTGCTCACCCACACCAGCGGCATCCCGGGCGACCACTTCGAGGACACCGGCCGCGGCGACGACGCGGTGGAGAAGTACGTCGACACCTGCGCCGGCCTCGGGCTCGTTCACCCGGTCGGCGCCCTGATGTCGTACTGCAACACCGGTTTCGTCCTGGCCGGCCGGATCATCGAACACCTCACCGGGCAGCCCTGGCGGGAGGCGCTGCGGACCAGGTTGCTCGAACCCGCCGGTCTGCACGAGACCACCGCGCTGCCCGAGGACGCGTTGCGGTTCAGGGTGGCGTACGGCCACGACGTCGTCGGCGACCAGCCGCCCACCCTCGTCGCCCGGTGGCAGCTGCCCTCTTCTGCCGCGCCCGCGGGGAGCACCCTGTGCGCGACGGCACGGGACGTGGTCGGCATGGCCAGGGTGCACCTGGACGGCGGTCTCGGCGTGAACGGCCGGGAGGTGCTCACCGACTCCTCCGTCGCGGCGATGCGCACCCGCTCGGTGCACCTGCACCGCGGCGCGACCGCGGCCGGGTGGGGCCTCGGCTGGGCGCTGTACGACTGGAACGGACGCCGGGCTTTCGGCCACGACGGCGGGACGATCGGGCAGTCGTCGTTCCTGCGGGTGGTGCCGGACGCCGGGGTGGCGATCGCGCTGCTCACCAACGGCGGCCGGGCCGAGGACCTCTACCACGAACTGTTCGAGGGGCTGCTCGCGGAGTTCTGCGATCTCGCGCTGCCGCCGCGGCCGACGCCGCCCGACGTGCCGGTCGAGCTCGACCTCACCGCGTACGCCGGGACGTACGCCGCCGTCGGCCGCCACGTCGAGCTCACCGTCGAGGACCGCGGCCTGGTGGCCAGGGTCAGCGCCACCGGCGCACTGGCGGAGGTGGTCGACCAGCCGGTGGAGGAATACACCCTGGTGCCGGTGGAGAAGGACCTGTTCCTCACCAGGCAGCCGGACGCGAGGTCCTGGACGCCGGTGGCGTTCTCGACGCTGGAGGACGGGTCGACGTACGCCCACCTCGGTCTGCGCGCGCTGCCTAAGGTCGGCTGACTCCGGACGGGCAGCCCGGCGGCGGCGGGGCGGTCAGCCGGCGAGGGCGGCGAGGAGTTGCTCGCCGTACTTCGCCAGCTTGTTCTCCCCCACCCCGCTGACCTGGGACAGGCCGTCCAGCGTCGTCGGCGGATCGGCGGCGATCTGCCGAAGCGTCGCGTCGTGGAACACGACGTACGCCGGGACTCCCTGCTCCTTGGCGGTGGCCGCCCGCCAGGCGCGGAGCCGCTCGAACACCGGCTCGGCGTCGGCGGGCAACTCGACGGCCGTGGCGCCGGCGGACCGGGCCTTCGCCGCCCGGGAAGGGGACGCCGGCCGCTCGGGCTCGCGGCGCATCATCACCGTACGACGGCGGCCCAGCACCTCCGCGCTGCCCGGAGTGAGCACCAGCGTGCCGTAGTCACCCTCGACCGCGAGCAGTCCCTGGGCGAGCAGTTGCCGCACCACGCCACGCCATCCGGCCTCGGACAGCTCGCCGCCGATGCCGAACACGGTGAGCGAGTCGTGGTCGTACTTCCTGACCTTGTCGGTGTGCCGGCCGAGCAGAATGTCGACGGATTGCCCGGCACCGAACTTCTGGTTGCGTTCGCGTTCCAACCGCAGGACGGTCGACAGCAGTTTCTGCGCCGGGACGGTGCCGTCCCAGGACTCCGGCGGAGTGAGGCAGGTGTCGCAGTTGCCGCACGGCGAGCCGTCCTGGCCGAAGTAACGCAGCAGTTGGACCCGGCGGCAGTCGACGGTCTCGCACAGAGCGAGCATGGCGTCCAGGTGGGCGGCGAGTACCCGCCGGCGGGCCGAATCGCCGTCGGAGGACTCGATCATCTTGCGCTGCTGGACGACGTCCTGGAGGCCGTAGGCCAGCCAGGCGGTGGACGGCAGCCCGTCCCGGCCGGCGCGGCCGGTCTCCTGGTAGTAGCCCTCGACGGACTTGGGCAGGTCGAGGTGGGCGACGAAGCGTACGTCGGGCTTGTCGATGCCCATCCCGAAGGCGATGGTGGCCACCATCACCAGACCGTCCTCGCGCAGGAACCGCTGCTGGTTGGCGGCTCGGGTGGGCGCGTCCAGGCCCGCGTGGTAGGGCAACGCGGTGATGCCGTTGTGTACCAGGAACTCCGCGGTCTTGTCGACCGACGCCCGGGACAGGCAGTACACGATGCCGGCGTCGCCGGGGTGCTCGGTGCGCAGCAGGTCGAGCAACTGCTTACGCGGCTCCCGCTTCGGCACGATGCGGTACTGGATGTTGGGCCGGTCGAAGCTGGCCACGAAGTGCCGGGCCGCCGTCAGGTCCAGCCGGGTGGCGATCTCGGCGGCGGTCGCGGAGGTCGCGGTGGCGGTCAGGGCGATCCGGGGTACGTCCGGCCAGCGCTCGTGCAGCATGGACAACGCCAGGTAGTCGGGGCGGAAGTCGTGCCCCCACTGCGCCACGCAGTGCGCCTCGTCGATGGCGAACAACCCGATTGCGCCACGGTCGAGCAGGTTGACGGTCGCCCGACTGCCCAGCGCCTCGGGCGCCAGGTAGAGGAGATCGAGCTCCCCGGCGACGAAAGCTGCCTCGACCCGGCGACGTTCGGCCAGGTCCTGCGTCGAGTTGAGGAACCCGGCCCGCGCCCCGACCGCTGTCAACGCGTCAACCTGGTCCTGCATCAACGCGATCAACGGCGAGACGACGACGGCGACACCGGGCCGCACCAGCGCCGGAATCTGGTAGCACAGGGACTTGCCCCCGCCGGTGGGCATCAGGACGAGGGCGTCCCCACCGGCGACGACGTGCTCGATGATCTCTCGCTGCTCGCCCCGGAAGGCGTCGTAGCCGAAGACCCGCCGGAGCACCGCCAGCGGCGATTCGGTCTGCACGTCGGGGAGGGAGTCCATCCGCCGAAGTCTACGGAGTGGGCGACCGGGTCGACCGGTGGCGGATCCCGTTGCGCAGTCGCTCGGCGCACAGCCGGGCCACCTGGACGAGCTGCGGACGCAGGGTGACGCCGTTCCAGATGATGAAGTCGTCCCGCCGGTGCACACCCGGCCGGTCGGCGACCTCGTGCGCGGCATCGCGTACGGCGGTCAACTGCGCCACGGTCATCGCCAGCGGAGGCTCGTCCGGCTGGTAGGTGGAGCCGGCCGGATAGTCGCGGCCGGGCCTACGGGTCATCTCGATGTGACAGCCGAGCACCCGGGTGACCGGGCGTTCCGCCGCGAGGTCGACCAGCCGGTCGAGACTGGCGACGAACGCCGGAAAGTCCTTTACGTACAGGCGTCCGGGATACACCGTGTCCCCGGTGAACAGGAAACCGGACCAGCGGTCGTAGACCGCGATCGACGCGGCGTGATGCCCCGGACAGCCGGTGATCTCCAGCACCCGCCCGCCGAGGTCGAACCGCACGATCTGCTCGGGCCAGTCCGAGAACCCGAAGTACGCCTGTACGGCCGCCACCTCGACTCCGACCGTGGTGGTGTGCGGCCGGCCGGCGAACTGCGGGTCGCCGGCCACGTGGTCGCCGTGTCCGTGGGTGTGCGCGACGACCAGTTCGTAACTGTCCCGAGCGTGCCCGGCATGCTCGGACAGCCAGTCGTCGATGATGCCGTCCACGGTCGCCCGGAGTGGGAACTTCTCCGGGTCGGCGGTGGCCCCGGTGTCGAGGAGCAGGGCTCGCTCGTTGCCGAGGAGGAGGAACACGAACGGCGCCTCGTAGCTCGTGGCCTTGCTCTGCCGCAGTACGTATGTGTGCGGATCGTGCGCGTGCACCTGGATCAACGGATCGGTGGTCAGCCGGTTGGAGAGCGCGCCGTGGATCCAGGCCGGCTCGGGCGCGCCCTCGATGGGGGCGCCGTCCAGGAAGTCGATCCTCTTCGCCACCAGCACACGCTAGCGCGACCGAGGATTTTCGTACTCCACAGAAGGGACCGGTCCGCCACCGGGTATCGGACCGGTGTGGACAGCGCGGACGGCGCGGGTGGCGTGGACGGAGATCCGTGGCCCGTCGGCGGACCCGGCGTCGTCCTGCCTGACGCGGCGTTCGCGCTTCAGCTTCCCCGCGACCGGCGCCGCCACCACATCGCGCCTCCGACCGCGCCCAGCGCCGCCAGCGCGGGGCCCGCGACCCGGGTGGCGGTGGACAGGCAACTGCCGTCGGAGCACTCGGGGATGGGGTAGGGCACCCCCGGGTTGAGGTCGTGCGTCTCGTCGGCGGAGACGTAGGCACTCGTCGCGGGGAAGGGCCACCCGTCGGGGTTCAGCAGGCGGTACCAGTACGCGTCGTCCCACTTCTTCAGCCGGCAGGTGACATTGACCGAGGGCGATTCGTAGGGCGTCGGGCCGAGCGTGCCGATGACCACGTGGTCCTGGTTGTAGACCGCCACGTGCCCGTTCGGGTTGTTCATCGTGACGGCGGGGTAGTTCGCGTCGAGCCCCATGAGGGCCTCCTTGTCGGTCGTCCGCCATCAGCAGTAGCCCCAGGCCGACCCGTGGTCAAGGTGGAAATCCGGAGGAGAACGCAACGGGTGCCGAAGTAGCCTCCCTGCACGGTTCGGGTGTGGCCGCCGGCCGCGCTCCTACGCACATCCCGAGGGGCAACCATGAACGAGATCCTGTTCGACGCGGTACGCCACAACGCCTGGGCGACCCGGCAACTGATCGCCTTCTGCCAGGCTCAGGACCTCACCCGTGAGCAACTGGTCGACGCGAACGGGGTGGGCACCTTCGGCGGGATCCTCGCCACGCTGCACCACATCGTGATCTGCGACGGCAGCTATGTGCGCCGGCTGGCCCAGCGTGAGCTGGAGTGGGTCGACCAGCCCCTGACCGGCGTCGACCTCGCGACGATCGCCGACTGGGCGGGCGATGCCGAGCGGGTCTGGGAGGACGTGCTCGCCGGGCCGATCGACGTCGAACGTGCGGTCGTCATCGACGACGGTCTGCGCGAGTGCCGAGCCGGCATCTTCGTCGCCCAGGCGCTCAACCACGCCAACCACCACCGCGAGCAGGTCTGCGCGGTCCTGACCGGGCTCGGCATCCAGCCGCCGGACGTCCAGGCCTGGGAGTACGCCTGGGCCACCGGCCGGATCTGGGACCGTACGAGCGCGGATGCTCGCGACTGACGTGTGACGGGCGACCGCGTCGCTCGGCCAGTGCCAGCTTTTTGTCCACAGGTGGCGGATCGGCTTTCCCTTGTGGACAACGGGTTAGGTGTCGGTGGCAGCCGGTAGAGTTCGAACATGCATTCGACGACGCTGGACCTTCCCGGCAGCGGTGGCTACGGCGCCGTCGCCCGGTTGAAGGCTGCGGTCGGCATGTTCCGCGCCGGACTCGACGACGCCCTGTCCACCCCCACCACCTACGTCGACGCCCGCGCCCTGGGTGAGCTGATCGGCGAACTGACGGTGGAGGAGTCCCGGTTCGACGCGCTGAAGCTCGGGTGGGTCCGTCAGGCAGAAGCCTGCGACATCGGCAAAACCACCGGTGCGGCCACGACGGCGGCGTGGCTGTGGACCACGCAGCGGATGGGCACGAAGGACTCCTACGCCACCGTCAACCTCGCCCGCGACCTGGACCGCACCATCACCCTGACCGCCCGCGCCATGGCACGCGGGGAGGTCTCCTTCCGGCACGCCCAGGTCATCGCAGGAGCCATCAAAGACCTGCCCAAATGGATCAGCCTCGAACAACGGGTGAAGGCCGAGGAGTACCTGATCGAGGAGTCCCGGCGGCGTAACCCCGACGACGTGCGGGTGCTGGGGCGGGCGCTGCTGCAGTACCTCGCACCCGAAGAGTGGGAGAAACGGCTCGGTAAGGAACTCGGCGATGAGGAACAGGCCGCGCAGCGTGCACGGTCCCTGAAATACGTCCCGAACGGCATCCCGGGGTCGGAGACGGTGGTGATCAAGCTGCCGGTGCTGGAGATGGAACAACTCCGCAAGATCATCGAGATGCTCATCGCCCGCGACAACGCCCAAGCACCCGACGATAGGCCCCTCGACCAACGCCGCGGGGACGCGTTCGCCGAACTCGTCGCCGCGATGGCCGAGTGGGAAGCCTCCCCCAACCGCGGCCGCGGACGGGACTGCGTCACCGTCCTGATCCACCTGCAGCAACTCATGGCAGGCGTCGGGTTCGGCACCATCGACGACCTCAACCCCGTCCGCCCCATGCCATGCGGATGCCAAACCCCCGACGCCAAACGCCAAGCCCAGCGCCAGAATGCCAAGCGGAAAGCCCGCACGAACGCCCAGCGCAGCAAGAGCTCCGAGTCCGGCGAGTCCGGCGAGTCCGGCGAGTCCGGGCCGGGCACGAGTCGCGGCGGCACGACAGACGCCGAACCCGGGCAGAGTGCCGGCGATGGCCAGAGCGCCACGCCCGACAAGGCCGAGAACACCAAGCCGGGTGAGAATCCCGGCAGCACCGAGACGGCCACGTCTGAGGCGACCGAGCCCAACAGCAACGGTGAACCCGGTGCAGACACCAGGGCCAGCGAGGACGCCGACGACACCGGGCCCGACGCCCGGCCAGACCAAGGAGTCACCGACCCCGACGACACGAGCGACCCCGTTCAGTCCGGTAACCCGGTCGGCAACGGCGACTCGGACGCGACGAGTGACCTCGACGAGAGTGCGGTGCCGACCGGTACCGAGGCTCCGGAGGCGGGTCCCACTGCCGCCGAGACCACAGCGGCTGCCCAGAAAGATCAACCAGACAACGAGAAAACACCAGCCGACCAGCCGGACCCGACGGCCGGGGCTGCGGAGCGGATACCCGCACCGCGAGAACCCGGACACCACCCACAACCGAACACCGCCACCGGAACCCAACCGGAATCCGGACCCGGGCACGACCCGGAACCCGAACCACACAACGGGAATCCGGAACCACATACGGGAGCCGAGGACTGGAACCTCGGAGTGGAAGACGACGCCGAACCCGAAGAGGGTGCGGCGGTGCCCGAGGCTGCCCTCGACCCCTACGACGGGTGCCAGAAATGTGGTGGCGGCGGATCGGCCCGCATCACCGGCCTGCGCGGGGAGCCGGTCTCGGTCGCCACGATCCGGCGGATGGCGTGCGACGCGAACATCATCCCCGTCGTCCTCAGCGGCAACGGCGAGGTGCTCGACGTGGGGATGGCTGACAGGTTCTTCACCGAAGCCCAGCGCCGCGCACTCGCCGTCCGCGACGGCTCCCACTGCCACTTCCCCGAATGCCAAGTGCCAGAACGACGCTGCGTCGCCCACCACATGACTGCCTGGGACGACCTCGGGCCGACCGACCTCGACAACGGAGTCCTGCTCTGCAGAACCCATCACACCTTCGTTCACCACAAGGGCTGGCAAGTGCGCATGGGCAGCCACGGCCACCCCGAATACATCCCGCCCGAATGGGTGGACGTCCACCAGAAAGTGCAACGGCCATGACGTCTGTCGACGCGGGCCGGCAGTCGATGGCCGGCCCGATCCCGGCCCGACCCGCCCCGAACAGTTCTTCGTCGACAGCGGCACCGGCTGACTCCTGTACGGCAAATGCGTTTGCCGCAGGCGACGGCGGCTGGAACACTTCGCGCGTGATTTCGGACCCACATCTCGACGGACGTGCCGGCATCGACGCGGACCTGGTGAAGCGGCTGCTCGCCGCGCAGTTCCCGCAGTGGAGTGATCTTCCGGTGACACCGGTCGAGGTCGACGGCTGGGACAACCGCACCTACCGCCTGGGCGAGGAGTTGACCGTCCGCCTGCCCACGGCGCCGGGATACGTCCCGGCGGTGGAGAAGGAGCACCGCTGGCTGTCGGTGCTCGCCCCGCATCTGCCCGTACCCATCCCGGTGTCGGTCGCGCTGGGCGAGCCGGGCGAGGGCTACCCGCACCCCTGGTCGGTCCGGCGCTGGCTGGACGGCGACACCGCCCGACCGGACCGGATCGCCGACCTGCCGGCGTTCGCGGAGTCGCTGGCGGAGTTCCTGCTGGCCCTGCAGCGCGTCGACGCCACGGACGGCCCGGCGGCCGGAGCGCACAGCTTCCACCGCGGCGCCCCGCCCGCGTACTACGACGACGAGACGCGGAACTGTCTGCGCACGTTGGCGGGCCACCTCGACACCGACCGGGCCGCCGCCGTCTGGGACGCGGCGCTCGCCGCCGAGTGGCGAGGCGAGCCGGTGTGGTTCCACGGCGACGTCGCGCACGGCAACCTGCTCGTACGGGACGGGAAGCTGGCCGCCGTGCTCGACTTCGGCACCTGCGGCGTCGGCGACCCCTCCTGCGACCTGGTGATCGCGTGGACGATGTTCGCCGGACCGAGCCGGGAAGCCTTCCGCCGTACGGTCGGACAAGACGCCGGCACCTGGGCCCGCGCCCGCGGGTGGGCGCTGTGGAAGGCGCTGCTCGGCCTGGCCGACGACGTCCGCCAGGATCGGCCGCTAGCGGCGGGCAACCTGCGCGTGGTCGAAGAGGTCCTCACCGACCACGATCTGGCCTGAGTCGCCAAGGCCGCCAGGGCCGCCCGAGTCGCCAGGGCCGCCGGGACCCCCGGCCCGCTCGGTCCGCAGCCGGGGCAGCGAGCCCGGGTGGTTGTCCCGCAGCCACCCGAGCAGGTGCTCGCGTACGTCACAGCGCAGATCCCACGCCGACGCGGAGTCCGCCGCCGAGGCCAGCACCCGGACGACGATCGAGTGTTCGGTCGTGTCGACGACCTGCAGGGTCCACTCGCGCCGGTCCCACAGCGGGTTCTTCTCGATGATCCGCCGGGCCTCCGCGCGGAGTTCGGAGACCGGCGTGCTGTGGTCGAGGTAGAGGACGACGGCGCCGATGACGCGGGACTCCGAGCGGGTCCAGTTCTGGAACGGCGTGGTGGTGAAGTACGTCGCCGGCAACACCAGCCGCCGCTCGTCCCACAGGTTGACCACGACGTAGGTGAGGGTGAGCTCCTCGACCCGGCCCCACTCCTCCTCGACCACCACCACGTCGTCGATCCGCAGCGCGTCGGTGAACACCAGCTGCAGGCCGGCGAACACGTTCGCCAGAGTCGTCTGGGCGGCCAGACCGGCGATCACACCGGCGACCCCGGCAGACGCCAGAATCGACGCTCCGTAGGTGCGCAACGCGTCGAACGTCATGAAGATGGCGGACGCGGCCACCAGCGTGACCAGCACCGCGGTCAGCCGGCGCAGGGCGGTCAGCTGCGTCTGCACCTTCCGGGCCCGTCGGTTGTCGGTCACGTCGACCCGGATGTGCCGCAGGGCGGCGTCCTCGGCGAGGAAGAGCACCGCGGTGACCAGCCAGGAGACGGCGGCGATGGTGAGGACCACCAGCAGGTGGCGTACGCCGTTCGCCAGCTCACCATGCAGGCCCGCGCTCGGCTGGGCGGCAAGCAACGCCACCGACAGCAGCGTCACCGTCCACGGCCGGTGACAGCGCTTTCGCAGCCGTCCCCAGAACGGCCGGCTCTCCGATCGGGCGAGACGGGCGGTGATCCTGCCGGTGAGCAGGGTCACCACCAGCGCCGCCGCCGCGGTACAGCCCAGGACGAGGAGGGTGTGCATCGGGTCGGGCACAGCGGTACTGACGGCGGTGACTACCTGCATGAAACCTCGGCGATCCTCCTCGTGGGCGCGGTCGTCCTCACGGTCTCATCCGGACCTCGGCGTCCGCACCACCCGGTCGGAAGTCGCCGTCGACCTGACGGTGTGCCGTCAACCGGTCACGTCTCGCCGAGCGCCCCCGTCTCGCCGGGCGGTCACGTCTCGTCCGACCGGGCAGCCTCCTCGCGCAGTTCGCGGGCCTCGACGAGGGCCTTCTCCTCCTTCTTCGCGTCCTTGTCGATCTTGGTGGTGTCGCGGGGCGGCAGCTGGATCGACTCCTCGGCGGGGATCCCGGCCTGCAATTGCCGGCCGCGTTCCATCTCCGCGTCCAGTTCGGCGCCGAACAGCAGCGCCAGGTTGGTGAGCCAGATCCACAGCAGGAAGACGATGACGCCCCCGAGCGAACCGTAGGTCTTGTTGTAGTTGCTGAAGTTGGCGACGTAGAAGCCGAACGCCACCGAGACGACCACCCAGGTGAGGATGGCGACGACGGCGCCGATGCTCAGCCAGCGGAACTTCGGCTGCTTGACGTTGGGGGTGAGGTGGTAGAGGACTGCGACGATGAAGATGACGATGAACAGCATCACCGGCCACTTGGCGATGCCCCACACGGTGACCGCGACGTCACTGAGGCCGATCACCCCACCGATCGTCTTCGCCAGCGGCCCGCTGATCACCAGGCCGATCGCGGTGATCGCCACCAGGACGAGCACCAGCGCGGTGATACCGAGCATCACCGGGCGCAGCTTCCAGATCGGCCGGCCCTCCTCGACCTCGTACACGCGGTTCATCGCCCGGCTGAAGGCGTTGATGTAACCCGACGCGGACCAGAACGCCACCGCCAGGCCGATGATCAGCGTGAGTCCCGCCGACTGGCTACGGGTCAGCTGCTCCACCACGGGCTGGATGGTGCTGACCGCCTGGTCGGCGCCGAGGCCACGCAGGATGTCCATCAGCATCGAGGTGGTCTGCTTGCTCTGCCCGACCAGGCCGAGCACGGACACCAGGGCCAGGATGGCGGGGAACAGGGACAGAACGGCGTAGTACGTCAGCCCCGCCGCGAGGTCGGTGCACTCGTCGTCGAGGAACTCACGGACGGTGTTCTTGAGGATGAACTTCCGGGTCGGCGGCGCCAGGTCGAGTGGACTGTCGGGCTTCTCCTCCGCGTCCGCCGGAGGCGCGTCCTGGTTGGACGCGCCGTTGCCACCAGCGTGTGTCGTCATCCCTCATCCTTCGGCTGAACGGTCGTACCGGACTGGTCGTGCCGGACTGGTCGTGCTGGACGGTCGTAGCTGAGACGACTGTATGGGGAACGGCTACCCGACGCAGCGGGCCGAAACCGTACGACGTTGCCTCAGGCGTATCTGCTCTCGGGACGGAACAGGTCCTCAGGCCGGGAATGCCCTCGGGACGGGACAGACTCTCAGCCGGCCGTCCGCAGCAGGTCGGCGACCTCGCCGGCGAGGTACGGGCGGAGGTTCTGTTGGTTGGTCAGCACCGCCACCGTCAGGTCGTCGTCGACCAGGTGCATCACGTCCGCCAGCGCGGGACCACCGCTGTGACCGACCGCCGGGCTCCCGTGCCGCTGGTCGACGATCCAGCCGACCCCGAACGGGCCCGCCGACCCATCCCGTAGTCGCTCCGGCGTCCACATCTCCCGCACAGAGGCCGGGGAGAGCAGGTCACCGCCCCGAAGTGCCGCGGCCCAGGTGGCGAGGTCGGCGGCCGAGGAGTAGAGCCCACCGGCCGCGTAGGTCCAGGCGGGGAAGAGGAACGCGTACACCTGCCGCCGGTCGTCGCGTACGTCGTAGATGGTCGCGCGCCGGGGCAGGACGTCGCTGACCCGGGCCGTCCCGTCGTCAGCCGCGTGGTCGAACCGGGTGGAGGTCATTCCCAGGGGGTCGGTGAGGCGCTCGCGCAGCAGGTCGGGGAAGGCCCGCCCGGTCACCGACTGCAGGAGGTACGCCAGGACGACGTAGTCCGACAGGCCGTACCGCACCTGCGTGCCCGGCTCGTACTCCAGCGGCCGCTCGAACGCCGCCCTTGCCGCCTCCTCCACCGACGCGGGACTGCCCACGTCGTCACTGAGGCCCGAGGTGTGGGACGTGAGCCGGCGTACGGTGACCTGGTCCCAGCTCGGCGGCGCGTCGGGGAGGTACTCCCCCACCGGGGCGTCCAGGCGCAGCGTCCCGTCCTCGACCACCAGCATCAGCAGGGTGGCGGTCAGCAGCTTCGTCACCGACGCGAGCTGGAACGCCGTACCGGTCGTCGCGGGGGCGTCCCACTCCAGGTTGGCGGTGCCGTACGCCCTGGCCAGCGGCCTGCCGCCACGGACGACGGCCAGCCCGAGGGCCGGGATGTGGTGCTGCTTCATCCGTGCGCGCAGGTGGTCCTCGACAGCGGATGGCAGGAAGTCGCCGGACTCGCCGGAGGAGTCGCGGTTGAAGTCGTCGAGGTCGGCCATCATGCCCCCACAAGATCGGTGAGAGCCGCATGATGGCACGTTCGCGGGTTCGAGTCCTGACGATCCGAGGGACCGGCCGGCGCCGGACACCGCGGTGTTTGGATGGGCACGTGAACGACACCGTGACGCGCCACGACACCGACGCCGACGGACTGGTTCGGGTACGCCCACGCGAGGACGCCGACCTGGCCGACTGCGTACGCCTGCTCGCCGAGGTGCACGGACGCGACGGCTACCCGCTGATCTGGCCCGAGCGGCCGGTCGACTGGCTGGTCGGCTCGGCTCCCCTCGCGGCCTGGGTCGCACTCCTGGACGACCGGGGCGAGGACCACATCGTGGGGCACGTCGCGCTGGCACGGTGCGGTCCCGGGGACGTGGCTCCGGACCTGCTCCGCGCGCGGGAAGCCGGCCCGGACGAGAGGGACCCGCGGCCCGTCGTCCTCGGCCGGTTGGCCGTCGACCCGGCGGCGCGGGGCCGGGGCGTCGGGGCACGCCTCCTGACCGGCGCGGTCGAGTACGCCCGGGCACACGGCCTGCGTCCGGTCCTCGACGTGGTCGACTCCGACCGGTCCGCGGTCGCGCTCTACGAGCGGCTGGGCTGGACCCCGCTGGGGAGCGCCGAGCAGGTGTGGGGAGCCGGTCAGGCGGTCACCATCCACTGTTACGCAGCACCCGCCTGACCGCCGGCGGAGCACCTCAGCCGGGCGAACTCAGCGGCCGGCCTCAGCGGCCGACCTCAGCGGGCGGCCTCAGCCGGGCAGGTCGAGCTCGACCTCGTACTCCTCCAGCCACCGGTCCAGGCCCAGCACCAGCTCGACCGCCCGCCGGGTGAACTCCGAGCTCACCGACCCGACCGACTCGGTGAGGATGTCGCCGGCCTGCTTCCGGTCGATCAGCGGCAGGACCGGCGCGTCCGGCCGGGCGAGCAGTCTGCCGAACTCCTCGCGCAGGGCCTGCTCGTAGGCCGGGTCCTGGGTCGAGGGGTACGGGCTCTTGCGCCGGGCGGAGATCGACTCCGGCAGCAGGTCGACGGTGGCCGCCCGCAGCAGGCTCTTCTCCCGCCCGTCGTACGTCTTCATCGCCCACGGCGCGTTGAAGACGTACTCGACCAGCCGGTGGTCGCAGAACGGCACCCGCACCTCCAGGCCGCTGGCCATGCTCATCCGGTCCTTGCGGTCCAGGAGGTACTGCACGAACCGAGTGAGGTGGAAGTAGCTGACCTCCCGCATCCGGCGTTCGAGCCCCTCCTCGCCGGGCAGCCGCGGCACCTCGGCCACCGCCTGGCGGTAGGAGTCCGCCTGGTAGCCGGGCAGGTCCAGGGCCCTGGTCAGGCCGGGGTCGAGCACTCCCAGCCGTTCCCCGCCCGCGCGCCCGAACATCGCCAGCCAGGGGAACGTGTCCGCGTGCACCGCCTCGGGTTCGTGGAACCACAGGTAGCCGCCGAACACCTCGTCGGCCGACTCACCGGACAGCGCCACCGTCGAGTGCTCGCGGATCGCCGCGAACAGCAGGTAGAGCGAGGTGAACATGTCGCCCATGCCGTTGGGCGCGTCGTTCGCCCGCAGTACGGCCGACCGGACGTCGGCGTCCATCAGGTCCCGGGTGTCCAGCACGATGTCGCTGTGGTCGGCGGCCACGTGCTTGGCGAGCTCGTGCACGTACGGCGTGTCCGGGGTGTCCCGCATGAGGTCCGCCTCGAACCGCTCGGTCTGCCCGGCGAAATCGACCGCGAACGACCGGACCGGCCCGGCGCCTCGCTCGGCCAGGCCCTTCGCCGCCAGCGCGGTGATCACCGAGGAGTCCAGCCCGCCGGACAGCAGGGTGCACAGCGGTACGTCGGAGATGAGCTGGCGGGTGACGATGTCGTCCAGCAGCTCCCGGACGGTCGCGACGGTGGTGTCCAGGTCGTCGGGGTGGTCCCACGCCTCGAGCTGCCAGTAGCGCCGCGTGCGCAGGCCGGCCCGGTCGATCCGGACCACCGAGCCCGGGCGTACCTCGTACATCCCGGCGAACACCGCGCGCTCGGGCGTCTTCACGAACGACAGCAACTCCCGCATGCCGTCCGCGTCCAGCACCCGCCGCGCGGCCGGGTTGGCGAGGATCGCCTTCGGCTCCGAACCGAACAGCACGCCGTGTGGAGTCGGGTAGTAGTGCAGCGGCTTGACGCCCATCCGGTCGCGTACCAGCAGCAGACACTCGGCCCGGGTGTCCCAGACCGCGAACGCGTACATGCCGTTGAGGTGGGCGGCGAGGTCCTCGCCCCACTCGAGGTAGGCGTGCAGCACCACCTCGGTGTCGCTGCGGGTACGGAAGCGGTGCCCGGCCGCGGCCAGCTCCTCGCGCAGCTCACGGAAGTTGTAGACCTCGCCGCTGTAGGTGAGGATGGCCGCCGGCGTCCCGGGGCTCGACTCTCCGCGCTCCGGCGTCGCGGCGCCGGACGTCCCGGGATCCTCCGCCGCCATCGGCTGCCGCCCGCCCTCGAGGTCGATCACCGAGAGCCGGCGGTGCCCGAGCGCGACGTGCGCGCCGGTCCACATTCCCTCGTCGTCGGGTCCCCGGCAGGCCATGGTCGCGGTCATCGCGGCCAGCACCGCCCGCTCGTGGTTCAGGTCGTGCTCGAAGTCCACCCAGCCGGTGATGCCACACATGCGGGCGTTCATCCCCTTCGCTCCGGGCCGGCTCGCACCAGCCGGGGCAGCTCCGGGAGCCCGGCATGTCGTGACCTGGCCCCCGCCGTCACCGTGGCGCGCCACCACCGCACCACCGTCCAACATAGGTCGCCAACCTGGGAACGCTCCGCGCGAACGACGACCTAGTGTCGGGGGTGTGTTCGCCCCCTATCGCGGTCTGCTGCGCCTACCCGGCGCCCTGAGGTTCTCGGCCAGCGGACTGCTCGCCCGGCTGCCGATCTCGATGGTGTCGCTGGGTCTGGTCATCCTGGTCTCGGCGAAGACCGGTTCGTACGGCCTGGCCGGGGTGGTGTCCGCGGTCTTCGTCGTCTGCCGGGCCGTCTGCTCACCGATGCAGGCCCGGCTCGTCGACCGGCACGGCCAGCACCGGACCCTGCCCGCGATCGCCGGGCTGAACGCGGCCGCGCTGGGCGGGCTGGTGGTCGCGGTCGAGGTGGACGCGCCGCTCGTGGTGCCGGTCGTGCTGGCCGGGGTGGCCGGGGCGGTCTCGCCGTCGATCGGTTCGTACGTCCGGGCGCGGTGGAGCCATCTGCTGGGACGGGGGCCGAAGCTGCAGACCGCGTTCGCGCTGGAGGCGGTGGCCGACGAACTGCTGTTCATGGTCGGGCCGCCGGTGGTGACGTTCCTCGCCACCGGGATCAGCCCGAACGCCGGCCTCCTGGTCGCCCTCGCCTGCGGCCTGGTCGGCACCCTGCTGCTGGCCGCGCTCCGCGACACCGAGCCACCCGCGCACGGTCGCGGCGGAAGCGGTACGGCAGCGGCGCCGATGGGCTGGCCGGCGCTGTTCCCGGTGGTCGGCGCGAGCGTGGGGATCGGCACCCTCTTCGGCGCGTTCGACATCTCCGTCATCGCTCTCGCCACCCAGGCCGACGCCCGGGCGTGGTCCGGTGTCCTGCTCGGCATCACCGCGACGGGTTCGATGCTCTCCGCGGCGGTCCTCGGCAGCCGGACCCTGCGCAAGCCGCCGTTGACACGGTTCCGGATCGGGGCGGCGGCCATCACGGTGGCGATGCTGCCGTTGCCGTTCGTCTCCCATCTCGGGTTGCTGGCGCCGATCGTGTTCTTCACCGGGCTGACGATCTCGCCGACGATGATCGCCAGCGTGGCGCGGGTCGAGGAGACCGTTCCCGTCAGCCGGCTCAGTGAGGGCATCGCCTGGTCGACGAGTGCCCTGGTCGGCGGGATCGCACTCGGCAGCGCGATCGCCGGGCGGGTGATCGACGGCCACGGGGCGAGCGCCGGGTTCTTCGTGTCGCTGTCCGCGGGCGTGGTGGCGACCGCCGTCGCCTGGTCCGGTACCCGGCGCGGGACGGGAACGCCGCCCGTCGGTGCGCCCGGAGCCGGCGCACCGGCGGGAGGGTGAGGCGTGCTCGCGGCGTTGATTCTGGTCGTCCTGCTGGCGCTGACGGTGGGCGGGCCCGCCGTGTGCCTGGTCGCCGCGGTGGTGCTGGCCACCCGGGTCGTACGGCTGCTCCGCGGTCGTGCCGGCGACCGCCGGGGCCTCGGCTCGGTCTCCTCGCTGGGCTGGCTCGCGGTGCTGGTGTCGGTGGGAACGGTCGAGGCGTACGCCTTGGGCGCGCTGAAGTACTCGCCGGGACTCTTCCCCGACAAGACGTGCTACTTCACCATGGGGGCGCGGGCCTTCCCTGAGTCCTCCGACCTGCTGCCGCTCAGCACGGTGTGCCGAGGCCAGGAGATCGTCCCGTTCTGGTTCAACCCGCTGATGGCCGTGCTCGCGGTGGTCTCGGTCGCGTTGCTGGCGGCCGTTCCGTTCGCGTACGCACGCCGGCGCCGTACGGCCGCCGCAACCGGCGCAACCAGCGCGTCCGGCGCGTCAGCTGGATCCGGCGCACCCGAGGCCGCGGTCAGCCCAGCCAGTGAGCGGGCGGAGTGAACCACGGCGGCACCTCGGTTTCGCTGTCGCCGATGGCCGCCGCGAGCTGGGTGCGGGTGAGGAACAACGCCTCTCGCAGGTGGGCGCCGCGCAGGTCGGCCGCGCGCAGGTCGGCGCCGATCAGGTCCGCCCGGGCGAGGTTCGCCCCGCGCAGGTCGGCGCCGATGAGGTAGCCACCGCGCAGGTCCGCGCCGCGCAGGTCGGCCTCGCGCAGGTTCGCACCCAGCAGGTCCGCTCCGGGGAGTTCGGCCCCACGCAGGTCGCCACGCCACCGGTTTCTGTCCGTACGCCCTGCCCCACCGGAACGCGCCCGCCTGCCTCGCCCCTGCCCTCGCCCCTGCCCTCGTTGCTGTTCTCGCCCCTGGCCTCCTGCAGGACGCGCCCCACCTGCACCGCGCACGGGCCCCGGCGACTGCGCCCGGACGAGCTCACTGGTCCGCCGCAGGAGCGGGTTGACGGCCGACCGATGGGCGTCAAGGTCGAGTTGACGCAGGGTGCCGACGTCGGCGCGGGTGTGGCGTTCGGTCCGGTCGTGCACCTCGATGAGCTCCTCGCGCAGTGCGCGGGCAGCGGCCGGCCCCGGCACCCCAGAGGGTCCGGGCCCGACCGTCTCCCCGGGCTCGCCCGGCGCCCCCGACGCCTCGGTCAGCGCAAGCTTCTCGGTCAGCGCGAGCGCCTCGGTGAGATACCAGCGGAACTCGTACAACTGCCGCATCACCACGAACGCGTCGAACATCGGCTGCGCGGTCTCCGGATGCGCGCGCCAGTCGCGGCCCTCGAAGGTCACCTGTGCGACCTGCTGACCCGCGCCGAGGCAGTCGAACGCCGTACAGCCCGGGAACCCGCGAGGGCGAAGCTGGTCGTGGATGCCACAGCGGAAGTCCTGCTCCAGGTTGGGGCAGGGCGTGCGGGCGGGCTTGTCGATCGCGAAGTCCGCCGACGCCGCGAACGCGGGAACGACACAGCACAGGGCGAAACACCGCGCACAGTCGGCCCGGAGTTCGTGGCGAGGATCCTCCACCCGGCCAGGCTAGGACACGCCCTGGGCGCCGGCCCGCTCGCCTCGCTTCGGCTCCTCCCGCCCCGGTCCCCCGGCTTTACGCCCCGGGCACCCGTGCGGGCCCCGGCCGGCTGAAGGGCGCCGCACCCGCGAGCATCCCGCCGTCGACGGGGAGAACCGTGCCGGTCACGAATGCTGCCGCCGGTGAACACAGCCACACCACGGCCGCGGCCACCTCCTCCGCCGTACCCACCCGGCGCATGGGCACCGAGTCGGTGATGCGCCGCGCCACGTCCGGGGTGGGTGTCCGCAGGCGCCTGGTGGCGGTCGGGCCCGGCGCCAAGGCGTTCACGCGTACTCCCGCCTCGGCGTAGTCCAGAGCGGCGCTGCGGGTGAGGCCGATCACTCCCGACTTCGCCGAGACGTAGCCGGCGAGCCCGCCGATCGGGTGGACGCCGGCCGTCGAGGTCATGTTCACGATCGCGCCGCCACCGGACCCGAGCATCGCCGGGATCTCGTACTTCATGGACAGGAAGACCCCGCGCAGCCCCACCCGCAGGGCACTGTCGTAGTCCTCGACCGCGACGTCGGCCAGCCGGGTCGGCGGGTGCCCGCCACCCATGGCGTTGTTGACCGCGACGTCCAGTCGTCCGTACGCCTCGACCGTGCGGGCGACCAGCCGGGCGACCGACTCGGGGTCGCCGACGTCGGTGGGGACGGCCAGCGCGTCGCCACCGTTCGCGGCGATCTCCTCTGTCACCTCCGACAGCGCCGCCTCGTCCCGGGCCGCGCACACGACCGTCGCGCCCTCCTGAGCGAGCACCCGGGCCGTGACCGCCCCGATGCCGCGGCTGGCCCCGGTGACGATCGCGACCTGCCTGTCGAGCGTCCGCTCCGTCACAGCTCCTCCTCGAAGACTGCCGATGTTTCGGCTCGCACCATCCTGGCGGCGTGACCACCGCCGGGTCGTCGGCCGAGGGGCGAAGATCCCGCTACGCCGACCGGCGTACGACCGGAGCCAGGCGTGGAGGATCCGCTCCTTCGGACGGACCGCCTGGACCGGATCGACAACGGCCCAGCGACTCGGCGGCTCGCCCCATGTCAAGCTGACGTTGACACCGATGTCGCCCCGGATCCGTGGTGTTCACTGTCGTGGCCGGACGCCCTGAGGCACAGGTGGCTCGCCCCGGTCAGCTCTCGGCCGGACCCGGAGCGCTCCGCTCGATGACGACGGCCAGGCCGTCGAGGACCCGCTCCAGGCCGAAGGCGAACGCGTGGTCGGGGTCGTGCGCGCTGCCGTGGGCGGCGCCGGCGGCCGAACCGACCCGGGTGGCCAGCGGGTAGGCCTGCGGGTCGAGCACCCTGGACAGCAACGGTCCGGCGGCCGCCCACCACTGCTCGTCGTTCATCGCGCTGTCCGCCGCCGTGGCGCGGGCCTCGATCCTGGCCCGGGCGCCGGCCTGGACGAATGCCAGGAGGTACGTCAGGCAGTCGTCCCGGTCGACGTCGGTGAGCCCAAGCCCGTCGAAGGCGGCGAGCTCGTGCTCGTACTTCGCGACCAGCCCGGGCCCCAACGGCGGCCGGAGGGTGGAGACGCCGGCCGCCCACGGGTGCGCGTCGTACAGCGCGCGGTTCTCGGTCGCGACCGCGGTGAGCCGCTGCCTCCACGGCTCGCCGCCGGTGTCGGCCCGGCGCATCCTGGCGTACGTCGCGTCGAGCATCAGGTCGAGCAGCTCCGCTTTGCCCCTGACGTAGGTGTAGAGCGTCATCGGCGCGACCCCGACCGCCTCCGCCACCCGGCGCATGGTGACCGCCCCCAGGCCCTCCTCGTCGGCGAGTTCGGTCGCCGCGTCGACCACCGCGTCCAGGCTGAGGCCGCGCGCGGGACCGCGGCGGGGCACCACGGATGCGTCCCGCCACAACAGGGCGAGGGTGCGGGCGGGGTCGCCGGCGCTGCTGCGTTCGATCGGCACGGGCATCATTCTTGCGCATCGTACGTTGTACGACGTACTGTGTACGGAATTACTGGACCAGCACCATCAGGGAGTCTCGTGAAGATCACCTCGTCCGCCGTGTCGCTGAACGTCGACGACGTGTCGGCCGCCAGCGCGTTTCTCACCAAGCACTTCGGCTTCACCGAGGAGATGGCCGCGCCCGGCTTCGCCTCGCTGACCCGCGAGGACGCCGGCATGAACGTCGTCTTCCTGCGGCGCGGGCTGGAAACCCTGCCCGAGGACCAGCGAAACGATCACGCCGGCGGGATCATCCTCGCGTTCGTGGTCGAGGACCTGGAGGGCGAACTCGCCCGACTGCAGGCCGAGGGCGTGCCGATCACCATGCCCCTGACCGCCGAGGAGTGGGGCGAGCGCGCCTTTCAGGTACGCGACCCCAACGGCGTGATCGTCCAGCTCGTCGACTGGAACGGCCCGCGCTCCTGACGAACGGCCGGGTCCCGGGTGCCGATGGACGGCGCCCGGGACCCGCTTCACCTCAGAGCTCGCTTCACCTCAGAGGTCGGCCAGGTCGATCGCCGCGGCCATCGCCCGCATGCCCGCGTCGTTGGGGTGCAGGGCGTCGCCACCGTCGTAGGCCGGCAGGAACGCGTCCGGGTCGTCGGGGTCGGCGACCGCACGATCGAAGTCGACCACCGCGTCGTACTCGCCGCTGGTACGGATCCAGTGGTTCACCTCGTCGCGGATCCGCTCGTTCTCCGGGGTGTCGTAGCCGTACTCGTTGCCCTTCACCGGGGTCAGCGTCGCACCCAGGATCCTGACCCCGCGGGCGTGCGCGGCGGCGATCATGGCGCGGTGGCCGGAGATGATCTGGTCGGCGGTGACCTTCGGCGAAGCGCCGCACCCGCTGTCCGGCAGCCCGCCGGAGCCGATGTCGTTGATGCCCTCGAGCACGATCACGGTGCGGACTCCGGGCTGGCCGAGCGCGTCCCGCCCGAACCGCCCCACTCCCGACTCGCCGAAGCAGGTCGAGTCACCCAGAACCTTGTTGCCGTTGATGCCCAGGTTGACGACCCCGAGCCGTCGCCCGGCGGCCACCAGTCGCTCGGCGAGCTCGTCCGGGTAGCGGTTGTCCGCGTTCGCCATGGAGAGCGCGCCGTCGGTGATGGAGTCGCCGAAGGTCACCACGGTGCCGGTCCGGCGACCGGTCCCGCGCGTGACGTCCACGCCGGTCAGGAGGTAGTAGGAGTGGGTGGTCTCGTCGCCGAACGGCCCGGCCGCGGTGGCGAAGCGATGGTCACCGTCCGCGCGGTAGGTCGTGGTCAGCCCGCCCTCGTGGAACGTCGTCGCACCCGTCGGCTGGGCGAAGTACGTCGTCACAGCGAGCCGCTGCAGCGCCCGCGTCGGCAGCCGCACCGGGTCGGAGGCGAGGTCCCTGCCGGCAGGAATCGTCGTGCTCGTCCGGCCGCCGAATGTCACCGGGCGCAGACTCCCGGGCCGGACGGCCGCGCCGTCGCCCGCCCTGGCGACGGTGACGCCGGTGACCCGCAGCGGCGCCGTGCCGAAGCGGTTGGACAGCCGGACCCGGACCCGGTTGCCGCCGGTGGAGACCCGGACCACCTGCCGCACCGTCTGGTCGGCGAATCCCTCCATCGACCAGTTGGGGCCGAACCACTCCGACAGGGTGAATGGGTGGTGGACGGCGGCGGCCCACGCCGCGGTCCAGTGCGGGACCGGATGGCGCCGGCCGTCGTCCGGTGATCGACCGGCGTTCTGGGATGGGTTGGCGTTCTGGGATGGGCCGGCGTTGGGGGATCGACCGGCGTTCGGGGATCGGTCGTCGGCGCGAGCGACAGGTGCCGGGCCGACGACGGCGGCCGACGCGACCAGCAACGCGAGCGTCGCGAGCACGGCCACCAACGCCGCGGGCAGTCTGGTCGCTCCGGCCGGGGCAGTCTTCGAGCGCATGAGAACTCCTTGCGGATAAGGGGTGTGGAACGGTGTGGCAATTGAACGGAGTGCGGTGAGGCAGTTGAACGGTGTGAGACGCTCTGCGGTGTTGACCGGCGTCCCGGCCTGAACTCATCGGTGCGGACAGCATGCTGGACACCACCGACAACGAAGGTCGGCAAAGAGATTCGGCATCGACCGCTGGACCACGAGAGCGGAGGGACGGCATGGCACGCGTCGACTTCTGGGACGACCCGAACGCGCCGTCCCCCACCAGCATCGTTCCGTCGGTCACCGCGGTCGTCACCCGTGAGGCGCACCTGCTGCTGATCCACAAGGTGGACAACGACCGCTGGGCACTGCCCGGTGGTGGTGTCGACCGCGGCGAGTCCGCCGTACAAGCGGCAGTACGCGAGACCGCGGAGGAGACCGGACTCGACGTGCGGGTCACCGGCGTGGTCGGCGTCTACACCGACCCGCGGCACGTGATGCGGTACGACGACGGCGAGGTACGCCAGCAGTTCAGCATCTGCTTCCGGGCAGAGCCGGTCGGTGGCTCACTGCGTCCGCAGCCGGGTGAGACCAGTGCGGCCCGCTGGGTACCGCTGAGCGACCTGCCGTCCCTGGACATCCATGCGTCCATGCGGATGCGCATCGACGACGGCCTGACGTGGCGGCCCGGCACACCCGCTCGCTTCACCTGACCGCCCACGACCTGACAGGGCAGCCCGGCAACGCACCAGCCGTCGGGCACGAGCCGGAATCGCCGACCCCGAGACGGCGGCGGGGTTCGGTCAGGGAGTACTCGGGCCCGAGCCCGGATGCCCACGGACCTCCGAGCGTCCAGGATCGAGCGCGACCGCCGATCGGTCGCCTGCCCGCTTTCCCCTGTCAGGAAAGGCGTTTCGTGATCTCCAGCAGAAGCCGCAGACTGGGCGCGGTGTGCACCGGCCTCGCCCTGACCGCCGTGATGGCGACCGTGGCCGTACCGTCGACACCGGCGTTCGCCACCTCCCGCGCCACTATCTCCACTATCTCCGCCACCTCCGCGACCAGCGGGACGAACGCGGAGCTCCCACCGCTGGACCCGGATCTCTTCCGCGAGGCGATCGGCGACCTGCCCTCGGCCACCGTGACCGGCGCGCTGGTCCGGGTGAGCGGACCGTCAGGAGCATGGGCCGGGACCGGCGGCGTCGCCGACGTACGCACTCACCGGCCGGTGCCCGCCGACGGCGTCTTCCGGATCGGCAGCGGCACCAAGATGTTCACCGCGGTGGTGGTTCTGCAGCTTGCCGCCGAGCATCGGCTCGACCTCGACCGGCCGGTCCAGCACTACCTTCCGCACCTGCTGCCCGCGTCCTACCCCGACATCACCGTGGGGCAGCTGCTCGACCACACCAGCGGCCTGCCCGTCTCCCACATCGACGACGCCGACACTGATCCCCGCTGGTTCGCCGAGCACCGGCTGGAGGGCTGGACGCCCGGCCAGGTGGTCGCGGACGCCGTCCGCGCGCCGATGGAGTTCGCGCCGGGCACGCAGCAGCGGTACAACGGCACGAACTACTTCGTCGCGGGCCTGCTGATCGAGAAGGTCACCGGACACTCGTACACCACGGAGGTACGCCGGCGCATCGTCCGGCCCCTGCGGCTGTCGCACACCTCCGCTCCCGGCTACGCCGACACCAGGCTGCGCGGGCCGCACGCGCACGGCTACGTCACCGTGGACGGCGCGCTCGTCGACGTGACTGAGCAGAGCGCGTGGTCGTGGGCCGAGGGCGGCATGGTGTCCAGCGCCGGCGACCTCACCCGCTTCGTCACCTCGTTGTTCCGCGGCCGGCTCCTGCCGCCGGCGCAGCAGGCTCGGTTGTTCGGCGTCCCGGACGTGCCCTACACCGGCGGCGGCGTTCCGTGCCGGGTGGGACCGGAAGCGGGCCGGGCGTGCTTCAGCATGGGACTGCAGAAGACGACTCTTCCCAACGGCGTGACCGCCTGGGGCAAGAGCGGTTCGGTGCCCGGCTACACGATGGCGGCTTTCGCCACCCGGGACCTGCGCCGGGTCGCGGTGTACTCCCTCAACCCGACCGGGAACCGCGACGGCTCGGAAGGGCCGTATGTGCAGAACCTCGCGGCGGCCGCGTTCGACCCGGACCTGTTCGTCCGCCGCGACTGAGGCCGCGTCCGGTTATCCGACCCCAACGCCTGGTCGGGAGGCATTTCCGGTTGGTGACCTTCGGGTCGAAAGGCGAAGAACTGTTCCATGCCTTTCTTCGCGATCATTTCGATATTCTCGAAAAGGTACCGGAGTTCATTAGTACGGACATTCCGACGACCCGCTGAGCGGGCCACACCGCCGTACGCCGAAAAACTCTCACTCACCGTCCCCGAACTCTGTCGTTGGGTAATCTTTGTGTGGCACCACAGCGATGACCTTCCCCGAGACAGGTGCACCACCTCAGCGCCGAGGCCCTGCCGAAGGAAGCGCACACCTCGCCCGAAGCCCGCCGGTACAGGGGGTCGAGATGGTTCCACGACGAGTGCGCCCGCCACACACGGCGCAGACCACCGGTTCGACACCGACACAACTCACCGGTGCACCCGAATTCTCCGGATCGGCCGAATTCACCCGTCCGCGCGGACGGAAGGAAAGCCCCGCCACGGGGGGTTCCGGAATTCACGGCACTCGCGGCATGGGAATTCGCGGTATCGGAATTCTCGCGCTCACCGCGTGCACCGCCCTGGCGGCTGGTTGCACGGGGTCCGGTGGTCCGGACAAGGACCAGCGCGGCCCGGTGCCGCCGGCCCGGATCGCCACCAACCCGCTCGACAACGCGGTGGCGGTCGGCCTGCACACCCCGATCAGGGTGGTGGCCTCCGGAGGCATGCTCACCCGGGTCCGGGTCACCGACCAGACCGGGCGGGCGCTGACGGGTTCACTGAACCCCGCCCGGACGACGTGGACAGGCACCGGCACGCTGGTACCGACCGAGGTCTACAGCGTGCGAGCGCAGGCGGTCAACGCCGACGGCAGGAGTTCGGAGACGTTGCGGACGTTCAGCACCACCGAGCCGCCGAAGGCGCTGAACACCGACGTCATGCCGCGTGAGGGCGCCGAGGTCGGCGTGGCCATGCCCATCGCCGTACGGTTCTCCACGGCCGTACGCAACCGTGCCGCGGTGGAGAAACGCCTGCAGGTGAAGACGTCCAGGCCGGTCGTGGGCGCCTGGCACTGGATCAGCCCGTCCGAGATCCACTACCGGCCCAAGGAGTACTGGCCGACCCACACCAAGGTGACGCTGTCCGCCGACCTGGACAAGGTGAACGCGGGTGCGGACGTGTGGGGCACGGCGAACCTCACCCGGAGCTTCGAGATCGGCAACTCCGTGATCACCAAGGTCGACCTGGTGGACCACCACGCGCGGGCGTACGTCGACGGAAAGCTCGAGCGCACCATCGCGGTCACCGGCGGCAAGCCCGGCTGGGAGACCCGGCAGGGCACCAAGGTGATCATCGACAAGCAGACCGACTACGTCTTCACCAACGAGATGATCAACGTGCCGGAGAGCTACAGCCTGCTCTCGCAGTACGCGATCCGGGTCACGGTGAGCGGTGAGTTCCTGCACACCGCGGAGTGGTCGACGGGCTCCCAGGGCAACTCCAACGTCAGCCACGGCTGCGTCGGCATGGACCTGGAGGACTCCGACTGGCTGTTCCACCACACCCGCATCGGCGACCCGGTCGAGGTGCACAACCCCGACGGTCCGCGGATGGAACTCACCAACGGCTACGGCGACTGGAACCTCAACTGGTCGCAATGGAAGGCCGGCAGCGCGCTCGGCTGAGACCGGACCCTCAGCCCGGGCTGCTGCCCGGCCACGTCCCGCCAGGACGCGTCGGTCACGTCCGCACATCATGACGGCTGCCGGAGCCGTCGCGGACGAGCCGGCGCCGGGGGGAAGGAAGGGCGGGGGAGGGAGCGGCGGGCTCCCTCCCCCGCCCGAGCAACTGTCCCCTGGCGGCCTACCCCGCTGTCGACACCGCCTGTCAGGCCTGCTGTCGACCCACTGTCAACACCGTCTTGCCCACCACCGAGCGCGCCTCGATCGCCGCGTGCGCGTCGGCGGCGCGCTCCAACGGGAAGGTCGCCCCGATCATCGGGACGATCCGGCCGGCGGCCGCCAGCTCCAGTGCCCGCTCCGCCAGCCGGGCCGCCTCCACCGGCGCGAACTGAACGTCGGTGATCCCGCGCAGCTTCACCCCGCGGCGCTCGGCCTCGCGTGGATCGACGGTGGCGAAGCCGCCGCCGGGCGCGCCGTGGGCGGACATGCGTCCCCCGTCGGCGGTCAGCTCGAACGCCGCCCGGCCGAGGGCGCCGCCGGCACCGTCGAAGGTCACGCTCACACCGCGCGGCCCGGCCAGTTCCCGGACCCGCGCCGGCCAGTCGGGTTCGCCGTAGTCGACGACGTCGATGCCGTACGTGCGCAGGTGGTCCAGCTTCGCCGCGCCCCGCGCCGCCCCGATCACCCGGGCGCCCGCCGACCGAGCCAACTGGACGAGGAGTACGCCCATCCCGCCCGCGGCGGCGGTGACCAGCACCGTCTCACCCGCTGCGGGTGCGGCCGGTTCGAACACCCCGAGCGCGGTGACCCCGTCGTGCAGCAGTGCCGCCGCGACGGCCTTCTCCACCTCGTCGGGCAGCACGACCAGCGTTTCGGCGAGGGCCACCGCCTGCTCGGCGTACCCGCCCCACTCGGCCGTTGCGGTCGCCACCCGGCGACCGGTCCAGCCCGGGTCCACGTCCGCACCGACCGAGAGCACCCGGCCGGCCACCGCGTTGCCGGGCACCCACGGGAGCCCGATCGGGAAGTAGTCCTGCCAGGCACCGCGCCGGATCTGGGTCTCGACGAAGCCGGTGTCCGCCACGTCGACCCCGACCACGACCTGGCCGGGCCCGGCGGCCGGCGCGGGCACCCGCTCCGGCACCAGGACCTCCGGCCCACCGAACTCCTTCACCCGTACGGCCCACATCCGTTCCACGTCCCCTCCTCGGTCCACGTCCTGCTCCGGCTCTGAACACGCCTACGCCCGCCACCCTGCTGGCTCAACCTTGGTTCAGGTCAAACCGTCCGGGTGACGGGCGTACGGCGGTGAGGGGCTTCGCGCTCAGGCGCCGGCGGGCACCTTGTCCAGGAACCCGAGCACCGCCCGGATCCGCCCGTCCTCGCCGCGGACCGCGACGTCGAACCCCACGACCAGCGCCTCGCCGCCCTCTGGCCCCAGCTCCCAGGTGAACCGCGCGATGTCGTGGTGGGTGTCGACGCCGCCGCCGAGCCGGAACTCAAGGCCCGGGAACTGCGCCTGCACCGCGGCGACGGTCGCGTCGAAGGCGTCGTGGCCGGCCACGTCGACCAGCGGGTCGGTGTAGGTGCCGCCCTCGGCGAGGACCGCCTCGACCCCCGCCCGACGGGCAGTGGGGTCGGTCTCGTTCCAGGTGGCGATGTAGCGCTCGACGAGTTCGGTGAAGTCGCTCATGGTGGTGAACCTCCGGTCGTGGTGCGTTGTCGTTGTGCCTCACACGCTAGGAATCGCGGGGCGTCCGCGGCATCTGTCGAATGACTGGTCCGCCCTCCGCGCACGACCGGTGGTTGACCGGTGGATGACCGGTGGATGACTGGTGCGGATCACCCCGGGTACCGTGCAGCGGTGTTGTACGGCAGGGCGGAGGAGCAGGAACGCCTGGCGGGCCTGGTCGAAGGAGCCCGCACGGGCCGCAGCGGCGTGCTCGTCCTGCGCGGCGAGCCGGGCATCGGCAAGACCGCGCTGCTCGACGACGTGGCCGACCGGGCGCGGGCCGCCGGGCTGCGTGTGCTCCGCGGCGCCGGGATCGAGGCGGAGGCGACACTGCCGTACGCCGGACTGCATCTGCTGCTGCACCCGGCGCTGGACCGGCTCGGCGCCCTCGCACCGCCCCAGGCCGGCGCGCTCTCCGCCGCGTTCGGGCTGTCCTCGGCGCCGGCGGGAGGCGACCGGTTCCTGGTCGGGCTCGGTGTCCTGTCGCTGCTGTCGGAGGTCGCCGAGGACGGTGGTGCCGTCTGCCTGGTCGACGACGCGCACTGGCTGGACCGGGCGTCGGCGGACGCGTTGTCGTTCGCCGCCCGCCGGCTGGACGCCGAGGGCGTGGCCCTGGTGGTCGCCGCCCGGAACGCGGCGGACGCGTTCCCCTCCACCGGGCTGGCCGAGCTCCACCTCGCCGGCCTCGACGCCGGCGCGGCGACCGCCCTGCTCGACTCCCATCCCGTCAAGGAACGCTTGACAGCGCAGGTGCGCGTCCGGGTGCTCACCGAGGCGCACGGCAACCCGCTGGCGCTGGCGGAGCTCCCCGCGGCCTTCGCCGCCGCGCCGTCGGGTGAGGCGGCCCGGCCCGGCGCGCTCCCGCTGACCGAGCGTCTGCGGGTCGCCTTCGACGGGCAGGTACGCCGGCTTCCACCGAGGACGCAGCTCGCCCTGCTGGTCGCCGCGGCCGAGGACGCCGGGCACCTTGACGTCGTACTGCGGGCGGCGGGCGAGCTCGGCGCCGGGCTCACCGACCTGGCCGACGCCGAGGACGCCGGACTGGTGGTCGCCGGCGCGGGCACCATCCGGTTCCGCCACCAGCTGGTGCGGGCGGCGGTGTACGAGGGGGCCCCGCTCGGATTGCGGTTGAAGGCGCACCGGGCGCTGGCCGCGGCGTTCGCCGACCCTGCCGACCGCGACCGCCGGGCCTGGCACCTCGCGCTGGCGAGCACCGGCCCGGACGACCACGTCGCCGCCGAGCTCGAGGCCACCGCGACCCGCGCGGCCGAGCGCGGTGGGGACGCGGCCGCAGCGACGGCGTACGAACGCGCCGCCCGATCCAGCACCACGGCGCGGGACCGCGCCCGGCGGTTGCTCCTGGCCGCCGAGGCTGCCGCCCAGTCCGGCGACTTCACCCGCGCGCTCGCCCTCGCCGACCGCGTACCGAACACTCCCGGCAACCCCGACGACCCCGACGACCCCGGAGACCCCGGCGAGGAGCGCTCGACCGAACGCGCCCGGCTCGCGCTGGTCCGCGCGAACACCCACTTCTGGGCCGGCGCCTTTCCCACCGCGCACCGCCTGCTGCTCGAGGGCGCCACCGCCGCGGCCTCACGCGACCAGCAGCTGGCCGCCTGGCTGTCGATGCAGGCGATGTACGTCGCCTGGTTCACCGGGGACCGCGACCTGAGCCGGGCGACGGCGGACCGGCTGCGCGACGTACGCCTGCCCGCCGGCCACCCGCACCGGGCAATCCTTCCGCTGATGGCCCTGCTGGGAAGGTTGGCGAGCGGAGCACCCGGCCCCGGGGACAGCGAGGCCCGCGACGACGGCGACCGGCCGTCGATCGTCGCCGAGGCGCTCGGCCAGGTCGGCACCGGCGACCCCCGCACCACGGTGATGATCGGCGGCTCGGCCTGGATCACCGCGCAGGACGACCTGGCGTACGACGTGTTCGCCTCCTCCGTCGACCGGATTCGCGCCGACGGCCGGATCGGCTGGCTCGCGGGCGCCCTCGGCTCGCTCGGCGAGGCCGAACTCTTCCTCGGCCGGCACCGCGACGCCGCCGCCCGGCTGGACGAGGCGATGCGGATCGGCGCCGACACCGGCCAGGCACACGCGGTGAGCCACTTCGGCGGCGTCCGCGCCTACCTCGCCGCCGTGCGCGGCGACGAGCCGCACCTGCGCGAACTCGTCGGCGCGGTGCGGGCCGCGACCGCCGGCGACTCCTCACCCGGCCCGTCGTGGACCCAGTGGGCGCTGGCGACGTACGACCTCGCGACCGGCCGCACCGAGGCGAGCCTGAACCGGCTCGAGGCGCTCGCACGCGGACCGGCCCGGCACCAGATCCCCGCGACCCGCTGCGCACCCGACCAGGTGGAGGCAGCGGTCCGCCTCGGCGCACCCGACCGGGCCGCCGAATCCCTTGCCCGGTTGACCGAATGGGCCTCGTGGGTACGCCAACCCTGGGTTGACGCGCTCGTCCGCCGGTGCCGGGCGCTGGTGGCACCCGAGGAGGAGGCGGAGGGGCACTTCGTCGCGGCGCTCGGGCTGCACGAGGCGTCGGCGAAGCCGTGGGAGGCCGCGCACACCAGGCTGCTGTACGGCGAGTGGCTGCGCCGGGCCCACCGCCCGACCGACGCGCGTACCCAGCTCGCTGCCGCGCTCACCGCGTTCGAGCAACTCGCCGCTGCCCCCTGGGCGGACCGCGCCAGGGCAGAGTTGCGCGCGTCCGGATCGCCGACCGTGGATCAGGCCCCGGACCCGCTGGCGTCCCTCACCCCGCAGGAGCTGCAGATCGTCCGGCTGGCCGCCGAGGGGAGTTCCAACCGGGACATCGCGGCCCGGCTGTTCCTGAGTCCGCGTACCGTCGGATACCACCTCTACAAGGCGTATCCGAAGCTCGGCGTCACCTCGCGCACCCAACTCGGCGCGATCGTCCGCGCGGGTTCCTGAGGGGCCTCGGTCAGCCCCGCCAGCCCGCCAGCTCCGTCAGCCCCGCAGACGCGCGGCACCCGCCTGGGCGTCGGCCACCAGCGCGCGCCGGAACATCACCCACAGCGCCAGTCCCACGACGGCGACCCCGGCCACCAGGTCGGCGACGATGAGCGTGTTCTGCAGACCGTCGAACGCCGAGGGCGGCGCGTCGGTGTAGTGGACCGCGCTGACCAGGCCGCTGACGGAGTAGACCGCGAACGCGCCGACCGCCCGCCACCAGTTCCCCGCGCGATAGGCGAGCAGGCCGACCAGCCCCACCGCGGTGAGCACCACCCATGCCAGGGGGACCGACCACGGCGCGTTGGCGACGGGGCTGTCGGGGTTGAGCGCGTACCGGTCGAAGCGCACGGTGTTGTCGGCGTAGTGGACGACAGAGACCACGAAGGAGACCGCCAGGATCGCCGGCACCCAGCGGGTCGCACCGGAGGACCCGGCACGGGCCGAACCCGCCTCCGGACGAAGGTCTGCGCTCGAACTCTCCCGACCGGCCTGCGACATCGACGGGTCACTCCTCCCCGAGCAGCCCCGGAAGGTCGCGCATGTCGTCGAACAACGTGGTGCCGGGGCCTGCGAGCCGTTCGGCGGGGATGATGCCACCGCCGACGTAACCGTACGCCGTCATTCCGGCCGCGCGCGCGGCCAGTACGCCGTACTCGCTGTCCTCGATCACCGCGCACTCACCCGGGTCGACGCCGAGGGTGCGCGCCGCGTGCAGGAACAGGTCCGGCGCGGGCTTGCCGTGCGCGACCTCGGTGGCGCTGAAGATGCGGCCCTCGAAGCGTTCGTACAACCCGGTGAGGCCCAGCGTGAACCGCATCTTCTCGTGGCTGCCGCTGGAGGCGACACAGGTCAGGCCGGCGATCCGGTCGAGCGCGGCCGCGATCCCCTCCACGGGGCGGAGCTCGGCGGCCAGCACCTCGCGGTATCGGGAGGTGAACCTGGCGTCGACGTCCTCGGGCACCGGCCCGCCGAGGTGTGCGGCCAGCTCGCCCATCATGTAGTCGGTGGTCCGGCCGACGAACCGCCGCGCGATCTCCTCGCTGGACAGCGGCCAGCCGAGTTCGGCGAAGAGTTCGGTGTCGACCCGGAGGGCGAGGGGCTCACTGTCGACGAGCACGCCGTCGCAGTCGAAGATCACCAGCTTGTACGTCGAGGCCACGCCGAGCACCCTAGGCCATGCCCGGTCCGGCCCCGGTCCCCCGCCGACCCACGCCGGCCGACGCTGTCCCCCGCCGACCCGTGCGGTCCTACGCCGACTCCCCGACGCCCGTCTCACGGGCCCGCCGGGCCGCACCCTCGCGGCCGGCCTCCAGGTGCCGGGCGAGGGTGGCGCTGATCGTGCCGAGCTCGGCCACCTGGTCGTCGCTGAGCTGGTCGAACAGATGCCGGCGTACACCCTCCACGTGCCCGGGGGCGGCGGCCTCGAGCGCGGCGAAGCCGTCGTCGGTCAGGGCCGCGAAGTGCCCGCGCCGGTCGGTGGCGCAGGCGCGGCGGCGTACCCAGCCGCGTTCCTCCAGCCGGGCGACGGCGTGGGAGAGCCGGCTGCGGGACGAGCCGAGCTGGTCGGCCAGCTCGCTCATCCGCATCTCCCGGCCGGGGTGCTCCGACAACCGGACGAGGATCTCGTAGTAGGCGTGCGGGATGCCCGCCTCCGCCTGCAGCTCCTGGTCGAGGCGTTCGAAGAACAGCCGGGTCGCCGCGAGGAAGTCCCGCCAGACCCGCTGCTGACCGTCGTCGAGCCACCTGGTTTCCGCCACGGGCCCCATCGTACCCCGAACTGGTTGAACGCTTGATGATTCTCTGTTAGCCTGCAGATAGTCAAGCGCTCAACTACCTGCTCGACCACCTGTCCGATCACATCCGCTCGATCAAGTCCGCTCGATCAACCGACTCGCTCCAGGGAGGACGGTCGCCATGCCGATCACCCGCCTCAACCACGCCGTGCTGTACGTACGGGACGTCGACCGCAGCGTGGCCTTCTACTCCGACGTGCTCGGCTTCCGGCGGGTCGACATGACCCCGGAGGGCTTCACCGGCGCGGCGTTCCTGCAGGCCGCGGGCTCGGCCAACGACCACGACCTCGGCCTGTTCGAGATCGGCGCGCAGGCCGGCGCCTCCCAGGCCGGCCGCGTCACCGTCGGGCTCTACCACCTCGCGTGGGAGGTCGACACGCTCGCCGAGCTCGATGCCGTACGCGCCCGGCTGGTCGCCGCCGGCGCGCTGGTCGGCGCCAGCGACCACAGCACCAGCAAGAGCCTGTACGGCCGCGACCCGGACGGCATCGAGTTCGAGGTGGCGTGGTTCGTCCCGGCCGGCCTGCTCGACGAGGCCACCCTCGCCGGCCGCAAGGACGGCGTCCGCCCGCTCGACCTGGAGCAGGAGCTGCGGCGGTACGGCGCGACCACGCCCGGCGCGAGCTCCGCGACCGACCCGGCGTGAACCCCGCCCAAGCCGTGGCGTGAACCCGGCCGCGGACGTACGTCCTCGGTCGGGGCCGGCGCACCCGCGTAACCCGGCCCGGGTTCAGCGGCGGGAGTGGCGCGGCAGGACGAGGACGACCGCGACGGCGAGGATCGCCGGGGCCGTCACCACCAGCCAGGCGGCCGGCGGGAGCGGGAGCACGACGACGACGGACAGCACGACCGCGCCGGCGAGCCCGGCGGCGAGCAACGGTGCGACTGTCCGCACCCAGCCGGCCAGGCAGGCCGTACTCGCGCCGGAGCCCGCTGCCCGGGTGCCCTCGGGCTGCCAGCCGTCCTCCCCGGCCAGCGACTGGGCGAGTTCCACCAGCACGAGGTACGCCAGCGCCAGCAGTCCGAGGACCGCCGCCGTGGGCGCCGGCAGCCGCCCGCTGTCGGCGGACAGCATGACGCCGAGCGCGGCCAGGGCCAGCCCGACCATGCCGAACGCGCCCAGCCCGAGGTCGGCCAGGGCGCCGAGCCCCCGGACGCAGGCGCCGGCCACGCCCGCGTATCCCAGGCACAGCGCCACCACCGTGGGCAGCCCGACCCAGACCAGCGCCGACGGCGGCAGCACTGTCAGCAGGACCACCACGAACGCCAGGACGCACGCGCCGGCCGCCACCGCCGCGGCGAGCGGACCGATCCTCATCGGGTACCTCCCAGCAGCGGCTCCAGCCGGACCCGGTCCAGGGCGATGCCGACCTCCTCGTCCCAGGCCAGCACGGTCACGCCCATCTCCGCCAGGCCGTGCAGGAGGACCTCCCGTTCCAGCCGCCAGACCCGCAGGGCCAGCTCGCTGTCCGGGTCCCGGGGCGAGGCGTCGGGTTCGGTGGACAGCACGTCGACGACGATCACCGGGTGGCCGCGTTCACGCAGGTCGCGTACGGCCTCGGCGGCGCGCGCGTCGACCAGCGGGGTGAACACGAACGCCAGCGCGCCCGGCGGCAGCGCCTGCGGCGGGAAGTGCGCGAGCTCGGGTTCGAGGTAGCTCTCGTCCACGCGGGACGCGAGCAGGGTCTCCACGATCCGGTAGTACTGCCGGGTCCCGACGTCGGGCGCCAGCCAGCGCAGCGCGCCGCCGAGGGTGACCACGCCCACCCGGTCGGCGTACCGCAGGTACGCCTGCACCACGGTCGCCGCCCCGCGCACCGCCAGGTCGAGGGAGGACCGCCCGAACGGCCCGAGGTCCACGGTGGTGTCCACGACCGCCACCACGTCCGCGGCCCGCTCGGCGGCGTACTCGTTGACGTACAGCTCGCCGCGGCGGGTGCTCACCGGCCAGTTGACCCGCCGCACCGGATCGCCGGGTGCGTACGTACGGATGCCCGCGAACTCCACCCCGGGGCCGGGGCGCCTGGCGACGTGGCTGCCCATCCGGGCCAGCAGCGCCGGCGGTACGGCGACCTCGCGGGCCGCCGAGGGCGGCGGGAAGACGGTGAGCTCGGCCAGCGAGAGCGTGGCGGTCCCGACGTAACCCCACCCGCGGCTGCGTACCCGTAACCGCAGCGGCCCCGCCCGCCAGCGTCCCCATCGCCGCGCCCGGACCGTCCAGGTGTGCGACACGCTCCGCACCTCGAACTCCCGGCAGGCCCGCTCCCCGTCGACCTCGAACGTCCGCGGCAGCGCCAGGTCCAGCCCGATCTCGCCGAGCACCTCCTCCGCGCGCACCACCACGTGCACCTCGACGTCCTCGTCCTCGAAGCTGCGCGGCTCCGACAGCGCCGCCTCCACCCGGATCGTCTCCGGGCGCGGGCGGCGCAGCGCCACGACCAGCGCGACCAGGCAGGGCGCGGCCACCAGGACGGGTTCGGGCCGGGCCGCGACGATGCCGGCCACCAGCGCCAGCGCGCCGAACACCGCCAGCCGGACCGCGAGCCTGCTCAGCCGCCAGGTCGGGGTGACCTCGACGCCCGGCAACGGCGACGCCGGCCGCGCCGGGGCGGGCACGGTCACCGGGCGGCGCCGGTGCGGTCGAAGACCCGGGTGCTGGGCGTCGGCACCCGGCCGAGGAGCTCGGCGACCACGTCCTCGCCGGACACCCGGCGTACCCACAGCTCCGGCCGCAGCACCAGCCGGTGCCCGAGTGCTGCGACCGCCACCTGCTGCACGTCCTCGGGCGTGACGTAGTCGCGGCCGGCCAGCACCGCGGCGCCCCGGGCCAGCTGGGTGACCGCCAGGGTGCCGCGCGGGCTGGCGCCGACCTGCGCCTTCGGGTGTTCGCGGGTGGCCTGCACCAGCGCCACGACGTACGCCAGTACGTCGTCGTGCACCTCGACCTGCTCCAGCGACGCGCTCATCGCCAGCAGCTCGGCCGGCTCCACGACCTGGTTCGGCACCGGCCGCTGCGCACCCCGGTCGAGCCGGCGGCGCACCATGTCCGCCTCCAGCTCGGCGGTGAGGTAGCCGAGCCGGGTCCGCAGCACGAACCGGTCCAGCTGCGCCTCCGGAAGCGGGTAGGTGCCCTCGTACTCGATCGGGTTCTCGGTGGCCAGCACCACGAACGGCGACGGAAGCGCGCGGGTCACCCCATCGGCGGACACCTGCCGCTCCTCCATCGCCTCCAGCAGCGCGGCCTGGGTCTTCGGCGGTGTGCGGTTGATCTCGTCGGCGAGCAGCAGCTGGGTGAAGACCGGCCCCTCCCGGAACGCGAACTCGCCGGTCTTCTGGTGGTAGATCGACGCGCCGGTGAGGTCCTGGGGCAGCAGGTCCGGGGTGAACTGCACCCGGGTGAAGTGCAGGCCGAGCGTGTGCGCGAACGACCGGGCCAGCAGCGTCTTGCCCAGGCCGGGCAGGTCCTCCAGCAGGACGTGGCCGTCGGCGAGGATGCCGAGCAGGACGAGGGTGAGCTGGCCGCGCTTGCCGACGATCACGCGTTCCAGCTCGGCCAGGACGGCCAGCGCCCGCTCCCGGGTCTGCTCCGGGCGGAGCGCCGGCGGGCCCTGCGCACCGGACGTGCCGGACGTGCCGGGGGTGACAGACGCCGGGGACGGGTCCTGCGTGGCGCCTGCGTTCTGCGTGGCCGAGGGGTTCTGCGGTGTCGTCACGGTCTGGTGCTCCTTTCCGGCCGGTCACCCTGACCGGTCGCGGGATCCTGCTCAGGACGTGCCTCAGGACGTGCCTCGGTACGTGACTCGGCGCTCGCCTCGGGTCGCAGGCTTTCGAGGGTGCCGACCAGTTGGTCCAGCGTGCGCAGGTCGACACCGGGAGCGGTGCGGTCGGTGGACGCCGGCCGTCCCGGCCCCAGCAGGTCCCAGGCCTCCTCACCCAGCAGCCGGCGAGCCGCCTCGGGGTTCGCGGCCAGGTCGACGCCGTGCCCATCGGCCAGCCGGACCGACGCGACCGCCAGCAGCCGCTCGCGCAGCCCGACGTCGAAGTCGCGCCGGGAGAACCTCGCCCAGCCGATGTCGGCGACGATCCGGTCGTACGCCGAGAACGACGCCGCCGACGTCCTCCGGCGGCGACGCCACGGGAACGGCAGTCGCCGCAGCCAGTCCCACACCGGTCGGCGGCGCGCGCGTTCGGGGCCCTGCAGCCGCAGCACCGCACCGATCACTTCGGCCACGGCCAGGACGGTGAGCCCGAGCAGCAGCCCCTGCAGCCGCTGGGTGACGGTCGCGCCGAGCAGCAGCACGATCAGGATCGGGCGAAGCTGCCTCACCCGGCCGCCTCGCCCCGGCTCGCCGCCACGCGGAGCTCGGTGTCCAGCCGGCCGAGTACGTCCACGGCGCGGATGCGCACCTGCGGATCGAGCTGGCGCCGGGTGTAGCGGGCCTGCCGGAACAGCTCGGTGAGCTCCTCCGCCGCCGCGGCTCCGGTGGCGCTGAACAGCCCGGCGTCCACCGCCCGCCGCAGCAGGTCCGTGGGCGTGTCGCCGGCGGCGCGGGCAACTCCCGTCCGGGCCAGGGCCTCCTCCATCGCCGCGTACGCCCCGATCACGGCCGCCCGCGGCTCGTCCAGGTCGGCCAGCGCGGCCCGGCCGGCGGCGACGACCGCGTGCACGTCGGCCACGGAGGGCTCGACCTCGACCTCGCGCACCTGCGGCGCCTGCCGGCGGACTACCAGGGCCAGCGCGAGCGCGACCAGGCCGACGACGAACCCGGCGGCGACGGCGATCGGCCAGTTCCAGGTGGGGCGTGCGCCCGGCCGCGGTGCCGGCGTGGCCGTCTCGGCACCGGCCGGCGGGCCGGTGGGCAGCGTGGTGGGCGGTGTCGTGGGCGTCGCGCCGTGGCCCTGCAGGGCCGACTGGATCTGGTCACGGAACGCAAACAGCGCCAGCACGATCACCAGCATCACCACGGCACCGATCACCATGCTCGCCCCGCCGGTCCGCTGCGGGCGGTCCTTACGGCGCAGCGACGGCCCGAGGATCAGCGCCGCGACGACCAGCGCGAGGCTCAGGCCCAGCAGCACCATGAAGATCCCGACGATCGTCCTCGCCGAGATCTGCTGGGAGTTCAGGGAGACCCGGTCCTGCCAGCCGAGGCCGACGGCGCCGGCGGCAAGGAGCACCAGCACCATGGCGACCATGGCCACGCCGGCCCAGCGGGCCGCCGGTCCGCGTGCACGCACAGCCCGCCCCTTCCGCCCCCGGCACCTCGACGGTCAGCTTCGTCAGCCTGCCGGACCACCCTGGGCGCCGCCAATCGCGAATCCGCAACGATCTGGCCGGACCCTGACAGTCGCTCCGGCGACGTGCCCCGCGTTCACTCAGAGTGATGTTGTCGGACGGTCGACCAGCGGGAACGGGAAGCCGTCGGAGGGGAGGCACCCGGGCACGGTGTGGCTGCGGTCGGAACTCTTCGTACACATCGCAAGTGCCCGCACACCCGGAAAGCCCCGCACACAGAAGCCCGTACGCACAGAAGTCCCGCACGCACGACGAGGTCGTACGGAGACAGGAAAGTGGCGGCCCCTCCCATCATCGGGATGGACCGCCACCTCGCAATACCTGCGTGTCCGAGCGTGAGACAACCACCGTTCAGCGGCTCTCTGCTCCCCCGCGCTGTTCGGGGAGAACCCCGGCCAGCAGCGCTCGCACCTCGGACTCACGGTAACGCCGGTGTCCCCCAAGTGTCCGGATCGAGCTGAGCTTGCCTGCCTTAGCCCACCGGGTCACTGTTTTGGGGTCGACCCTGAACATGGCCGCGACCTCTGCCGGCGTCAGCAGAGACTCGGTCTCCGGCGTACGTGTCGTCATGAGCGGCCTCCTCCACGAGAAGCGGACATTCGTCCGTCCCGCACCCTCCATGGTGCATCGAATCCCTCTACGAGGACAGGGGCTTGTGTCAGGACAAGCACCACTTTGGTCACGCCGTGTTATGCATCCCCCACGCGACGTAGTGGTCCCAGTCCACCCCTCTCCTCACGTGACTCACCGTAACCCGTATCCGGTAGTTCCGCCCAGTTTTCCCAGAATTTCCGGACCTGTTCCGGTGTTTCACGATGCGCGCTCTTTTTCGCGCATCTCCCACCACTGCTTCCGTAGGCGGTGGTAGATCGTTCTCGCCTCCTCGTCGTCACCCTTCGCCACCGCCTGGAGGGCGGCGGCAACGTCACTGGCGGAGCGGTCCGCGGTCATCCGCTCCGAGCCCATCAGCCGCACGAGACCGCCGTAGTCCAGCTCCACCCAGCTGTGCGGATGGAACGACTCGATCCAGCGGCCGAGCGTGCGAAGCGGCTCCATCTCCCAATCCGGGCGAGCCCGGGTCAGCAGCCGGTGGGCCCGGCTGAGCCGGCGGCGCGCCTCCACCATGGGTGCGCGGTAGCGAAGCTCCACAGGATCCATCCCGATACTGCGGTCCTCATCACCAAAGATGACGAACCAGGCCAGCGGAACGTGCCAGCGCGCGGTCAGGATGTGGGGCTCGGCGTCCGGTGGACATTCGTTCTCACCGAGCGCGTCGAAGTCGACACGATCCAGTCCGCCCGCGGGCAGCAGGACCCGCAGCACGTGCTCAGGCAACGACATCATGAGATCACCAAGTGCCTGGCGGACCCGAAGGGCGGATTCGTCCGGACACAGCAGGAGGTTGCCCTCCACCTCCATGGCATAAGCGCGACGCGCCCGCGACACGGCACCAGGTGGCAGCATTGGTAACAACGCGGCGAGCGACTCCCGTTGCTCGGTCACGGCCAAAGATGACGTTTCCGGACGTTCGGGCACCCGCACCTGGGCTTCCCACGATGTCCGCTCGCCGGCCGGGAAGGCGGGCAGCGGCTCATAAACCCGCAGGTAGCAGCAGTACGGCGTGACGACCGAAGTCCGCATGCTCCCATCGTGCACCTCTCCGTTGGTTCGCGGCACCTGTCCAGTGAGATCCTGAGCAGTCGTTATCGCTCTAAGGTGGAGCCGGACGCCCGCCCCACCCCCTGCGGGCACGCTCAGCGAGGAGTCACCAACGTGACGGAGTTTTTCGGCCGACATCCCGGCCACGAGCAACTGGTCTTCTGCGCCGACGAGACGAGCGGGCTGCAGGCGATCATCGCGATCTCCTCCACGGCTCTCGGGCCGGCCCTCGGCGGCACCAGGTTCCACCCGTACCCCAGCGAGGACGCGGCCGTGGCCGACGCCCTCAACCTGTCCACCGCGATGGCCTACAAGGCCGCCCTGGCCGGACTCGCCCTCGGCGGCGGGAAGGCCGTGATCATCGGAGACCCCGACCGGGACAAGACCGAGCCCCTCCTGCGGGCGTACGGCCGGTTCGTGGAGTCCCTCGGCGGCCGGTACATCACCGCCTGCGACGTGGGCACCTATTCGCCCGACATGGACGTGATCGCCCGGGAGTCCCGCCACGTCACCGGCCGCACCGTCGAGCAGGGCGGCGCCGGCGACTCCTCCGTCCTCACCGCGTTCGGCGTCTTCCAGGCCATGCGCGCCTGCGCCGAACACCGATGGGGTACGCCGACCCTGCGCGGCCGCCGCGTGGGCGTCTCCGGCGTCGGCAAGGTCGGCCGGCACCTGGTCGACCACGTGCTCGCCGACGGAGGCGAGGCCGTGATCACCGACGTCAGCGAGGCGGCCGTGCAGCGGGTACGCCAAAAGCATCCCGAGGTCGACGTGGTGACCGACACGATGGCGCTGGTCGAGGCCGACCTGGACGTCTACTCACCCTGTGCGCTGGGCGGCGCGCTGGACGACACCACCGTGCCCCGGCTGCGGGCCGGCGTCGTCTGCGGCGGCGCCAACAACCAGCTCGCCCACCCCGGCATCGAGAAGCTGCTGCAGGACCGCGGCATCCTGTACGCGCCCGACTACCTCGTCAACGCGGGCGGCCTGATCCAGGTGGCCGACGAGCTGCACGGGTTCGACTTCGAGCGGGCCAGGGCCCGTGCCGCGCGGATCCTGGACACCACCCGCGAGGTCCTGCAGGCGGCCGACGCCGAAGGCGTACCCCCCGTGGTCGCCGCCGACCGGCTGGCCGAACGCCGGATGGCCGACGCGGGCCGCGGCCGGCCGTTGTGGCTGAACGCACCGAGCGGCTGACCGGCGCTGAGCGGCCGCCGGGGCGCTCACCTGCGCACGCCTGACACGACCGCGGGCCCGGCACCTGGCCGGACCCGCGGTCGTGGTGTTTCTGTCGTTCTGTGTTCCCGGCGTCAGGACCGGCCGGCCACCCAGCGGGCGGCGTTGCGGATGATGTGGCGTACGTCGTCCCGGTAGTACGTGGGGTTCTCCTCGTGGCCCGGCCGGAAGTAGAACACCCGCCCGTTGCCGACCGTGTACGCACACCCGGACCGGAACTCGTGCCCGCCGGGGAACGTCGAGTGGAACACCACCGTGTCCGGCTTGCCGCAGCCGAACTCCTCGTCGTACATCTCCTCTTCCTCGATGGCGAAGTCGCTCACGCCGGCGGCGATCGGGTGCTCCGGAGCCAGCACCTTGATCGACTCCGGGCCCGCGTCGTGCTTCACGCCGCCGATCCGGCCGTCGTCACCGATCAGCCGGGTGAACGGCTTGGCCATGTGCGAGGAGTGCAGCGCGAGGAAGCCCATCCCGCGTTCCTTGACGTGCCGTTCGATCCGGTCGACGGTCTCGTCGCTGACGTTGCGGTGCAGCATGTGCCCCCACCACGCGAGTACGTCGGTCTGCGCGAGCACCTCCTCGGGCACGCCCTGGCCGGGGTCGACGAGCTCGGCCGTGCTCACCTGGAACCCCTGGTCCTTGTCCTGGCGCAGGCCGTCGGCGACCGCGCCGTTGATGTCGTGCGGGTACCACTCCCTGGGCGCGGTGTGCTCGGACCAGACGAGGACGCGGATCTTTCCCTGCTCGCTCACGTTTCCTCCTACGAGAGGTGGCCGGCGATCGAAGGTCGCCGGCCGGCGGAACCGCGAGGACGTAACGCCGAGACGCCGATGTGTCGGGTACGGGCCTCACGGGGATCTGGTGGTGCGAAGTGTCGCTGGGGGTTCGGACGGCTTGGGTTCGGAAGGCTGGAGGTTCTGACGGCTGGAGGTTCGGAAGGCTAGGGCAGCGGGCCGACGGCGCACAGGCCGCGTTCCTCGTCGGGGCTCACCGAGCCGGCGAACGCCTCGGAGTCCATGGTCGGCGTGTAGCCGAGGTCGGCCGTGGCGTTGCCGGTGTCCCACTCGTGGCGGGTGTTGGCGGAGATCCCGTGGTAGACGCCGAACGGCACCTTCGCCGCGTCGGCCTCGACCGCGCCGACCACCAGTGCCCGCAGGTCCTCCGGCCCGATCCAGGACGGCAGCCCGCCGACCGAGCCCGGCCGGGGCTGGACGCCACCGAACCGCAGGCACACCACCGACAGCTCGGTGCGATAGGCGTACGTACGCCCGATCGCCTCCGTGAACGCCTTGCTCGTGCCGTACAGGCAGCACGGCGACGGCGGCCAGGCCGGATCGATCGGCACCTCTCCCCGCCGGACGTAGGCGCCCATCGCGTGCACCGAACTGGCCAGCACCACCCGGCGCACCCCGGCCGCCAGCGCCGCCTCCAGGACGGACGCCACCACGTCGAAGTTCGGGCCGCGCAGGTCCGCCCAGGACGCCTGCGGGCTGGGGTCGGCGGCCAGGTGCACGACGGTGTCCATGCCGGCGACCACCTCGGCCACGAAGTCCGGATCGGCCAGGTCGCCGGGCCGGACCTCCACCGAGCCGGCGGAGCCGGCGGAGTCGGCCGGGATGGGGTCGGCCGGGATGGAGTTGGCCCGGTCCGCCCGGTCGGTCAGCCGGAGCGAGTAGCCGGCGAGGCCGGGTAGCAGGAGCCGGGACACGTTGCCTGCCGCTCCGGTGAGCAGCACCCTGCGCTGGGTCATCCGCTGGTCGTCCGTCCCGTCCGGTGTCAAGGGGGTCATCGGCTTCGCCGGCCGTACGGCCACGCTGATCGCCGGTCCACGTCTATCGCACCATGCCGGGAGGGTCCGGTGCGATTCCGGCGGCCGGACGGGTGTGCCCGATCCCGGACTCCGTCCCCCGTAGGTCTCCGTGGCAGCCCCGCGAAGGCTCCACGACAGCCCCCGCGAAGACGCTGTGACGGCTCGACCACGGCTCCGCACGGGTGCCCGGCGGTGCCGAAACCGGACAGCCGTGCTCGGGGTCCGCCACGATTCGTCCGGACGTCCGTCTCACGCCGCCGGGCCGGCGACCGAGCCGGCCGTTCCGACCGTTGTTCGCGCTCACGGAGCCGCTGACGAGCCGCTGACGAGCCGCTCAGAACCGTTTCAGGGCCTGTTCCGGCCCTGCTCGGGGCCGGAACGCGGGCGGTACCGGGGCAACACGGGGGCGGCGTCCTGCCGGCCGTGGCCGGGCACGACGTACGGATTCTCCTGGTTCGGGCAGCCGCCCGCCGGGCCGTCGCCGGGCGTCGCGGGATGATCCGGACCCACCCCAGGTGCACGATCCGGGCACATGCCGGTACCGTTGACCCACGAGCAGATGAGACCGTGAGCCCGAGGGCACACGTCTATGACGTGTTGCCCCGGTTTATGTTGTGCGAGGGGGTCGACCCATGGGGCGCGGCCGTGCGAAGGCCAAGCAGACGAAGGTCGCCCGGGAGCTGAAGTACCGCACCCACGACACCGACCTCGAAGCGCTACAGCGAGAGCTGTCGAGTCGTGAGGAAGCGAACGGCAACGTTCGTGGCGGGCAGGACGACCCCGACGAGCCTGACGAAGACGGGGCCGACGAGGACTATCGCATCGCACGTCGCCGCTGACCACGGCCGACCTCATCGCGGTCAGCTTCTTCCGTGGCTGCCCGTGAGATGCGCTGAACCCTCGCCTGCGAGCACATTCCCGGCGATCCACGCGTGGATGCCGCGGTTGGCAAGTACGCCGACCGCGGCATCGGCGTCGTTCGCGTTCACCAGGGCGACCATGCCCACACCCATGTTGAGCGTCCGCTCGAGTTCGGGCTGCTCGACCTGGCCCCACTCACCGACCAGGGTGCAGATCCGCGGCGGTGTCCACGTCGACCGGTCGATCTCGACATCCACGTCCGCCGGCAGCACCCGGGCGACGTTCGCCGCCAGCCCGCCGCCGGTTATGTGCGACATCGCGTGCACGTCGACCTCGCGGTTGAGCGCCAGGCAGTCCTTGGCGTAGACGCGGGTCGGCTCCAGCAGTTCCTCCCCGAGCGTGCGGCCGAGGTCGTCCACGTGCTCGGTCAGATCGCGGCCGGTCGCGGCGAGTACGTGCCGGACCAGCGAGTAGCCGTTGGAGTGCAGTCCGGACGAGGCCATCGCCACCACCACGTCGCCGGCGCGCACCCGGTCCGGGCCGAGCAGTTCGTCGGCCTCCACCACTCCGGTGGTCGCGCCGGCCACGTCGTACTCTCCCGGCGACAGCAGCCCGGGGTGCTCGGCGGTCTCCCCGCCCACCAGGGCACAGCCGGCGTGCACGCAGGCCTCGGCGATGCCCTTGACGATGGCCGCGATGCGTTCGGGTACGACCTTGCCGCAGGCGATGTAGTCGGTCAGGAACAGCGGCTCGGCGCCGCACACCACCAGGTCGTCGACCAGCATCCCCACCAGGTCGAAGCCGATCGTGTCGTGCTTGTCCAAAGCCTGGGCGATCGCGACCTTCGTACCCACTCCGTCGGTGGAGGTCGCCAGCAGCGGGCGCCGGTAGCCGCGCAGGGCCGAGGCGTCGAACAGCCCGGCGAAGCCGCCGACCCCGCCGACGACCTCCGGCCGCCGGGTCTTCTCCACCCAGGTGCGCATCAGGCTGACGGCCCGGTCACCGGCCTCGATGTCGACACCGGCCGCGGCGTAGGAAGCCCCCGGCGTCTGCCCGCTGGTGGGTTCGGCGGACTGGGTCACTGTCCGGTGTCCTTTCCTCGGATGCGGCTCACGGACGAAACGTGGAAGTGGGGGTACGGCCGGCGGGTCAGTTACCCGCGGCCGGGCCCACGACCTCGAGCTGGAACTTGCCGTGCCGGCTGGCGGCCTCGTGGATCGGCACCGGGTAGTTGCCGTCGAAGCAGGCCCGGCACAACCGGTCGGCGGGCACGCTGCTCGCCTCGGTCAGCGACTCCAGCGAGATGAAGCCGATGGAGTCCGCGCCGATCGAGGCGCAGATCTCGTCCACGGTCTGCTCGGCCGCGATCAGCTCCTTGGGGGAGGCGAAGTCGATGCCGTAGAAGCAGGGCCACTTCACCGGGGGGCTGGCGATCCGGACGTGCACCTCGGCAGCACCCGCGTCACGGAGCATCTTGACCAGCGCCCGCTGGGTGTTGCCGCGCACGATCGAGTCGTCCACCATCACCAGGCGCCTGCCCTCGATCACCTCGCGCAGCGGGTTGTACTTGAGCCGGATGCCGAGTTGGCGCAGCGTCTGGCTGGGCTGGATGAAGGTGCGGCCGACGTAGCTGTTCTTGACCAGGCCGTGGCCGTACGGGATGCCGGACTCCTCGGCGTACCCGATGGCGCCCGGCGTCGCCGACTCCGGCACCGGGATCACCAGGTCGGCCTCGACGGGGAAGTCCCGCGCCAGCCGGCGCCCGACCTCGACCCGGGTCTCGTGCACCGAACGCCCGGAGATCCTGGTGTCGGGGCGGGAGAGGTAGACGAACTCGAACAGGCAGCCCTTGGGCTCCGCGGCGGCGAACCGGCGGCTGCGTACGCCGTCGCCGTCCAGGGCGACCACCTCGCCCGGCTCCACCTCGCGGACGAACTCGGCCCCCACGATGTCCAGCGCGGCGTTCTCGCTCGCGACCACCCAGCCGGCGCCCAGCCTGCCGATCACCAGCGGGCGGATGCCCTGCGGGTCGCGGGCGGCGTACAGCGTGTCCTCGTCCATGAACACCAGCGAGAAGGCGCCCCGCAGCTCCGCACACACCGCCTGGGCCGCGTCCAGCAGCGGCCGGTCGGGATAGGTGGCCAGCAGCCGGGTGATCAGGCCGGTGTCGTTGGTCGAGCCCCGGTCACCCGGCGACTCGGCGAGGTCGGCCTCGGCCGCCCGTTTCGCGGCGAGTTCGACCAGGTCGGCCGAGTTGGTGAGGTTTCCGTTGTGGGCCAGGGCCAGCCCGCCCGCACTCGTCGATCGGAACGTCGGCTGGGCGTTGGCCCACACGCTCGCCCCGGTCGTGGAGTAGCGGCAGTGGCCGACCGCGAGGTGCCCGACCAGCGACTCGAGGATCGCCTCGTCGAACACCTGGGAGACCAGGCCCATGTCCTTGTAGACGAGCACCTGGCGCCCGTTGCTGACCGCGATGCCCGCTGATTCCTGGCCGCGGTGCTGCAGGGCGTAGAGCCCGAAATAGGTAAGCTTCGCGACCTCCTCCCCGGGCGCCCAGACTCCGAAGACGCCACAGGCATCTTTGGGGGTCTTGTCGTCGGGATGAAGGTCGAATGAGAGCAGTCCGTCGCCGCCCGGCACGGTCCGAGTCTAACCACGCGTCCCGGGCGGCCCGCGCGGGGCGTACGTCCGGCCGCCATAACCTGGGCGGATGCCAGAGCGCCGAGATGTCGAGTCCGTCCCGTCCGACGCCGAGCCCGTACGGCCGGAGACCGGAGCGGAGCTGCTGCGGCGGGTCGCCCTGGAGCAGTCCACCGGCCGGATTCCCGCCCTCACCGCCGGGGTGATGCGGGACGGGGTGCTCGCCTGGAGCGGCGGCCGCGGCCGGGTCGGCGGTGCCCGCCCGGACGCCGGCACGCAGTCGCGGATCGGGTCGATCAGCAAGACGTTCACCGCGGTGCTGGTGGCCAGGCTGCGCGACGAGGGCCGGCTGGACTTCGCCGACCCGCTCGACCGGCACGTGCCGGGTACGCCGTTCGGCGACCGCACGCTGGCGCAACTGCTCGCGCACGTGTCCGGCCTGCAGGCGGAGACGAACGGGCCCTGGTGGGAGCGCACGCCGGGAGCGGAGTGGCCCGGCCTCGTGGAGACGCTGAACGCCGGGACGGCCAGGAACCGGGCCGGCCGCCGCTTCCACTACTCCAACCTGGGCTTCGGCGTGCTCGGCGAGGTGGTGGCCCGGCATCGTGGCTGCTCGTGGTGGGAGGCGCTGCGGACCGAGGTGCTGGAGCCGCTGGAGCTTCGGCGTACGACGTACGCACCGCTGCAGCCGCACGCCTCCGGGTTCGCCGTGCACCCGTGGGCCGACGTCGTACTCCCCGAACCCGACGAGGACGCGGGCGCGATGGCACCGGCCGGGCAGCTGTGGTCGACGGTCGCGGACCTGGCCCGGTGGGCGGCGTTCGTGGCCGGGGACACCGGCGGCGTGCTCAGCCCGGACACGCTCGCGGAGATGCGCGAGCCGCACGCGGTGGAGCAGGCACCCACCTGGACGGCGGGATACGGGCTGGGCTGGCAGGTGCTGCGGGTGGGTGAGCGCACCCTGGTCGGCCACGGCGGCTCGATGCCGGGCTTTCTCGCCGGGTTGTACGTCGACGTCGAGCAGAATCTCGGCGGTGTCTGCCTGGGCAACACGACCTCGGGGCTGCGGCCGCTCGGCCTGGTGTCGGACCTGATCGACGTGGTGGAGGCGCGCGAGCCCCGGCTGACACCGGAGTGGACGCCGGTGCCGGACCTGCCCGAGGGGACGCTGGAACTGGTGGGGCCGTGGTACTGGGGCCCGATGGCTTCGGCACTGCGCGCCGGGCGGGACGGGATGCTCGACCTACGTCCCCTCGGCGAGGGCGGCCGCGCGTCGCGGTTCCGGCCGAACGCCGACGGCACCTGGACCGGGCTGGACGGCTACTACGCCGGGGAGACGCTGCGGGTGGGCCGTGGCCCCGACGGCCGGGTGACCCACCTGGACATCGCGACGTTCGTGTACAGCCGGCAGCCGTACGACCTCGACGCACCGATCCCCGGCGGCGTGCACCCGGCCGGGTGGACCGGGTCCACCAGCACCGACGGCGGCACGCACGGCGAGTGAACCCGCATCAGGACAGACCCTGGTTGCGACGGGGCGCCATCTGGTGCTCCCTGGTCATGGTGGTCCGGGCGCGCCGGCACATGGCGGCGAGCGCCGCCGCCTGCCGGTCGCCCGGATCGGGCTCCCCGAACTCCCCGCGGGCCGCGCCGTCGCCCCGCGCCGGCTCGGAGAAGGCGCTGATCGCCCGCATCAGGATGGCCCACTGCGGGTGTGGGACCACACCCTCGAGTTCGGTCATTCCGTCAGCGTGACTTTCGGTGGTCACATAGCGTGCGAGGATTGCCGTGCCGGCGAGCGCCAGCGCCTGCAGGCCGGCCTGGCCGAGGGCTACCGCGTCGATCTCGTCGAGTCCGCCCGGCGCCACGCGAGAGGCATTCGAAAGCATGTTCGAACGCTAGCAGGTAGCCGCCCGACTCGCCAGCGTCACCGGGAGGTCATTCAGATGACGATGACACAAGGTTCCGCACGGACCCTGATCCCCGCGGCCGCCAGGGAGTTCGGCGCCCGCGTGCACGGCGTACCCCCCGACGGCTGGACCGCGCCCACCCCCTGCACCGAATGGTCGGTTCGCGACCTGGTCAACCACCTCGTCGGCGAACACCTGTGGGCACCGCACCTGCTGCGCGGCGAGACCGTCGAGCAGGTGGGCGACCGTTACGACGGGGACGTGCTGGGCGAGAACCCGGTCGCCGCCTGGGACACCGCCGTCACCGCCTCGCTGGCCGCGTGGGAGGCGGCAAAGGACGACGACACCGTTCACCTGTCGTTCGGCGACACCTCGGTGGAGGAGTACGCCGAGCAGATGCTGACCGACCTCGTGGTGCACGCCTGGGACCTGGCCCGGGGCGCCGGCCTGGACGACCGGCTGGACCCCCGCTCGGTGCGGCACGTCTGGGAGTACGCCTCGGTGCGGGTGCCCCAGTGGGAGGGCAGCAGTATGCTCGCGCCGCCGGTCCGTACCGCCTCCGACGACATTCAGGACCAACTGATCGCCCTGGTCGGGCGGCGGCCCTGACCGGTGGGCCCGGCCGGCGACCCCGACCGCGGCCCGACAGCGCACCACCCGGCCCCGGCCACCACACCGGGACGACACCGGGACGACACACCAGCAGCGGAGACAAGCAATGCGCGCGCTCGTGAAGGCCAAGGCCGAGCCCGGACTGTGGCTGGAGGAGGTCCCCGAACCCGAGCCGGGTCCCGGTGAGGCGCTCGTGCAGATACTCCAGACCGGGATCTGCGGCACCGACCTGCACATCATGAACTGGGACGATTGGGCCCGAACCCACGTGCCCGTCCCGCTGGTGGTCGGCCACGAGTTCGTCGGCCGGGTGATCGAGGTCGGCGCCGGCGTGGACCGGGTGGCGGTCGGTGACCTGGTGAGCGGCGAGGGTCACCTGGTGTGCGGTCGCTGCCGCAACTGCATGGCCGGCCGCCGGCACCTGTGCGCGCACACCCAGGGGGTGGGGATCAGCCGGGCCGGCGCGTTCGCCGACCGGCTCACCCTGCCGGCCGGCAACCTGTGGAAACACCCGGGCGACATCGACCTCGACGTGGCCACGATCTTCGATCCGTTCGGCAACGCCGTGCACACCGCGCTGGCGTTCCCGGTGGTCAACGAGGACGTCCTGATCACCGGCGCCGGCCCGATCGGGCTGATGGCGGCCGCCGTCGTCCGGCACGCCGGCGCCCGCAAAGTGGTGATCACCGACGTCAACCCGTACCGCCTCGAACTCGCCCGCAAGGTGGGCGTCACCGCGGCCGTCGACATCTCCCGCACCACCCTCCCGCAGGTCCAGGCCGACCTCGGCATGAAGGAGGGCTTCGACGTCGGGCTGGAGATGTCCGGGCACCCGAGCGCGCTGCCGGCGATGGTCGACTCGATGTCGCACGGCGGCCGGATCGCGGTTCTCGGCCTGGCGTCCGGGCCGATCAGCATCGACTGGAGCCGGGTCGTACTCTCCATGCTGACCATCCAGGGCATCTACGGCCGGCAGATGTACGAGACGTGGTACGCGATGTCGGTGCTGGTCGAGGAGGGCCTGGACATCTCGCCGGTGGTGACCCACCGGTTCCCGGTCACCGAGTACGACCAGGCCTTCGCCACCCTGCGCGAGGGCAACTGCGGCAAGGTGATCCTCGACTGGAGACAGGACCCATCGGCGGGGAGCTGACCCCGGAAGGACGGACTTGGCTGACATGGCCGACACGATGCGCGACCACCTGCTGGCCCAGCTCGACGAGATCCGGGCGGCCGGGCTCGCCAAGGACGAGCGCCCGCTCACCACACCGCAGAACGCCAACGTCGGCGTCGCCGGCGGGCAGCGCGTGCTCAACCTGTGCGCCAACAACTACCTCGGCCTGGCCGACCACCCCGACCTCATCGCCGCGGCGAAGGCCGGGCTGGACGAGTGGGGCTTCGGGATGGCGTCGGTGCGGTTCATCTGCGGCACCCAGGAGCTGCACAAGCGGCTGGAGGCCAGGATCTCGGCGTTCCTCGGCACCGACGACACGATCCTCTACAGCTCCTGCTTCGACGCCAACGCCGGGCTGTTCGAGACCCTGTTGGGCCCCGAGGACGCGATCATCTCCGACGCGCTCAACCACGCGTCCATCATCGACGGCGTACGCCTGTGCAAGGCGCGCCGGTTCCGCTACCGCAACCGCGACATGGCCGACCTCGAGGCGCAGCTGAAGGACGCCTCGGACGCGCGCTTCAAGATGATCGCGACCGACGGCGTCTTCTCCATGGACGGCTACCTCGCCCCGCTGCGCGAGATCTGCGACCTCGCCGACACCTACGGCGCGCTGGTGATGGTGGACGACTCCCACGCGGTCGGCTTCGTCGGCGAGCACGGCCGGGGTACGCCCGAACTGCACGGCGTGGCCGACCGGGTGGACATCCTCACCGGCACGCTGGGCAAGGCGCTCGGCGGGGCCAGCGGCGGCTACACCAGCGCCCGGGGCGAGATCGTCGAGCTGTTGCGGCAGCGGTCCCGGCCGTACCTCTTCTCCAACTCCCTGGCCCCGGCGATCGCGGCCGCCTCGATCGCGGTGTTCGACCTGCTGGACTCCTCCGACGAGCTGCGGCAGCGGCTGCGGGACAACACCGCGTTCTTCCGGCAGCGGCTGGAGGACGAGGGCTTCGACGTGCTACCGGGCGAGCACCCGATCATTCCGGTGATGTTCGGGGACGCGGTGCTCGCGGGCCGGATGGCCGCGGCGCTGCTGGACCTCGGCGTGTACGTCACGGCGTTCTCCTACCCCGTCGTGCCGCACGGGACGGCCCGGATCCGTACACAGGTCTCTGCCGCGCACACCCGTGAGGACCTCGAGCACGCCGCTTCGGCGTTCGCCCAGGCCCGGGACAAGGTCGGCCAGGTCGGCTAGGTCGGCGATCGGATTCTTCCGCGGAAGAATCCTGGCCGCCACGGGCTCGTGCTCTGGGGGTGGCCACCGCCAGAGCACCGGATTCTTCCGCGGAAGAATCCGCCGATCCACCCGCCCGACGTAGGCGGGCGAATCGCTCGGCACGCGGATCTGTCAACAGCGACCGGGGATGCTCACGGAGTCGAATGGGTGTCCGAACCGCGACGCCAGCTCGGGCTCGGGCTCGGGCTCGGGCTCGGGCTCGTACCGAAGCGTGGAGACCGACGGTGGCTGTGACCACCGCGAGCCTTCACGCTTCGCGCGGACCCGCCGGCCCGCACCGGAAGCGTGAAGACCGACGGGGGCTCTGGCCACCCGCACCTTTCACGCTTCACCGGAACACCAACCACGTCGCAGGGGCACGCGGATTCTTCCGCGGAAGAATCCGCTCCGGCCCAGCCCCGGGCCGGGGAGCGGCACGCGATCGCGAGAGCCCGGGATTCTTCCGCGGAAGAATCCCGGCGGAGGAATCCGGCTCGAACCGACCCGAACCCCGCCCCAAGTCCTGAACGCCTAGTCGGCGTTCATCACCATGCCGGCGCCGACGGTGACGTTGGTGGCCTCGTCGACGAGGACGAAGCCGCCCGTCTGCCGGTTGCGGGCGTAGTCGTCGACGAACAGCGGCTGGGCCACCCGCAGGTCGACCCGCCCGATCTCGTTCAGGCCGAGCTGGCCGGCGCTCTCGTCGCGGTGAAGGCTGTTGACGTCGAGCCGGTAGTGCAGCTTCTTGACGATCGCCCGCGCGGTGCGGGTGGTGTGCTTGACGTAGATCCGCTGCCCGGGTTTCAGCGGCGCGTCGGTCATCCAGCTGACCATGGCGCTGAGGTTCTGCGCGACCGTGGGCTTGTTGTGCGGACGGCAGATCAGGTCGCCGCGGGAGACGTCGAGATCGTCCTCGAGCAGCACCGTCACCGACATCGGCGAGAACGCCTCCTCGACCGGGCCGTCGGCGGTGTCGATGCGCTTGATCCGCGAGGTCATCCCGGACGGGAGCACCATCACCTCGTCGCCCGGCTTGAGCACCCCGCCGACGACCTGACCGGCGTACCCGCGGTAGTCGTGGTAGTCGTCGGAGTGCGGGCGGATGACGTACTGCACCGGAAGCCTGGGGTCCTGGAGGTTGCGGTCGCTGGCGACGTGGATGTTCTCCAGGTGGTGCAGCAGCGACGGGCCGTCGTACCACGGCATGTTGGTCGACCGCTCGACGACGTTGTCACCGGCGAGCGCGGAGATCGGGATCACCTGCAGGTCGGGGGTCGTCAGCTTGGTGGCGAAGCCCAGGAACTCCTGCCGGATGCGTTCGTACACCTCCTGGTCGTAGTCGACCAGGTCCATCTTGTTGACGCAGACGACCAGGTGCGGCACCCGCAGCAGCGAGACCAGGAACGCATGCCGGCGGGTCTGCTCGACCAGACCGTGGCGCGCGTCGACCAGCACCAGGGCGAGGTCGGCGTTGGAGGCGCCGGTCACCATGTTGCGGGTGTACTGGATGTGCCCGGGGGTGTCGGCGATGATGAACTTGCGGTTGGGGGTGGCGAAGTAGCGGTACGCCACGTCGATGGTGATGCCCTGCTCGCGCTCGGCGCGCAGGCCGTCGGTCAGCAGCGCGAGGTTGGTGTATTCGAACCCCCGGTCGCGGCTGGTGCGTTCGACGGACTCCAACTGGTCCTCGAAGATCGCCTTGGAGTCGTAGAGCAGGCGCCCGATCAGGGTGCTCTTGCCGTCGTCGACGCTGCCCGCCGTGGCGAAGCGCAGGAGATCCACTAGAAATAACCTTCCCGCTTGCGGTCTTCCATCGAGGCCTCGCTCACCCGGTCGTCGGCGCGGGTCGCGCCGCGCTCGGTGATCCGGCTGGTGGCCACCTCGGTGATGATCTCCTCCACGGTCGCGGCGGTGGACTCCACCGCGCCGGTGCAGGAGATGTCGCCGACCGTGCGGTACCGCACCGTCGCCTCGTGCAACTCCTCGCCCTCCCGCCGGGCCAGGTGTACCGACTCCGAGAGCAGCATCCCGTCGCGCTCGAACACCTTGCGCCGGTGCGCGAAGTAGATGGACGGGATCTCTACGTGGTCGTCGGAGATGTACTGCCAGATGTCGAGCTCGGTCCAGTTGGACAGCGGGAACGCACGGATCGACTCACCGGGGTGGATCCGGCCGTTGTAGAGGTTCCAGAGCTCGGGGCGCTGGTTCTTGGGGTCCCACTGGCCGAACTCGTCACGGAAGGAGAAGACGCGTTCCTTCGCCCGGGCCTTCTCCTCGTCGCGGCGCGCTCCGCCCATGAGCGCGTCGAAGTTGTGCTTCTCGACCGTCTCCAGCAGGACCTGGGTCTGCAGCGGGTTGCGGCTCTGGCCGGGGCGCTCGGTCATCCGGCCCTCGTCGATGGCCTCCTGGACCGAGCCGACCACCAGGCGTACACCGAGTTCGGCGACCAGCCGGTCGCGGAACTCGATCACCTCGGTGAAGTTGTGCCCGGTGTCGACGTGCAGCAGCGCGAACGGGACGCGGGCCGGCCAGAACGCCTTCTGGGCCAGCCGCAACATCACGCAGGAGTCCTTGCCGCCGGAGAACAGCAGCGCCGGCCGCTCGAACTCGGCGGCCACCTCACGAATGATGTGAATGGATTCGGACTCGAGGGCCTGCAGGTGGGACAAGCGGTAGTCGAGGGGCATAACACCACCAGGTGGTCGTCGAGGTGGGTCCTCCGGCGGACCACCGCGGGCAGCAAATTCGGAATCGGTCGGGAATCGGTCGGGAACGTTGGGCGAACGCAGCGATGCTACCTGCACCCCTGCGAGAACCCACTCGCATCACCGGATCCTGGACATCGAGGGGCTCCTGGACACCCGAGCGGCAGGCCGGCCCGACGGTAACTGACGGGGAGTACGCATGAGCTCGGGAGGGACGCGAGATGACGCTGTTCATCGTCGGGGCGGGCGGCTTCGGCCGGGAGACCTACGACGCGGTACTCGCCGCCGGTGACAGTACCGAGCCGGTGATGTTCTGTGACCACGCGCTCGCGGGTGAGAAGACCCGCGGCCTGCCGGTCGTCCACCCGGACGAGGTCGACGACGACTTCGTGGTGGCGATCTCCGACCCCGACGCGCGGGCCCGGCTGTCGGCCGGACTCGAGGGCCGCGGGCTGACCCCCCGTACGATCGTGCACCCCCGAGCGGTGATCGGCCCGGAGACGGTCCTCGGCGCCGGCAGCGTCGTCCTCGCCATGGCGTACGTCTCGTCCTCGTGCGTCCTCGGCCGGCACGTACAGATCAGCTACAACACCACTCTCGGCCACGACTGCCGGCTGTCCGACGTCACCACGGTCCTGCCCGGCGCCAACGTAGCCGGTTCGGTGCATCTCGCCACCGGCGCGACGGTGGGCTCGAACGCGTTCGTGCGGCAGGGCCTGACCGTCGGCGCGGGCGCCTTCGTCGGCGCGGGAGCGGTGGTCACCAGGGACGTGGCCGCACGGACCGTCGTGGTCGGCGTTCCGGCCCGGCCGCACGCGCGCTGAGCCGCCGGCCGAAGATCAGCCGGCACGCAGCAGCCGGCGGGCCTTCGCGTCCAGGACGAGTTCGTCGGTCAGCGCCTCGCCGCGTTCCTCGTCCAGGTCCGACATCAACGCGCGGGAGTCGACGACGACGCCCTCACGGGTGAACACGATCTTCACGGTCGCCAGGACGATCCGCAGGTCCAACCACAGCGAGCACCGCTCGACGTACTCCACGTCCAGGCTGAGCCGGGCGCTCCAGCTGACGGTGTTGCGGCCGGCGATCTGGGCCAGCCCGGTGATGCCGGGACGGACGTCGAATCTGCGGCGTTCGTGCGCGGTGTACCAGAGGTCGTACTTCCGCAGCAGCGGTCGCGGGCCGACGATGCTCATGTCGCCACGCAGGACGTTGACCAGCTGCGGGATCTCGTCCAGGCTCAGCGCGCGCAGCAGCCGGCCCAGCCGGGTGAGCCGCCGGTGGTCGGGGAGCAGGTCGCCGAAACGGTCGCGGCGGTCGGTCATCGTGCGGAACTTCAGGACCGAGAACGACCTGCCGTGCATACCGGTGCGCTGCTGGCGGAAGAGCACCGGCGAGCCGAGCCGCCAGCGGACCACCACCCAGATGGCGAGGACCAGCGGCGAGAGGACACCCAGCCCCGCGAGGGCCGCCCCGATGTCGAAGGCCCGCTTGATCCCTCGTGCCACCTGGTTTCTCACAGCACTCCCATCGGCGACAAACCACCGCGCCTTTTCCGGTGACCGCCGCACGACAGGCGTCCGCCGCCTTTTTCGGTAGCGAAGGAAACGGACGAGGAAGCGATACGAACGGATACCGGTCGGTACGGACAGGACAATGTTTCGGACATTTGTCCGGGCCGTTCGCGAGACCACCGCGCTGACTCGCCGATGCGAAGATCTGTGGGCGTTCTCACGTCGCAGGAGATACCCGGAGACGTGACCGTCGATGCCCAGAAGAGATCTCCGAATGCTGTCCACGACAAACCTGTTGTGTGCGACAAACGCGGCGATAACGGCTCGGCCCGGGTGCTCGGCCGCGAGCTCGGCCATGCGCGCGAAGATCGTTTACCTGCTTGGGCTTTCGCCGTCGGAGATCGACCGCCACGGAATTCGAAGATCAGTTCCTGAATAGCCGTCGACGCCTGCCGGACGGCGAGATCGTCACGACATTCCTCTTTGCTCCCGCCTTGCGCTTCCGCATGCCGGGACGAGCATTTGAAAGCTCTCATCAAAATCGCGCACAATGCAGCACGGCCACGGGGGCCGAAAGCCGTCACGAACGAGCACGGCCTCCGACATGTCCGCACATCAACGGCATCGACACCGCTGTCCGGTGTGCAGCGAATCCGAGGAATTCGTAAGAGATCTCTCCTCGAACGGGTGGCCCGTGCGAAACGACGCGCACCCGAACGAAGGAGTTTTCAGTGCGGCTTTCCGCATCCGCGCGCAGCCATCCCACCGAGCGGCCCCGTCCCCGCTCGCGCCGTTCGTCCCTCACCCGGAGCGCCGTCACCCTGGTCGGCGCCGCCGCGCTCACCCTCGGCGTCGCCACCCCCTCGTACGCCGGCACGTCCATCGGAGCGGCCGGCCCGGCCGGCCCGGCCGGCCCGGCAGGTGCGGCCGGGGTACGGACCGACGGCGACCTGGCCGGTATCCCGGGGCTGCGGATGTCGCCGCAGGCGTTCGGCGGTCCGGACTATCTGGCCCGCTACCGGCCCGGCGCCGAGGCCGTCGCCGCGCGACAGCAGGGCGCCCGGCCACTCCCGCCGCCGTCACCCGACGGAGTCGTCACCGGCACGGTTGAGGTGACCGACCTCAAGCAGGCGGTGAACGCCCTGCGGGTCGCCTCCCGACAGCACGCCGCGGCGGTACGCCATGTCGCGCGGGCGGCGGCGGTGAAGAAGGCCGCGGAACGCAGGGTCGCCGAACTCCGCAGAGCCGAGGCCGCCGCCGCGAAGAAGGCTGCAGCCGCGAAGAAGGCCGCCGCGGCGAAGAAGGCGCAGGTCGCGAGGAAGGCGCCGAAGAAGACCACGGCGAAGGCGTCGGAGACCAGGTGGGAGCCGCGCGGGCTGACCCGCGGCGCTCCCGGCATCGACGTGGCCAGCCACCAGGGCAACGTGGACTGGCCGTACTACCGGGACCAGGGCTTCAAGTTCGCCTACGTCAAGGCCACCGAGGGCACGACCTACAAGAACCCGTTCTTCGACCAGCAGTTCAACGGGTCGGCGAAGGTCGGCATGCTGCACGGCACCTACCACTTCGGCCGGCCCGACCAGTCCAGCGGCGCCGAGCAGGCCCGGTTCTTCGTCGCCAACGGCGGAGACTGGAAGCCCGACGGCAAGACCCTGCCCGGCGAGCTCGACATCGAGTTCGGTGAGGCGGTCGGGGTGTCGACCTGCTACGACCTGTCGCCTGGCCAGATCGTCACGTTCGTCCGCGACTTCAGCAACGAGTACAAGCGGCTGACCGGCCGGCTCCCGGTGATCTACACCAACGGCTCCTGGTGGCAGCAGTGCGTCGGCAACAGCACGGCGTTCGGCCGCAACCCGCTGTGGATCGCGAGCTACAACCCCGAGCCCGGCCCCATGCCGGGCGGCTGGCAGAAGGGCCACACCTTCTGGCAGTACACCGAGACGCCGATCGACAAGAACTACTTCAACGGATCGCTCGCGGACCTGAAGACCTTCGCCAACCAGCGCTGGCCGCGCTGACCACCCGCGTCGGCCCGACCGGAGCCGACCGCACTCGACGTCGAGTGGTCAGCTCCGGTCGGCGGACTCGCCCGGGTCACCCGCCGGCGCGACGCCGATCACCCGGCGGGGCACCCCGGCCCAGCGGCTCTCGTCGGTGACCGCGCGCCCGTCGACCAGGGCACGCACTCCGGGCAGGTCGGCCGGCCCGACCGCGCGGTAGTCCGGGTGGTCGGCCTGCAGGATCGCCGCGTCGACGGGCGTGCCGAGGTGGTACGGGGTGAAGCCGAGCGCGGCCAGTTCGTCGTCGTCGTACAGCGGGTCGTGCACCACCGCCCGGGCGCCCCTGCGGCGCAGGGCGGCGACGGTGGCGAACACGCCCGAGAACGCGGTCTCCTTGACCCCGCCCCGGTAGGCGGCGCCGAGCACCACCACGCGGGCACCGGACAGGTCGCCGTAGGTCTGCGCCAGCACCTCCACGGCGTACGCCGGCATCGCGGCGTTGGCCTCGCGGGCGGCCCGCACCACGGTCGCTCCCGGGTCGTTCCAGAGATACAGGCGTGGGTAGACCGGGATGCAGTGCCCGCCGACGGCGATGCCCGGACGGTGAATGTGGCTGTAGGGCTGGGAGTTGGCCGCGTCGATCACGGCGAGCGCGTCGATGCCGTTGGCCTCGGCGAACCGCGCGAACTGGTTTGCCAACCCGATGTTGACATCGCGGTAGGTCGTCTCGGCGAGCTTCGCGAGCTCGGCGGCCTCGGCCGACCCCAGGTCCCACACGCCGTTGGGCCGTGGAAGGTCGTTGCGCGGGTCGAAGTCGAGGACCGCGTCGTAGAACGCCCGTGCCCGATCGGCGCCTACCGGGTCGAGCCCGCCGATCAGCTTCGGATATTTCCGCAGATCCGCGAAAACCCGACCGGTGAGGACGCGTTCGGGTGAGAAGACCACCCAGAAGTCGGTGCCCTCGGTGAGCGCCGATCCCTGCTCCAGCGCGGGTTTCCAGCGGCTGCGGCAGGTGCCCACTGGCAGGGTCGTCTCGTAGATCACGGTCGTGCCGGCCCGCAGGTGGGCCGCGATCGCGGTGGTGGCGGAGTCCATCCAGCCGAAGTCGGGAACGCCCTCGTCGTCGACGAACAGCGGCACCACCACGACGACGTACTCCGCCTGCGGAACGGCCCGGGAGTAGTCGGAGGTGGCCGTCAGCGCGCCGTCGGCCACCGCCTGCTTCAGGCGTACGTCCAGCTCCGCCTCGCCGGGAAAGGGCTCGATGCCGGCGTTGACCGACTCCACGACGCGCGGATTGGTGTCCACGCCGGTGACACTGTGGCCCTTACCGGCGAACTGGACGGCCAGGGGCAAGCCGATCTTGCCCAGGCCGACAACGGTGATCTTCACGGGCAACACGTCTTCCTGGGAAGGGATCCGAGGGTCTCCGGCGGGTCGCTGGCCAGGGTAACCTGCCGCGAAGTCTGGTACGGAGTGTGACACGCCGCTAACGTTCCGGTCATGTCGCCCGGCGTCTCCTCGAGGAGCCGGCTCACACCACGAGGAGCCCCAGTGACCACACGATTCGAACAGCCACAGCAGCCAGGACAGCCAGGGCGGTCGGAGAACCCCGAGCAGCCCGAGCAGCCCGGGCACTCGGGGCGGCGGCTGACGGTGCTGAGCGTCGTGGGCGCCCGCCCGCAGTTCGTCAAGCTCGCCCCGGTCGCCGCCGCCTTCGCCGCGACCGGCCACCGGCACGTGATCGTGCACACCGGCCAGCACTACGACAGCCGGATGTCGGAGGTGTTCTTCACCGACCTCGCGATACCCGCGCCGGACGTCCACCTCGGCGTGGGCTCGGGCACCCACGGCGCCCAGACGGGCGCGATGCTGACCGCACTCGATCCGGTGCTGGCCGAGCGGCGGCCGGACTGGGTGCTGGTGTACGGCGACACCAACTCCACCCTGGCCGGCACGCTGTCGGCGGTGAAGCAGCACCTGCGGGTCGCGCACCTGGAGGCGGGCCTGCGGTCGTTCAACCGGCGGATGCCCGAGGAGCACAACCGCGTCCTCACCGACCACGCCGCCGACCTGTTGCTCGCGCCGACCGGCACGGCCATGGGCCACCTGGCCGACGAGGGGCTGGCCGGCCGCTCGGTCCTGGTCGGCGACGTGATGACCGACGTGTGCTTCGGCGTACGCGACGCGGTGGCCGGCACTCCCCTGCCCGCGGAACTCGGCGACGCCCTCGGCGCCGATCTCCATGGCCACCCCGCCGGCTACCTGGTGGCGACCGTGCACCGCGCCGACAACACCGACGACCCGGACCGGCTCGCCGCCGTGGTCGACGCGCTGGCCGGGCTGGACTTTCCGGTCGCCCTGCTCGCCCATCCCCGCCTGGTCGCCCGCTGCGAGGAGTTCGGCATCGACCTGGCGCGGCCGTCCCTGAGGGTCCTTCCGCCGCTCACCTACCCCGACATGGTGCGGGCCGTCCTCGGCTCACGGGGCGTGGTCACCGACTCCGGCGGCCTGCAGAAGGAGGCGTTCCTGCTCGGCGTCCCCTGCACGACCCTGCGTACCGAGACCGAGTGGACCGAGACGCTGGCCGGCGGCTGGAACGTCCTCGACCCGAACCTCACCCAGGTCAAGGAACTGGCCGCCCGGCCGGCCCCGGCCGGGGAACGCGGCACCCCCTACGGCGACGGGCAGGCCGCACGCCGAACCGTCGAGGCACTGGAGGCGGACTGACCTCCCCTCGGTCCCGTAGGTCCGGCACGCGCGGTTCGTTGTCGATCACCCGTTATGGTGTGGCCCTACGACGTCGCGGGCTGTGCCGCAGGGGGTGGGACTGATGGCGACCATGACCACCTCGGCCCGCCCGGAGCGCGGCTGGCAACGCCCCGAGGCCGAACGCCTGCTGACCGGCGCCACCGTCGTCACCTTCGTCCGCACCGTTGTTTCGGTGGGCCTCGGGCTGTACGCCGCGTACGACCGGTCGCTGACCCTGCTGCTGGTCGCGCTGGCGGTCTACTGGGTGGGCGACATGGCCGACGGCGCCCTGGCCCGGCTGACCGACACCGAGACCCGGATCGGCGCGGTGTTCGACATCGTGAGCGACCGGCTGTGTGCGGGCACCTTCTACGTCGGCCTGGTCTGGCTGGAGCCGGCGATGGCGCTGCCGGTGGGTGTCTTCCTGCTCGAGTTCGCGGTCGTGGACACGTTCGTGTCACTGGCGTTCCTGGCCTGGCCACTGCGCAGCCCCAACTACTTCTACCTGGTCGACCGGCCGATCTGGCTGGCCAACTGGTCCAAGCCGGGCAAGGCCGCCAACTCCTCGGCGGTGGCGCTGCTGATGGTGGTCACCCACTCCGTACCCCTGTGCACCGCGGTGGCACTGTGCCTGCTCGCGGTCAAGATCTGGTCGCTGGTCCGGCTCAACCGGCTCGGCCTGCCGCTTCCGCGGGCGGACGAGGCACCGAGCGACCTGAGTGACGCCGGTGAGCCGAGCGACGGCCGGGCGAAACGAGCTGCCTGATGGGCCTGCTCGCCGCGACGTTCTGCTACTGCATCGCGTCCGCGCTGATCCCCTTGATCAACGCCGAGGCGTACGTCGGCGCGGTGGCCGCGACGTTCACCGGCCAGTCCATCTGGCTGGTCGCCGCCGCGGCGGCGGGCGGGCAGATGGTGGGCAAGGTGGCGTACTTCATGATCGGCCGCAACTCGCTGCGGTGGAGCTGGGTGCGCAAGAAGACCGAGTCGCCGAAGTGGCAGCAGACGTTCCTCACCTGGCAGCGCCGGATCGGTGGCCGCCCGTGGCTGGCGGGCGTGCTGCTGCTGGTCTCGGCCGCGCTCGGGTTCCCGCCGTTCGCCGTGGTCTCGGTGGTGGCCGGGCAGCTCCGGGTGCCGATCACGTTGTTCGTGGTGGTCGGCTTCGTCGGCCGGCTGCTGCGGTTCGCCTCGTTGCTGGGGATCATCAAGGCCCTGCTGTGAAGGCGGAGCGGATCGGAGCTCAGAGCGTGCCGAGGGTGATGCACTGGTGCGGCCGGGCCGCGTCCGCCCAGGCCTCCAGCCGCATCAGGAACTCCCGGGCGGTCTGCGGCCAGTGGTAGCCGGTACGCGCCACCGCGTGCCCGCGCTTGCCCATCGAGGCCCGCAACTCCGCGTCGTCGCGCAGCCGGAGGATGGCCGACACAGTGGCCTCGGCGTCGTCGAAGGGGACCAGCAGCCCGCATTTGTTCACCTGGGTCAGGGACACCGCCGCCGGCAGCGGGGTGGAGACCACGGGGACGCCGTGCGCCATGTACTCCAGCACCTTGGTGGGCATCGAGTGCCGGTAGTTGGGCAGGTCGCGCAGCAGCGACAGGCCGCACAGGGCTCCGTCGACCAGGGCCAGCGCCCTGTCGTTGGGGACGTAGCCGTGCCAGCGGAGGAACCCCTCCTGCTGGGCGCGGACCAGCGCCCGGCGGGAGTAGGAGTCGGCGTGGCCCACCACGTCGACGTCCAGGCCGCTGCCGGCCAGCAGCCGCGCGGCGTCGAGCATCACGTCGACGCCGCGGGCGACCGACAGGTGCCCGACGTAGACGACCCGGTTCGCACCGGTCGGCGCCGCGGACTCGGGTACGTAGGTGGTGTTGGGCACCACCGGGTGGATCCGCCGGAACCGGCTGCGGTAGCCCGGTTCGGCGAGGATCAGCCGGAGGTTGCGTTCGGCCCAGTCCTCGACCATCCGCACGCCCGCACGGGCCATCGGGCGCACGGGGCCGGGCAGCCAGCTCTTGGCCACCAGGGCCGCGGCGGTGTCCTCGTGCACGTCCCACACCACGGCGCCGGGCAGGTCGAGCCCGGGCAGGACGAGCAGCAGCTCGGGGTCGTGCAGCAGCACCACGTCGGCGTCCGCCCCGTGGGTGCGCAGGACGTGGCGGGCGGCGCGGAGCGCGTCGGAGCGGTGCCGGCCGAGCGCCCGGGGCAGGTCGATCGCCGTCAGCTCCGGCCAGGCCGTGGTGGCGTACGCCGAGAAGGGCGCGGCGTAGGTCACGGTGTATCCGGCGTCCAGCATGGCCCGGATCTGCCGGTGAAGAATGCGCGCGTCCTGCGGATGGTGCACGACCGTGCACACGAGCACGCGCAGGCCGGGCATCACAACACCTCGGCCGTCCCGTCGCGGACCCGGCCGCGGGTGTCGAACAGCAGCCGTGCGCGGGACAGGGTCTGCGCGTCGTAGACGGAGTGGTCCTGCAGGAGCAGGGCGAGGTCGGCGGTGGCCAGGGCGTGGTCGAGGTCGTCGACCCGGGGTACGGGCTCCCCGTCGACCTCCCACTCGGTGACGTAGGGGTCGTGGAAGACGAGGTTGGTGCCCATCCGGCGCAGCCGGCGGGCGACCGGGCGTGAGGGTGACTCCCGCTGGTCGGCGATGTTGGGTTTGTAGGTGACCCCGAGGATCAGCACGGTGGACCCGCGCACGGACCGGCCGGCGTCGTTGACGAGGTCCTGGACCCGCTGGGCGACGTAGGACGGCATCCGCTGGTTGATCTCCTGGGCGAGTTCGACGAACCGGAACGGGTAGCCGAGCCGTTTGACCTTGTACGACAGGTAGTTGGGGTCGATCGGGATGCAGTGCCCGCCCACGCCGGGGCCGGGGTGGAACGCCTGGAACCCGAACGGTTTGGTGGCGGCCGCCTCGATCGCGTCGCGCAGGTCGATGCCGAGCTCATGGCAGAAGATCGCCATCTCGTTGACCAGGGCGATGTTGACGTGGCGGTAGGTGTTCTCCAGCAGCTTGGCCATCTCGGCCTCGCGGGTGCCCTTGGCCCGCACCACCTGGTCACAGATCCGGCCGTAGAAGTCGACCGCGCGTTCGGTGCAGTGGACGGTGTGGCCGCCGACCACCTTCGGGGTGTTGCGCAGGCCGTAGGTGGGGTTGCCTGGGTCGATGCGTTCGGGGGAGAACGCCAGCGCGAACTGCACCCCGGCGGTCAGCCCGGACTTCTCCAGGATCGGCCGCACCACCTCGTCGGTGGTGCCGGGGTAGGTGGTCGACTCCAGGACGACCAGCATCCCCGGCCGCAGGTGGTCGGCCACCGTGGCCGCGGCCGACTTGACCGCGGCCAGGTCGGGCCCGCCGTCGTCGTCGAGCGGGGTCGGCACACAGATCACCACCGTGTCCGCCGCTGCCAGCGCCTCCTCGGCGTCGGTGGTCACGGTCAGCCCGGCGGCCAGCATGGCGGTCAGGTCGGCATCGGAGAGGTCGTCGATGTGGGAACGCCCGGCCGCCAGGCCCGCGACCACACGGGGGGAGACATCGAGTCCGACGACTCGAAGTCCCGCCCGGCAGGCCTCACGGACCAAGGGAAGACCGACGTATCCAAGACCAACGACAGCGAGGTCACGCACGCTCCGCACCCTAGGTTGGGGGTACCCCGCCGAAGCCGCGAAACGACGCCGAGCCGGGGAGAGTTAGGGAAAAGTTACCGTTTCCGTCACCGTTCAAACCCGATCAGTGAGATCTGTCCATCTCACGGCTCGGCCGCGTTCATCCTGCGGCCGCCCCGCCGACACCCGATCCGGGCGCCGAAATCGCGCGCCGGGGCGGACCACGTGTGGCCGCTGTGGGCCGAAACCGGGCTCGGACTGGCCAGGGTGGTTGCCCACCCTTGACCCGCGATCTTCGCGCCACCCAGTCTTTCCGGCGAAGAACCGGCGGTGACGGCTGGCTCACCGGCCGACACCCGACGAGGAAGGCCGGCGCCGCGATGACCCAGCACCCCACCACAGGACCGGACCATGCCGGCCTCTTCGAACACGCAGAGCACGCAGGACACGCAGGACACGCCGAGCACCCGGGGCACCCGGGGCACCCGGGGCACGCCGAGCACCCTGAGCACTCTGGGCACGCCGGTTCGTCCTCCCGGCGGGCGTTCCTGCGCCGCACCGTCCTCGCCGGGGCGGCGGCCGGCGGGCTGCCCGCACTACTGGCGGCCTGCGAGGGCGAGGGTGCCGGCGGCGGAGGAGGGGCCGGTGGCGGGGGCGGCGGCGGTGCGGGCGGTGGCGGTGGCGGCAGCAGCGCCCGGGCCCGTACGGTCGTGTTCGACTACCACGGCGGCCGGGTGCAGAGCCCGGACCTGTGGAACCCGTTCGTACCCGGGTTCAGCAACAACGCCGGCTTCCACCAGGCGATGGCCGAGCCGTTGTTCATCCTCGACTACGAGTCGGGAAAGACGGAGCCGTGGCTGGGCCTGTCGTTCGAGCCGAACGACACCAGCACCGTCTGGACGCTGAAGCTTCGTGACGGCATCAAGTGGTCCGACGGGGAGGCCTACGACGCCGACGACGTGGTGTTCACCATCGAACTCCTGCGGAAGGGCAGCGCGGAGCTGAACAACGCGGCCGCGATCCAGGAGTGGGTGAAGTCGGTCGAGAAGGTCGACCCGCTGACGGTGCGTTTCACGTTGAACAAGCCGAACCCGAGGTTCCAGCTGGACTACTTCTCGGTGAAGATCCACAGCGGCCTGGTGATCGTGCCCGAGCACGTGTGGCGGGGCAAGGACCCGACGACGTTCAAGAACTACGACAAGAAGGCGTCGCCGGTGTTCACCGGCCCGTACCGCCTGACCTCGGCGAGCCCGACGAGGTTCACCTACGAACGCCGCGCCGACTGGTGGGGCGCCAAGGGTGGCTTCCTGCCGCTGCCCAAGCCGGAACGCCTGCAGTGGGTGGTGAACGAGACCGAGGACATCCGGGTCGCCCGGGCCGCCGACCACCAGCTCGACTCGGTGGCCGACCTCACCGCCGGCGCGTTCGAGAGCCTGAAGGCCCGCAACCCGAAGGTGATCTCCTGGCTGCCGGACAAGCCGTACGCCTGGCCGGACCCGTGCACCCGGCTGCTGTCGGTCAACAACGCCGCCGAACCGTGGAACGACCCGCAGATGCGCTGGGCGCTCAACCACGCCCTCGACCGGGACGAGATCGTGAAGATCGCCTACGAGGGCACGACCACGCCGGCACGGTTCTTCTTCCCCAACTACCCGCCGATGCAGCGGTGGGTGGACAAGATCGAGGAGGCGGGGCTGTTCGAGGAGTTCCCGATCGGCAGGCACGACCTGGACAAGACGAAGAGCATCCTCGCTGCGAAGGGCTACACCAGGAAGGGCGACTACTACCAGAAGGGCGGCAAGGAGCTCCGGCTGCAGATCGACGCACCGACCGACTTCATCGAGATCTGGCGGTACGCCGAGGTGATCGGGGAGCAGTTGCAGCGGGCCGGCATCAACGCGACCGTCCGCAAGCTCGCCATCGGCACGTGGGGCGACAACCTCGGCAACGGGAAGTTCGAGGCCGCCAGCGACTGGAGCGCGTGCGGCTCGGTCACCGAGCCGTGGTTCTCGATGCAGCTGTTCTCGGCGAAGGCGGTCGTGCCGGTCGGCAAGGCCTCCTCCTCCAACGCGGTCCGCTGGAAGAACGCCGACTACACGAAGGCCGTCGACCAGATGGCGAACCTCCCGCTGGACGACCCCGGCCTGGACAAGCCGTTCCTCGAGGCCGCCCGGGCATGGCTGCGTGACCTGCCGTTCCTGCCGATCGCGCACGCCCGCAAGCTGTACGCGTTCGACACGACGTACTGGACCGGCTGGGCGACCAAGAAGAACGACTACCTCCAGCCCACGCTGGACTGGGCGAACGCGCACCAGATCATCCACCACCTGCGCCCGGTGAAGGCGTGAGGAGCCGATCGTGCGCGGACTGAGCGTGGGGTACGTCGTCCGCCGGGTGGGGATGTTCCTGTTCACCATCTGGGCGAGCGCGACGCTGATGTTCTTCATCCCGCGGCTGGCGCCGGGCGACCCGGTGCAGGCGATGATCACCCGGATCACCTCGCAGGCGGGCTACGTCGAGGGCAGCGGCAGGCTGGTCGCCGCCTGGCGGGCGAGGTTCGGCCTGGACGATCCACTGCCGGTGCAGTACCTCCACTACCTCAAGAGCATGGCGACGTTCGACTTCGGCTACTCGCTGGCGCAGTTCCCGGCGGAGGTGGGCACGATGATCGGGCGGGCCCTGCCGTGGACCGTCGGCCTGCTGGTCATCGCGACGGCGCTGTCGTTCCTCGCCGGGAGCGTGATCGGTGCGCTGATGGCGTGGCGGGGTACGCCCTCACTGCTGCGGGTGTTCCTGCCGGTGTCGCTGACGTTCACCGCGATCCCGTTCTACATCCTCGGGATCGTCCTGATCTACGTGTTCGTCTTCACCCTGCGGCTGTTCCCGATCTCCGGCGGCTACCGCGGCGACCTGACGCCCGGGTTAAGCCTGGCGTTCGTGAACAGCGTGGTGCAGCACGGCACCCTGCCGGCGTTGTCGATCGTCCTTGCCAGCATGGGGTTCTGGGCGCTCGGCATGCGCGGGATGATGGTCACCGTCGCCGGGGAGGACTACCTCACGCTGGCCCGCGCGAAGGGGCTGCGGCCGCTGGACATCCTCTTCCGGTACGAGATCCGCAACGCGATCCTGCCCCAGGTCACCGCGCTCGTGCTCGGCATCGGCGGGATCGTCGGCGGCACCGTGCTGGTGGAGTACCTCTTCGGCTATCCCGGCATGGGCGCGCTGCTCTACCAGGCGATCTCCACCACCGACTACACCGTGATGCAGGGGATCGTGTTCATCCTGATCCTCACCACGGTCACCGCGGTGCTGATCATCGACCTGGTCTACCCGCTGCTCGATCCGCGCATCTCCTACGAGAGGAGGTGACGGCCGGCCATGGACCCGACCGCCGTCACCCAGATCCAGGAACGGGCGGACCAGCCCACCGAGGCGACCGACCCGGCCGGCCGGCGACCGACGTCGCCGTGGCGCAACCGCAAGTTGCTCGCCGGCGCCGGCATGGTCGTGGGCGTGCTGATCCTCACGCTGGCCGGTCGGCTGCTGTGGGACACCACCCTCGCCAGGGCGGCCAGCTCGCCGCTCAACCTGCCGCCGTTCTGGCTGCCGGGCGGCTCGTTCGCGCATCCGCTGGGCACCGAGAACAGCGGCCGGGACATGCTCGCCCTGCTGGTGGTGGGCGGCCCGACCACGTTGCAGGTCGGCCTGGTCGTGGGCGTGACCAGCATGCTGGTCGGCACCGTGCTGGGGTTCGCCGCCGGCTATCGCGGCGGGGTCGTGGACACGGTGATCCGAACGCTGTCCGACACCGCGCTCACCATCCCGACGCTGGCGATCCTGGTGGTGATCTCGGCGTACGTACGGCAGATGGACGTCACCACGATGGCGCTGATCGTGGCGCTGTTCGCCTGGGCCGGGCCGACCCGGCTGATCCGGGCGCAGGTGCTGTCGATGCGCGAACAGGGGTACGTCCGGATGGCCCGGCTCACCGCGCTTCCGACGCGGCACATCATGTTCGGGGAGATGATGCCGAACCTGCTGCCCTATCTCGCGGCCAGCTTCATCGGCGCGACCTCCGGCGGCATCCTGGCCGCGGTCGGGCTGGAGGCGCTCGGCCTCGGGCCGCAGCGCATCCCGACGCTCGGCATGACCGTGTCCAACGCGATCAGCGGGTCGGCGATCCTGCGCGGCATGTGGTGGTGGTGGGGCTTCCCGACCCTGGTGCTGATGGTGATCTTCATCGGGCTGTTCCTGCTGGCGATCGGCCTGGACGAGGTGGCCAACCCGCGGCTGCGGGGAGCGAAGGCATGAGCCCGGACGCGAGCCCGGAGACGAGCGCCGGGGGGCCCGTGCTGTCGGTGACGGACCTGCGGGTGCACTACCGCACAGCCGGAGGGGACGTGGTGGCCGCGAACGGCGTGTCGTTCGCCCTCGGCCGCGGGGAGACGCTCGGGCTGGTCGGTGAGTCCGGCTCGGGGAAGTCGACCGTCGCGATGGCGATCCTGCGGCTGACCACGCCGCCCGGCCGGGTGGTGGGCGGCTCGGTCCGGCTGGGCGACGCCGACCTGCTGGCGATGTCGGAGGCGGAGCTGCGGGCCCGCCGGTGGCGCGACATCGCCCTCATCCCGCAGGGGTCGATGAACTCCCTGAACCCCGTGCTCCGCGTACACCGCCAGCTCGGCGACGCGATCGAGACGCACGAGGGCCGGCAGCCACGAAAGGCGCTGCGCGAACGCATCGTCCGGCTGCTGTCGCTGGTCAACCTGCCCGGCCGCGTGGTCGACCTCTACCCGCACGAGCTGTCCGGCGGGATGAAGCAGCGGGTCTGCATCGCGATGGCGATCGCCCTGGACCCGGCGGTGATCATCGCCGACGAACCCACCAGCGCGCTCGACGTCGTGGTGCAGAAGGCGGTCGCCCAGACGCTGCTGGACGTGAAGAAGCGGCTGAACAGCTCGATGATCCTGATCGGGCACGACATGGCGTTGCAGGCCCAGCTGGTGGACCGGATCGCGGTGATGTACGCGGGGAACATCGTCGAGATCGGCTCCGTACGCGACATCCTGCGCGACCCCCGGCACGCGTACACCCGGCACCTGATCGCCTCCATCCCGTCCATCCGGGAACGCCGGGCACTGGTGGTCCGCGACGTCCGCGCACCCGACCTGCGCACCCGGCGGCCGACGCCGGCGATGGTCGAGGTCGCCCCCGGCCACCTGGTGGCCACGTCCGACCTGGAGGTGACGGTCGATGGCTGACCAGACGACAAGCTCCGCGCGGAACGAGCCGCCGCTGCTGGAGGTCCGGTCGGCGGTGAAGGTGTACGGCAAGGGCGAGGACCGGACCACCGCCCTCGACAACGTGTCGTTGACACTGCACGAGACGCCGGCCGGCATCACCACCGTCGCCGGGGAGAGCGGCAGCGGCAAGACGACTCTGTCCGACGCCATCCTGGGCTTCACCACGTTGACGTCGGGCCAGGTGCTGCACCGGGGCCGGGACGTCTCCACCCTGGACAAGGAGGGGTTCCTCACCTACCGGCGCGAGGTGCAGGCGATCTTCCAGGACCCGTTCGGCGTCTACAACCCCTTCTACCGCGTACGCCACGTGTTCGACCTGGCCGTACGGCACTTCCGGCTGGCGACGTCGAAGGCGCAGGCCCGCGACCTCGTCGAGGACGCCCTGCGGGTGGTGGGGATGCGCGGGGACGAGGTGCTGGACAAGCACCCGCACCAACTGTCCGGCGGCCAGCGGCAGCGGCTGATGATGGCCCGGGCGTACCTCATCCAGCCCCGGCTGATCGTCGCCGACGAGCCGGTGTCGATGGTGGACGCGTCGTTGCGGGCGCTGATCCTGGACATCATGCTGCGGCTGCGGGACGAGCGCGGCATCTCGTTCCTCTACATCACCCACGACCTGTCCACGGCCTACCAGGTCGGCGACGAGATCTGCATCCTCTACCGGGGCTCGATCGTCGAACGCGGCGACACCCGGGAGGTGATCGACAACCCCCGGCACGAGTACTCCCGGCTGCTGGTCGCCTCGATCCCGGTGCCCGACCCCGACACCGCCTGGGCGGCCGACCGCTGAGCGGCTGCGGCTCCGCTACTACCGGGTGCGGCCGCCGAGAGCTGAGCGGCTGCGGCTCCGCTACTACCGGGTGCGGCGGCCGAGAGCTGACCGGCTGCGGCTCCGCTACTACCGGGTGCCGTTTGGTCGTACCAAGGGAAGGACCGTCAGGCGCCGACGTCGGCGTACGCCGCGAACCTCGCCCGCGCCCGGTCCACCCGGTCGTGGGCCAGGTCCGCCCACGCGGCCACCACCTGGCCGGGGTCGAACCTGCGGGCGACCTCCGCCCTGGCCCAGGCCGACCGCTCCTCCCAGGTCGCCTGGTCGGAGGTCTCCAGCACCCGCGCCACCGCCTCGTCCAGGGAACCGCACAGGGCGTCCTGGCCGTACGCCTCGGCAGCACCTTCCCAGGCCCGGATCACCGGCACCGCGCCCGAGCCCATGCCCTCCGCCAGCGCGGCGTGCGAACCCTCCACGTCCGACAGCGACAGGATGTGGCCCACCTTGCGGTACCACGCGGGCATGTCCTGGCCGAAGGCGTCGAACATCACCGCGCCGCGCAGCAGCGGATCCTTCTCCACCCGTTCCAGGCTGCGCTGGGTGTCGCGGCGTTCCTTCGGGCGCTCCCACGACGGCTTGTGCGCCCAGCCCATCCTGCTCCGCACCAGCAGGTGGAACCTCGGGTCTTTCCGCCGCAGCGCGGCGAGCAGGTCCAGGGCCAGGTCGAACCGCTTCAGGCCGGGCGTGATCCCGACCATGCCGAGGGTGAACCGCGCCTCGGCGTACTTCGGCCGGTCCAGCGCGGCGAGGTCGACGTAGTTCGGGATGTAGAGCAGCTTCTCGTCCGGCCAGCCGAGCTCGGTCCGGATCCGCCGACGCATGTGCGGCGCGATGTAGACCACCGCGTCCACGGCGTCGAGCTCGATCTTCGCGGGATAGTCGCTCTCGATCTCGAACCGGTGCAGGCGTACGACCAGCCGCTGGTCGGGGCGCTTCGTCCTGGACAGCCAGACCGCGTTCGGCCGGGCCCATTCGGCCACCAGCAGCTGACCGGAACGGGCGAGGTTCTCGGTGATGCCGTCGTTGCGCGCGCCGGGCGTACGCCACTCGTCGACGGCCACCTCCAGGTCGGGCCGCTGCCCGAGCCGGGTGGCCAGGCCGCGCATGAACTTCATGTCGTGCCCGAAGACCCGGACGCGCACGGTCCCGCCGGCCGAGCCGGCTGTGGCCACTGAGCCGGCTGGGCCGGCGGACGGCTCGGGCTCCGCGAGCGGCGGCAGCAGCGCGAGCAGCCGGCGGGCGCCGTCGTCCTGGGCGGCGGCGGTCCACTCCGCCTGCGGCTCTCCGGTCCGCGGCCACGGCTCGCCGCCCCAGCGGTCCAGCTCGGGCGGTGTCCAGGGGCCGCCGTCGCCGCGCAGCCGGGCGACCGGATAGGAGTACGCCGTCGGCCCGGGAGCCGCACCGTCCGCGGTCTCGTCCAGCAGCCGCCGCCACAGCGCGAGGTGACCGGGAACGTCCTCGGGATGTACGTCCGTACGACCGCCGCGACGAGTCCCGCCCCGAGCGCCCAGGCCACCCCGACCACCCTGACCACCCCGGCCGCCGCAGGTCGGGCAGGGCCGGTCGGCGGCCAGCGGCGGGAAGACGATCGTCCGCACCGGGCCGGCCACCCGCTCCAGCACGCCCGCGGCGTCCAGGCTGTCCGCGACCAGCCCGCCGACCAGCGGAGCGGCCTCCCGTACCTTCCCGGCCCAGGTCACCGGCTCACCCGGCGCGGCGCGTTCGGGCGGGACGGCGAACAGCCAGACGACGGCGCCGGGTACGCCGGAGTCGACCGCGGCCAGCGCCGCCGCGGCGGACTCGGCGAGCACCAGCCGGGCGCCGGCCAGCGCGGCGAGCTGGGGGTCGGGGGCACCGGAGGTCCGCGTGGGCACCGGCTCCACCGGCGCGGCCATACCCGCGCGCCGCCGGGCCACGTGCACGCCGAACTCGTGGCCCACCCGCCTGGCCGCCGTGTGGGTCCGCCGGGCGACGGCGTACGCACCGGCGCGCGCGGCCCGGCCGACGAACCGCACCGCCACCCCGGCAGTGCCGGGCATCCGCGCGGCGGGTGCCGTCGTCGGCTCCACGACGTCCGGTGGCGGCGGCGACCAGGCGACCTGGTGAACGTCCAGGCCGAGTTCGGTGAAGGCGGTGTGAACGTTCGCGCGCCAACAGCACACGCCCGGCTCAGCGGGCCAGTTCGGGTCGCACAGCACAACTACGCTGCCCACTGCGGCCGCCGCCGGGGAGCCTTCCGGGCCTTCCCCGGGTGCCGGCCGCGCCTGCTGGACGCCGAGAGGTGTGTCGTCAGCCACGACCGGAGCATAGGGACCCTCACCACCGATGCCGAGCACCGACGTCGAACAGTCAGGTAAAGCCGGGCCCGTGCCCGCCCCGTCCGAGAGTCCCGGTGCAGCCTCGCCGCCTTCACGTACGGTGACATTCGGCGTCGGATTCCGCCGATCTCGCCGTTCGCCGCCCGCGCTCCGCATTGTTTGGCAAGCTGGGCAATCCGGGCCTTCGCTCACCGAGCGCGACCGGCCCGAAGCTGGACACCCCGAAGCTGGACACCCCGAAGCTGCACACACCGACGGGAACACCGACGACGCGGCACCGCGTACGAGCCTGGGAGGGCGGAGGTTGAGTTTCGCGGACGATCTGGCCCGGCGCGGGCGCGCGCTCGCCCGGCAGCGCCTCTCTCCGCGGGCCCGCCGGCGGCTGCGTGAACTCCAACGGGCCGTGCTCGGCCGGCAGACCGCGATCGTGGCCCGGACCGGCCTGAGCGCTGCCCGGGCGAGCCTCGGTGCCGGGGAGTACGCCGAGGCCGCGGCCCGCGTCGAGGCGGTGCTGCGGCGCGACCCGCGCGACGAGGCGGCACTCGACCTGGGGCTCCGGGTGGCGACGAAGCGGGGCGCGGTCACCGAGGCCGGGTCCTACGCGGTCGCCCGGGCCGAGCGCACCCAGCTGCCCGCGCACTGGCGGGAGGCCCGCAGGGCGGTCGGCCGGGCCACCGAGACCGACCCGCGCTGGCGGCCGGTGGTCACCGCACCCGCTCCGCGGGAGTACGACGCCCACCCGGGCCGGGTGCTCTACGTCGCCAAGGAGTCCAGGCCCTATCTGCACAACGGGTTCTGCACCAGGTCCCACGAGTCGCTGCGTGCTCTCGCCCGGGAGGGGTGGGACGTCGTGGGGGTCACCGAGCCCGGCTTCCCCGGCACGCTGGACGCGACCGACGGGTCGAACGCGACCGGCGCACCGGACCGCAGCGTGGTCGAGGGAGTGACGTACCACCATCTGCTGCCGAACGCCGGCCGCCGCCTGCGCGACCTCGGGCACGACGAGTACGCCAGCCTGGCCGCCGCCGCCCTCGCCGGGGTCGTCGCCCGCGAACGCCCCGCCCTGCTGCACGTCTCGTCCGGCCACCGGGGATACGAGACCGCGCTGGCCGCCGGCGCGGTCGCCCGCTGGGCCGGCCTCCCCTGGCTGTACGAGGTGCGCAGCTTCTTCGAGACGACCTGGACCTCCGACGCCGGCCTCGCCGAGACCGCGGAGTATCCCCGCCGCCGGTTCGCCACCGAGACCGCGATGATGCGCGAGGCCGACCTCATCCTCACGCTGTCGTCGCCGATGCGGGACGAGATCGTCGAACGCCACGGCATCCCGGCGGACAAGGTGCGGGTGGTGCCCAACGGCGTCGACCTCGACCGGTTCGCACCCCGCCCGCGCGACCCCGCCCTGCGCCGCAAGCTGGGGTTGACGGACACGTTCACCCTCGGCTACGTGAGCAACCTGTCCCACCCGCGGGAGGGACAGGAGGTGCTGATCGAGGCGGTGGCCCGGCTGCGGGCGCGGGGACGCGCGGTGACCGGGCTGCTGGTCGGCGACGGCGGCCGGCGCGGCGCGCTGGAGGACCTGGCCCGGCGCCTCGACGTGGCCGAGCACGTGGTCTTCACCGGCAACGTCCCCTTCGACGAGGTGGCCGGGCACTACGCCCAGATCGACCTGTTCGTGGTGCCACGGGTGGACGAGCGCGCCGCCCGGATGGTCTCGCCGATGAAGCCGTTCGAGGCGATGGCGATGCGGGTTCCGGTCCTGGTCGCCGACCTGCCGGCGCTGACCGAGATCGTGGGCAGCACGCCCGAAGGTGCGGAAGGCCAACGTGGGCTGACGTTCCGGGCCGGCCAGGCGGGCGCTCTGGCGGCCGCGGCCGCGGAACTGATGGACGACGTACCCACCCGTCAATTGCTGGTTGACAACGCCGCGAAGTGGGTCGCCACCGAGCGTTCCTGGGACGCGGTGGCCGGCGCCTTCGCCCAGGCGTACGCCGACCTGCTGCGGCCCCGCCGCCCGGATCGATGGGGCCCACAGGCGCGCCCGGGACGCACCGCGGAGGAGGGATCGGCGTGCTGATCACCCGGCGCCTCGGGCACGAACCCGCCCTGGCCGTCGACGACGCGGCCCGCGCGCTGGCCGGGCACGACTGGACCCGGCCCGACGGCGCGCTGTTCGGATACTTCCCGGTCGCACGCGGAAACCCCTTCCAGGACATGCTCTACTCCCGGCTGCGCCCCGCCGGGCTCACACCGCTGCCGACGTACGACCTCGGCACCACCCGGCAGGTCGCCTCCATGGTCGCGGGCGCGGGCGTGGACTTCGTGGTCCACCTGCACTGGCTGAACGTCGTACTCGCGAAGGCACGCGACGAGGCCGACGCCCGCGACCGGGTGAAGGAGTTCCTCGACGGCCTGGCACAGCTGTGCGACACCGGCGCACGGCTGCTGTGGACGGTGCACAACATCCTTCCGCACGAGACCCGCTACCCCGACCTGGACGCCGAGCTACGGCAGGGCGTGGTCTCCCTGGCCGAGCGCGTGCACGTGATGAGCCCACGCACCCGCGAGCTGGTCGCGCCGTGGTTCGACATCCCCGCGCACAAGGAGCTGTCGATCCCGCATCCGTGCTACCAGGACGCCTACCCGTCGTGGATGCCACGCGCGCAGGCCCGGGCCGAACTCGGGCTGCCGGACGGCACCACCGTCTTCCTGCTGCTCGGCCGGGTCCAGCCGTACAAGGGGATCACCGAACTCCTCGACGCGTTCGACCTCTTGTGTGAACGCGAACCCGGGCGGTACGCCCTGCTCGTCGCCGGGCCGGCCGGCTCCGACCCGGAGACGCTGGCGTTCCGGGACCGGCTGCTGGCGCACCCCACCGCGCACGCCTCACTCTGGAAGATCCCGGTGGAGGAGATGCAGGTCTACCTGCGAGCGGCCGACATCGCGGTGCTTCCGTACCGCCGTTCGCTGAACTCCGGCGCCCGCGCGCTCGCGCTCACGTTCGGGCTGCCCGCGGTGGTCCGTGACGACGCGGCACCCGGGCTACGGCTGGAGGCGAACCACACGCTGCGGTACGACGGAAGGACCGCCGCAAGCACCGCGGCCGGCAGCGTCGACGGCCTGCTCGAAGCGCTCGCCGAGGCTGGGCGGGTGCTCACCACGCCTCAGGCCCGGGCGAGCGCCGCCGCGGCAGCCGCCCGGCTTGCCCCCGCCCGGGTGTCGGCCGCCTTCGCCGCCGCCGTGCGCGGATGGCTCGACCCCACACCGGCCCCGGAGCATCTCGCCGAGCACCTCGTCCCGGAGCACATCCCCGGACACGTCCAGGGGCAGGACCCAGAACACGTCCAAGGAGGAACACCGTGACCGTCGTGCACATCACCGGCGCCCGTCCGAACTTTCCCAAGGCCGCCCCGGTCCTGGCCGCGCTCGCCCGGCTCGGAGTCGAGCAGCGGCTGGTGCACACCGGGCAGCACTACGACGACCGGATGTCGGAGATCTTCTTCCAGGAGCTGGACCTGCCCCGCCCGGACGTCAACCTCGGCGTCGGCTCGGGTTCGCACGCGAGCCAGACGGCCGCGGTGATGGTCGCGCTGGAGAAGCTGTTCACCGGCGAGCCACCCGAGCTCGTCGTGGTGTACGGCGACGTCAACTCCACCGTGGCGGCGGCGCTGGTCTGCGCGAAGATCGGCGTACCACTGGCACACGTGGAGGCCGGGCTGCGCAGCTTCGACCCGACCATGCCGGAGGAGGTCAACCGCAAGGTCACCGACGCGCTGTCCGAGCTCGCGTTCGTCACCAGCCCGGAGGCGATCGGCCACCTGGCCCGCGAGGGCGTGCCGGACGACCGGATCCACCTGGTCGGCAACCCGATGATCGACACGCTGCTCACCCACCTGGACCGGTTCGAGCCCGGGCCCGCCCAGGAGGCGCACGGGCTGACCGGCCGGTACGCCGTGGCCACCCTGCACCGTCCCGGCAACGTCGACAGCGATGCGCAGGCCCGCACGCTGGTGCAGGCGATGCACAAGTGCGCCGACCTGATGCCGATCCTGGTCCCGCTGCACCCGCGCGGCCGGACCCGGCTGCTCGAGCTCGGCTTCGCCGACCACCCGGACATCCGGGTCGTGGACCCGCTGGGGTACGTCGAGTTCATGTCGCTCGTCCGCGGCGCCGAGGCGGTCCTCACCGACTCCGGCGGCGTGCAGGAGGAGACCACCGTGCTCGGCGTACCCTGCCTCACTCTTCGCCCATCCACCGAACGCCCGGCGACCATCACCCACGGCACCAACCGGCTGGTACGCGCGGACACCCTGCCGGCCGAGCTGGCCCAGATCGCCGACCGCGGGCGCCCGTCGTCGTGGCCGGTGCCGCCACTGTGGGACGGGCAGGCCGGGCCGCGCATCGCCGCGATCGTCTCCTCCTGGCTGACCGACCGCTCGGCTCCGGCGAGCGTGGCGGGCGCGGCCGACACCCCCGGATGAGCGACGCCGCCCCGGCGCGCCGGATCGTCCTGGCCACCAGCAACGGCACCGGCATGGGGCACCTGGCCCGGCAGGCCGCCGTCGCGCTCGCGCTCCAGGACACGGTGGACGCCGAACCGCTCGTCTTCTCCCTGTCCCAGGCCGTGCATGTGGTGACCCGGCACGGACTGCGGGCGGAGTACTGCCCGAGCCACCACCGGAACTGGATGCCGCACCTGTCCTGGCACGGGTACCTCGCCGCGCGCGTCGGCGCGCTGCTGGCCGAGACGGGCGCCGACACGTTCGTCTTCGACGGGGTGGCGCCCTACCTCGGGCTGCTCCGGGCCCGGGCCGCGCACCCGGACGTCGCGTTCGTCTGGGTACGCCGCGGAATGTGGCGGCCTGGCGCCAACCGGCGGGCGCTGGCCGCCGAACCGTTCTTCGACCTGGTCGTCGAGCCCGGCGACCTGGCCGCCGAGGCCGACCACGGCGCCACCGCCGGGCGCCGGAACGCCGTCCGGGTGCCGCCGATCAGCGTCTGGCCCCGGAGCCGGCCACTGCCGCGACCGGAGGCGGCGGCCGCGCTCGGTCTCGACCCGGACCGGCCGACCGCCCTGGTCACCCTCGGCGCCGGCTCGATCAACGACGCGGTCACTCCCGCACTGGCCGCGATCCGGACCTTCCTCGACCGTCCCGAGTGGCAGGTGGCGGTGACCCGGGCACCACTGGCGCGGTCCGGGCTGCCGCCTGCGGAGGCGGCCCGGGTGCACGAACTGGTGGGCGTCTACCCGCTGGCCCGTCACCTCGCGGCGTTCGACGCGGCGGTGAGCGCGGCCGGCTACAACGCGGTACACGAGTTGCTGCCGGCCGGGGTGCCGACCGTTCTGGTGCCGAACGCCGCCACCGCCACCGACGACCAGCAGGCCCGGTCCGCGGCGGTGGCCCGGGCGGGATTGGCCGTACTCGCGGCCGATGACACCGCGGCCGCGGTCGCCGAGGCGTGTGCGCTGCTGCTGGAGCCGTCCCGGCGGGCCGAGCTGGCTCTCGCGTGCGCGCGGCTGCCGACGCCGACCGGTGACCTGGCCACGGCGGAACGGTTGCGCGACCTCGGCGGCTTCACCGGCCACCGGCCGGGCCGCACCGAACGGTTACGGACGTTCGACCTGGAAGCCCGGGCGGGTGTGATGCGCGCGCTCGGACCGGCCGGAACCTCGGCGGTACGCCGGGCTCTGGGCCGGCTGCCGGTCCCCGGACCCACGCGGCCGCTGACCGTACGGCCGATCGTCACCGACCGGCTGGACCCGGCCGAACTACGCGGCGAACACCCGGTCGAGCACGTGCTGCCGGGCTCCTCCCCGGCGTACCGCGCCCGGCGGCTAGCGATCGCACACTCCGTCTACCGGTGGCCGGCCGAGGCCGACCCGAACGAACCGAACGAACCGGACGAACGGCCGGCCGTCGCCGACCACGTCTGACGTCGGGCCCCGGAACGGCCACCCGCCCGCGCCGGAGTCCCGCCGCCGGGCGACCGGGCGTCCCCTCCGCGCCCGGTCGCCCGCAATCCGATGCCGAAGCAGTCAGAGCCGGTCCGATCCGCGCCCGCACACTCCGACGTGGACGGTCAGAGCCGGCCCGATCCGGCGGCCGCGCGACGGCCGTCGGCCCCGACCGGCACCACCTCGACCCGGGCCGTGTCCGCGGGCAGCTTCGCCGCGTAGAACGCCGACCCGGTGGTGGCGCCCAGCCAGGTGCGGTCCCCGCGGGCGGTCACCGCCTCGACCTCGTAGCGCGTACCCTCACCGGCCCGGGAGACCCAGTGCACGCGCACGCCGTCACCGGAGCGTTCGGCCTCGACGTTCACCGGCGCGGCCGGAGGCCGGGACCCGTGGCCGAGCAGTGCGAACTCGCCGACGTGGACGTCCAGGTCCGGCTGCGCGCCGCGCAGGCGCAGGCCCACGCTGACGAGCGCCCGGCCGCCGAACCGTCCCAGCGCCGCGGTGTGGGTGCGCCACCGGGTCCCGGTGTCCCCGAGCGGTACGACGACATCGCGGCCCGGCTGGTCGGCGAACCGGAGAACGGCGTCCCAGCTCGCGTCACCCGTCGCCGTCACCCGGAGCCTGGTGTCCCGGCCGACCGTCAGCCGCGTCGCGTACAGCGGGATGGTGGTGGGTTCGGTGAGGTCACCGCGGATGTGCAGGGACGAGCCTCCCCGCCAGGCCTGGCCGTGGTCCAGGTCGACGGTCAGCGGTGCCCCCCGAACGATCCAGCGCCAGGTCGGCAGGACGTCCTGGGCGCTGAGGTTGTTCCAGTCGCCGCGCTGCCACACCTTCCCGTCGTACGCCCAGAGCCGGCCGCGGCCGTCGCCGAACCTGGTGACGAACGGCGTGTGGGTCACCACCGCGTGCTCGGCGACCTTGGTCGACACTCCTCGCCAGCCGTCGGCGTCTGCGCCGGAGGTGCTCGGGTCGTCGTCCGCGCCGACCCAGAAGCGGGCGTCCCGCTCGGCGTACTGCGACCTGTCGTCGGTGCCGGTGAGGGTGAAGTCGGGCCGGTACAACGCGAGGGAAACACCGGATCCGTTGCCGCCGTCGGGGAACAGCGTGTCGAAGTAGCTCTGCACCGCGAACTGCCGCCAGCCCACGTCCACACCGGCGTGCAGGTCGGCCGGATCGCGGCCCATCGCCTTCGCGTGTGCGGCCGAGGAGGCCAGCCGGTCCGCGTTCCAGCCGTAGTTGAGGAACATCAGGTCCGAGACGGCGAAGAAGCCGTCATTGGCGTCGGTGAGCGCGTCCTGCCAGTCCACCTCGCCGGACTCGACCATCGAGTCGTACCACAGCACCTGCTGGCCCTGCGCTTTGAGCTCGACCAGGAAGTCGCGCATGTCCGCGGCCAGCGCGGGGTCCGCCCCCTCGGTCTCCTGGTTGACGAACCAGCCGTCGAAACCGTAGTAGTCGGCCGCCTCCGCCAGCTTGGCCGCGGCGGGGAAATGGCCGGCGGCGTCGCGGGTGAGGAGCTGGCGTACCCATTCCAGCTTTCCGCCGTACACGGTGGGCGGGAGGAAGACGGTGCCGAGGACCGGTACGCCGTTGCGGTGGGCCGCGTCGACCACGGTCGGATTAGGCGCGAGGATCAGGCCCTCGCCGGCGGATCCGCCCCAGAACACCAACGTGTCGAGGTACTGCCAGAAGTCGGAGGTGTAGTAGTCGAAGTCGGCCGACCCCTGGGACGGGTTGCCGTCGGTGTTGGCGAACACCGAGAGCGCCATCACCCGGCGGGGCCTCGCCAGTGGGTTGGCGGTCGTCAAACGGTCCGTGACCCGACCGGCCAGGGGAGTAGTGCTGCGGTTGTACGCAGCGTCCGGATCGCTGGACGGGCTCCAGGCGAGCAGCTCCTCCGGGAACCAGTTGGGCGCGTAGGGCTGGCCCACGCCGGCGGACGGGGCCGAACTCGCGCGTCCCGTCCTCGCGGTCGCCGGCGTACCCGCACCCGTCGTACCCGTCGCCGGCGTACCCGTCGCCGTCACGCGGGTAGCGGCCGTACTTGCCGGCGTCACGCGGGTCGCCGTCGTACTTGCCGCGCTCACCGCGCCGGGCGCCATCGCCGCGCCGAGGAGTCCGACTGCCAGTGCCACCCCGGCAGTCCGGCCGAACCTCGCTGTGGATCTCCCCATCGTCGACCTCGCCGTCTGCCGGGCAGCTGCCGGCCCCGTTGCCGCGGACAATCCCGCGGGTGTTCGGGTTCGGCACACCGCCTGGTGCATGGCCAGGCCAAGCTGCCCTACGTCGACCCACGGTGAAGTGGATCATGGTGCGCCGACCCGGCCGAGGGCAAGGGAAGCACCAATGACGGCCACATCTGGCGAGGTGAACGGGCGACCGTGAAAGGCGGCAAAAAGGTCCGGAAATGACTGAGGGCCACCCCGTGTGGGGTGGCCCTCAACCAATGTATGTCCGGCGGCGTCCTACTCTCCCACAGGATCCCTCCTGCAGTACCATCGGCGCTGAAGAGCTTAACTTCCGGGTTCGGAATGGGACCGGGTGTTTCCCCTTCGCCATGACCGCCGTAACGCTGTGAAGATGTGAACCAGCAACCACAACTGCCGGGCCCACACAAACTCCCCGACCTACTTGGCCGGTGTTGTGTGGCGGGGTGGGTGGTTCGTTTCTTCAGAACCGCATAGTGGACGCACAGTCTTTGTTTCGCAGGTCACGTGTGTGGTGCTCACACCCGCGAAAGGTGTGGTGTGTGACAAGCCCTCGGCCTATTAGTACCAGTCAGCTTCACGAGTCTTTAGTCCTCGCTTCCACATCTGGCCTATCAACCCAGTCGTCTTCTGGGGGCCTTACCCGGTTAACCCGGTGGGAGACCTCATCTTGAAGCGTGCTTCCCGCTTAGATGCCTTCAGCGGTTATCACTTCCGAACGTAGCCAACCAGCCGTGCTCTTGGCAGAACAACTGGCACACCAGAGGTTCGTCCGTCCCGGTCCTCTCGTACTAGGGACAGCCCTTCTCAAGTCTCCTGCGCGCACAGCGGATAGGGACCGAACTGTCTCACGACGTTCTAAACCCAGCTCGCGTACCGCTTTAATGGGCGAACAGCCCAACCCTTGGGACCTGCTCCGGCCCCAGGATGCGACGAGCCGACATCGAGGTGCCAAACCATGCCGTCGATATGGACTCTTGGGCAAGATCAGCCTGTTATCCCCGGGGTACCTTTTATCCGTTGAGTCACGGCGCTTCCACGTGCCACCGTAAGATCACTAGTCCCGACTTTCGTCCCTGCTCGACCTGTCGGTCTCACAGTCAAGCTCCCTTGTGCACTTGCACTCGCCACCTGATTGCCAACCAGGCTGAGGGAACCTTTGGGCGCCTCCGTTACATTTTGGGAGGCAACCGCCCCAGTTAAACTACCCACCAGGCACTGTCCCTGATCCGGATAACGGACCGAGGTTAGACAGCCAATACGATCAGAGTGGTATTTCAACGTTGACTCCACCCGAACTGGCGTCCAGGCTTCACAGTCTCCCACCTATCCTACACAAACCGAACCGACCACCAATACCAAGCTGTAGTAAAGGTCCCGGGGTCTTTCCGTCCTGCTGCGCGTAACGAGCATCTTTACTCGTAGTGCAATTTCGCCGGGTCCGTGGTTGAGACAGCGCCCAAGTCGTTACGCCATTCGTGCAGGTCGGAACTTACCCGACAAGGAATTTCGCTACCTTAGGATGGTTATAGTTACCACCGCCGTTTACTGGCGCTTAAGTTCTCAGCTTCGACCGTGAGGTCTAACCGGTCCCCTTAACGTTCCAGCACCGGGCAGGCGTCAGTCCGTATACATCGTCTTGCGACTTCGCACGGACCTGTGTTTTTAGTAAACAGTCGCTTGGGCCTGGTCTCTGCGACCTTCACCGCTGCAGGGAGCAAGTCCCCTCACGGATCCGGTCCCCCTTCTCCCGAAGTTACGGGGGCATTTTGCCGAGTTCCTTAACCACGGTTCGCCCGATCGCCTTGGTATTCTCTACCTGACCACCTGTGTCGGTTTGGGGTACGGGCGGCCTTGTCACTCACTAGAGGTTTTTCTCGGCAGCATGGGATCACTCACTTCGCCTCAATCGGCTCGGCATCAGGTCTCAGACATCATGAGACGCGGATTTACCAACGCCTCGTCCTACGCCTTTGCCCGCGGATCAGCTTTCGCCTACCATCGCCGCGTAGAGCTACCCTCCTGCGTCACCCCATCGCTTGCCTACTACCGGATCGGTTCACGCGCTCACCCAGAACAACCCCGAAAGGTCGAACCAGACTCGGGCGCTTAGCATCACCGGGCTCAGCATGGGCGCGACAAAGCCGGTACGGGAATATCAACCCGTTGTCCATCGACTACGCCTGTCGGCCTCGCCTTAGGTCCCGACTTACCCAGGGCGGATTAGCCTGGCCCTGGAACCCTTGGTCATTCGGCGGAGGAGTTTCTCACTCCTCTTTCGCTACTCATGCCTGCATTCTCACTCGTGTAGCATCCACGACTGGGTCACCCCGCCGCTTCACACGCCACACGACGCTCCCCTACCCATCCACACGTCTGGACCCCACCCCGAAAGGTAAGGGCCGAACAATACGTGAATGCCACAGCTTCGGCGGTTCGCTTGAGCCCCGCTACATTGTCGGCGCAGAATCACTTGACCAGTGAGCTATTACGCACTCTTTCAAGGGTGGCTGCTTCTAAGCCAACCTCCTGGTTGTCTCTGCGACTCCACATCCTTTTCCACTTAGCGAACGCTTAGGGGCCTTAGCTGGTGATCTGGGCTGTTTCCCTCTCGACTATGAAGCTTATCCCCCACAGTCTCACTGCCGCGCTCTCACCTACCGGCATTCGGAGTTTGGCTGATTTCGGTAAGCTTGTCGGCCCCCTAGACCATCCAGTGCTCTACCTCCGGTAGGAAACACGCGACGCTGCACCTAAATGCATTTCGGGGAGAACCAGCTATCACGGAGTTTGATTGGCCTTTCACCCCTACCCACAGGTCATCCCCCGGCTTTTCAACGCCGGTGGGTTCGGGCCTCCACGCGGTCTTACCCGCGCTTCACCCTGCCCATGGGTAGATCACTCCGCTTCGGGTCTAGAGCACGCGACTCAAACGCCCTGTTCGGACTCGCTTTCGCTACGGCTTCCCCACACGGGTTAACCTCGCCACGCACCACTAACTCGCAGGCTCATTCTTCAAAAGGCACGCCGTCACACCCCACAAAGGGAATGCTCCGACGGATTGTAGGCACCCGGTTTCAGGAACTATTTCACTCCCCTCCCGGGGTACTTTTCACCTTTCCCTCACGGTACTAGTGCACTATCGGTCACCAGAAAGTATTTAGGCTTGGCGGGTGGTCCCGCCAGATTCACACAGGATTTCACGGGTCCCGTGCTACTTGGGAACACGTCCAGGAGCCACCACGTTACGTCTACAGGGGTATCACCTGCTATGCCGGGACTTTCCAGACCCTTCGACTTCCGCAGCGGTTTATAACTCCTCGCCAGATCAGCAGCTCCGACAAGACGGTCCCACAACCCCGCATAGGCAACACCTGCCAGCTATCACACCTACACGGTTTAGCCTCTTCCGCTTTCGCTCGCCGCTACTCACGGAATCACAATTGTTTTCTCTTCCTGCGGGTACTGAGATGTTTCACTTCCCCGCGTTCCCTCCGAACGCCCTATGTGTTCAGGCGCCGGTGACTGGACATGACTCCAGCCGGGTTTCCCCATTCGGACACCCCCGGATCACAGCTCGGTTGCCAACTCCCCGGGGCTTTTCGCAGGCTCCTACGTCCTTCATCGGCTTCTGGTGCCAAGGCATCCACCGAGTGCCCTTACTAACTTGTCACAACAAACAGACACACAGTTCTCGGCAAAACAAAGATGCTCGCGTCCACTATGCAGTTCTCAAGAAACGAACGGAAACCACCCCACAACCACCGCGCACCACCCGAAACAACCCCGAACGAGAAACATCCCGCCGGCGAAACCCGGGCGGCCGTCCGGTGAAGGAACGGCCCGACAACCAAAGAAACCCGACCACACAACCCGGCGGAAAAACCGCCGGCCATGGCCTGATCCCTCAGGACCCAACAACGTGCCTCAGCGCCACCCACAGCCCACGCCCCGCTCCACACATCTCCACCAAACAGGCGAAGACGCAGTACTAGGCCACGTGAAAACCGTGGGTAAACACCCACTAGCCGATGCTCCACTAAATGAGCTCACCGCTCCGACACACTCGGCCGGACAACGGCGCCCTGGACAACCACCCCGAAGAGCAGCCGCCAGAAAAGCTCCTTAGAAAGGAGGTGATCCAGCCGCACCTTCCGGTACGGCTACCTTGTTACGACTTAGTCCTAATCGCCAGCCCCACCTTCGACGGCTCCATCCCACAAGGGGTTAGGTCACCGGCTTCGGGTATTGCCGACTTTCATGACTTGACGGGCGGTGTGTACAAGGCCCGGGAACGTATTCACCGCGGCGTTGCTGATCCGCGATTACTAGCGACTCCAACTTCACGGGGTCGAGTTGCAGACCCCGATCCGAACTGAGGCCGGCTTTTAGGGATTCGCTCCACCTTACGATTTCGCAGCCCATTGTACCGACCATTGTAGCATGTTTGCAGCCCTGGACATAAGGGGCATGATGACTTGACCTCATCCCCACCTTCCTCCGAGTTGACCCCGGCAGTCTCCTATGAGTTCCCGGCATTACCCGCTGGCAACATAGGACGAGGGTTGCGCTCGTTGCGGGACTTAACCCAACATCTCACGACACGAGCTGACGACAGCCATGCACCACCTGTGCAGAGCCCTTACGGACCCCGTATCTCTACGAGATTTCTCTGCATGTCAAACCCAGGTAAGGTTCTTCGCGTTGCATCGAATTAAGCAACATGCTCCGCCGCTTGTGCGGGCCCCCGTCAATTCCTTTGAGTTTTAGCCTTGCGGCCGTACTCCCCAGGCGGGGCGCTTAATGCGTTAGCTGCGGCACGGAGGACGTGGAAGTCCCCCACACCTAGCGCCCAACGTTTACGGCGTGGACTACCAGGGTATCTAATCCTGTTCGCTCCCCACGCTTTCGCTCCTCAGCGTCAGGTAAGGCCCAGAGAGCCGCCTTCGCCACCGGTGTTCCTCCTGATATCTGCGCATTCCACCGCTACACCAGGAATTCCACTCTCCCCTGCCTACCTCTAGTCTGCCCGTATCGAAAGCAAGTCCGGAGTTAAGCCCCGGATTTTCACTTTCGACGCAACAAACCGCCTACGAGCCCTTTACGCCCAATAATTCCGGACAACGCTCGCGCCCTACGTGTTACCGCGGCTGCTGGCACGTAGTTGGCCGGCGCTTCTTCTGCGGGTACCGTCACTTGCGCTTCGTCCCCGCTGAAAGAGGTTTACAACCCGAAGGCCGTCATCCCTCACGCGGCGTTGCTGCATCAGGCTTCCGCCCATTGTGCAATATTCCCCACTGCTGCCTCCCGTAGGAGTCTGGGCCGTGTCTCAGTCCCAGTGTGGCCGGTCGCCCTCTCAGGCCGGCTACCCGTAAAAGCCTTGGTAGGCCATCACCCCACCAACAAGCTGATAGGCCGCGAGCCCATCTTCAGCCAATAAATCTTTCCACCCCCACCCATGCAGGCAAGAGTCATATCCGGTATTAGACCCAGTTTCCCAGGCTTATCCCAGAGCTGAAGGCAGGTTGCTCACGTGTTACTCACCCGTTCGCCGCTCGAGTACCCCGAAGGGCCTTTCCGCTCGACTTGCATGTGTTAAGCACGCCGCCAGCGTTCGTCCTGAGCCAGGATCAAACTCTCCGTTGAAAACCAACAAAAAGCCACCCCAGCAAACAAACAACCCGAAGGTCGCCTGTCACCAAAGGAATCCGCGACAAAACACCACACAAACCCTCAGACAAAAAGCCCTCAGGCCCGCACAGCATTCTGCCAACGGGGCAAAAAACACTGCATCGACTTTCGGCACGCTGTTGAGTTCTCAAGGATCAGACACACACCAGAACCCAACTTCTCAGCCCGGCTCCAGGGCAACTCCTCTACGTTACTTGCTCCGACCATCCGTGTCAACTCGGCTGTTCGGGGCACCCTCAAGATCCACTCAGAACGCCGAAGCGCTCCTGCGTTGATCTCTTTGGGGTGGTCGCTGGTCCGGCCACCTTTCGGTGTCCCGCTCTCTCAGCGACCCGGTAAACCTTACCGATCTCGTCGCCGCCCGGCAAATCGGGCTCTTCGTGACCGGCTCGCCTGGATCCTACGTCCGCCACACAGCTGTGTGACGTCCGGTATGTCCCTGCGAAGTGGCCGCCGTTCCGGCCGCCTTTCGGCGTCCCGCTCTCCGGCGACTCGTAGAAGTTACATGGTCGTCTTGTGGTGGTCAACTTGGGGGTCGACCATGCGCCGGCACCCGAGCACCGGACCCCGCAGAGGGGTCCCGACGGGCGCGGGGCAGACGCCCGGCAGGCCGGACAGGAACACCCCGACCAGCGGCGACAGGTCGCACTTCACCTGTCGCCGCCGACCGGGGCGCTGGTCCCGTCCGGAGCATGCCGACCGGTTCACCTACACCGGCCGCGGCCTACTGCCGGCTACTTCTGCTCGCCACGCTTGTCGTCGTCGACGACCTCGCCCTCCACGACGTCGTCCCCACCGCCGGTGGGAGCGTCCCCTGTCGCGCCGGTGCCGTCGGGTCCGTCGGTGTGGTCGGCCGCCTCGCCGGTCGGGGCACCCTGCGCCTGCTCGGCGTTGGCGTAGATCGCCGAACCGATCTTGGTGCGCGACTCCGACAGCTTGTCGAACGCCGCCTTCACCGCGTCCGTGTCCTCACCCTCGAGGGCCTTCTTCAGCGCCGAGACGTCCTGCTCGACCTCCGACTTCACCTCGGCCGGAACGCTGTCGGGGTTGTCCGCGACGAACTTCTCCGTCTGGTAGATCAGCGAGTCCGCCTGGTTGCGCAACTCCGCTGCCTCACGCCGGAGACGGTCCTCCTCGGCGTACTGCTCCGCGTCCCGCACCATCCGCTCGATGTCGTCCTTGGGGAGAGCCGACCCACCCGTGACCGTCATCTTCTGCTCACGACCCGTGCCCAGGTCCTTCGCCGACACGTGCACGATGCCGTTCGCGTCGATGTCGAAGGAGACCTCGATCTTGGGCACGCCGCGCGGCGCCGGTGCGATCCCGGTGAGCTCGAAGTTGCCGAGGGACTTGTTGTCGGCCGCCATGGCCCGCTCGCCCTGGAACACCTCGATCAGGACGGACGGCTGCCCGTCGGCCGCGGTGGAGAAGACCTCCGACTTGGTGGTCGGGATCGTGGTGTTGCGCTCGATGATCTTGGTGAAGATGCCGCCCTGGCCCGACAGCCGGCCGGACGCGATGCCGAGGGACAGGGGAGTGACATCCAACAACAGGACATCCTTCACCTCACCCCGCAACACACCCGACTGCAACGACGCACCAATCGCCACCACCTCATCAGGATTCACACCCTTGTGAGGCTCCTTACCACCCGTCAACTCCCGCACCAACTCAGCCACCGCAGGCATCCGCGTCGAACCACCCACCAGAATCACGTGATCGATCTTCGCCACCTCGACCCCGCCATCCCGCAACACCTGCTGGAACGGACGACGACACCGCTCCAACAAATCCCCCGTCAACCGCTGGAACTCAGCACGAGTCAACTTCTCGTCCAAATGCAACGGACCCGACTCACCCAACGTCACATACGGCAGATTGATCGACGTCTCCGACGCCGACGACAACTCGATCTTCGCCTTCTCCGCAGCCTCCGTCAGCCGCTGCTTCGCGATCTTGTCCGCCCCAAGATCCACACCATGCTTGTTCTTGAACTGACCCACCAGCCAGTCCACGATCTTCGAATCCCAGTCATCCCCACCCAGAAGGTTGTCACCCGAGGTCGCCTTCACCTCGAACACACCCTCACCAATCTCCAACAACGACACATCAAACGTGCCACCACCCAGATCGAACACCAGAATCGTCTGATCCGACCCCTTGTCCAACCCATACGCCAACGCAGCCGCCGTCGGCTCATTGATGATCCGCTGAACATTCAGCCCAGCAATCTCACCAGCCTCCTTCGTCGCCTGACGCTGCGCATCCGAAAAATACGCCGGCACGGTAATCACCGCATCCGTCACCGACTCCCCCAGATACGCCTCCGCATCACGCTTCAACTTCTGCAACACAAACGCAGAAATCTGCTGCGCCGTAAACGGCTTCCCATCCACAGACGCCGACCAATCCGACCCCATATGACGCTTCACCGAACGAATCGTCCGATCAACATTCGTCACCGCCTGCCGCTTCGCCACCTCCCCCACCAACACCTCACCATTCTTCGCAAACGCCACCACCGACGGAGTCGTCCGCGCACCCTCCGCATTCGTCACAACCGTCGGCTCCCCACCCTCAAGAACCGCCACCACAGAATTCGTCGTACCAAGATCGATACCGACCGAACGAGACATAACCACAAGCCTCCGAGCGAGATTGGGGTGCGGCGCCCGTGGAGGGCGCCGCACCGGGTGTTGTCACCGATGAAGAGGGGAACCCGGCCGGCCGGCCGGATCGAATGGAGATCGAGATGGAGATCAGGAAGGACGTCGAGTCGACGTCGAGCGGACAGTGGTCGGTGCCCCCGTCGGGGGCGGGCCGGGTCAGGCGACCCGGGCGGGTTCGGGTGGTGCCAGCTCGATCTCCAGGGAGTCGTTGGCGTCGTTGACGTCGACGAGGACGCGGTTGCCGTCGCGGACCTCACCGGCGAGCAACTTGCGGGCCAGGCCGTCGCCGATCGCCGACTGCACCAGCCGTCGGAGCGGGCGGGCGCCGTACACCGGGTCGTAGCCGGTCAGCGCCAGCCACTCCTTCGCACCGTCGGTGACCTCGAGCCGGATCCGCCGGTCACCCAGCCTCCGGGCGAGGGCGGCGATCTGGAGCTCGACGATCCGGGTGAGCTCCTCCGAGCCCAGCGGGTCGAACAGCACCACCTCGTCCAGGCGGTTGAGGAACTCCGGCTTGAACGACGTGCGGACGACGTTCATCACCAGGTCGCGCTTCTTCTCCTCCGCCAGCGCCGGGTCGGCGAGGTACTGCGAACCCAGGTTGCTGGTGAGGATCAGGATCACGTTGCGGAAGTCGACCGTGCGGCCCTGCCCGTCGGTCAGCCGGCCGTCGTCGAGCACCTGCAGGAGTACGTCGAAGACCTCCGGGTGGGCCTTCTCCACCTCGTCCAGCAGGATCACGGAGTACGGGCGGCGGCGGACGGCCTCGGTCAGCTGACCGCCCTCCTCGTAGCCGACGTAACCGGGCGGCGCGCCGACCAGGCGGGCCACCGAGTGCTTCTCCGCGTACTCGCTCATGTCGATCCGCACCATCGCGCGCTCGTCGTCGAAGAGGAACTCCGCCAGCGCCTTGGCCAGCTCGGTCTTGCCGACGCCGGTCGGCCCGAGGAACAGGAACGATCCGGTCGGCCGGTCCGGGTCGGACACGCCGGCCCGGGCACGGCGTACGGCGTCCGACACCGCGGCCACGGCTCGGCGCTGCCCGATCAGCCGGTGCCCGAGTTCGTCCTCCATCCGCAGCAGCTTGCCGGTCTCGCCCTCCAGCAGCCGGCCGGTGGGGATGCCGGTCCAGGCGGACACCACCTCGGCCACCTCGTCGGGACCGACCTCGTCGCGCACCATCGGCACGGTGTCGGTGACCTCGACCGGCGCCTCACTGGCCTCCCGCAGCTCCTTCTCCAGCTGGGGGATCTCGCCGTAGAGGATGCGCGCCGCGGTCTCCAGGTCGCCCTCGCGCTGGGCGCGCTCGGACTGCACCCGCAGGTCGTCCAGCCGCTGCTTGACCTCGCCCACGTGGTTGAGGCCGGACTTCTCCTTGTCCCACCGGGCCTCCAGCCCGCGCAGCGTCTCCTCGCGGTCGGCGAGCTCGGCGCGCAGCGTGGCCAGGCGCTCCTGGCTGGCGGCGTCGTCCTCCTTGGACAGGGCCAGCTCCTCCATCCGCATCCGGTCGACCTGCCGGCGCAGCTCGTCGATCTCCACCGGGCTGGAGTCGATCTCCATCCGGAGCCGGCTGGCCGACTCGTCCACCAGGTCGATCGCCTTGTCCGGCAGCTTGCGCCCGGTGATGTACCGGTTGGACAGGGTTGCCGCGGCGACCAGGGCGGCGTCGGCGATCTGCACCTTGTGGTGCGCCTCGTACCGCTCGCGCAGGCCGCGCAGGATCGCGATGGTGTCCTCGACGGACGGCTCGCCGACGAACACCTGCTGGAACCGGCGTTCGAGGGCGGGGTCCTTCTCGATCCGCTGGCGGTACTCGTCCAGCGTCGTCGCGCCGATCATCCGCAGCTCGCCGCGGGCCAGCATCGGCTTGAGCATGTTGCCCGCGTCCATCGAGCTGTCGCCGGAGGCACCCGCGCCGACGACGGTGTGGAGTTCGTCGATGAACGTGATGACCTGGCCGTTGCTCTCCTTGATCTCGTTGAGTACGGCCTTCAGGCGTTCCTCGAACTCACCGCGGTACTTCGCGCCGGCCACCATCGAACCCAGGTCGAGCGCCACCAACCGGCGGCCCTTCAGCGACTCGGGAACGTCACCGGCGACGATGCGCTGGGCGAGCCCCTCCACGACGGCGGTCTTGCCGACGCCGGGCTCGCCGATCAGCACGGGGTTGTTCTTGGTACGCCGGGACAGCACCTGGACCACCCGGCGCACCTCGGAGTCCCGGCCGATCACCGGGTCGAGCTTGCCCTCGCGGGCGCTTTCGGTGAGGTCTACGGAGTACTTCGCCAGCGCCTTGTAGGTGCCCTCGGGGTCCGGCGTGGTCACCCGCGCGGAGCCACGGACCTGGGCGAACGCCGCCAGCAGGGCCTCGGCATTGGCGCCGGCCCGGGTCAGGACGTCCTTGGCGGGCCCGCCCACGGTCGCGAGCCCGACCAGGAGGTGCTCGGTGGAGACGTACTCGTCACCGAGCTCGGTCGCCTGGTCCTGGGCGACCTGCATCACCTGGTAGAGCGGACGGGACAGTCCCGGCGCCTGGACGGTCGACCCGCTCGCCGCCGGCAGCCGCTCGGCCGCGGCGTCGGCGGACTTCTCCACCGTCCGGCGGTCGGCGCCGACCGCCTCGAGGAGGCCCGCCGCGGTGCCTTCCGGCTCGGCGACGAGCGCGCTGAGCAGGTGGACGGGCTCCACGGCCGGGTTGCCGCCGTTGGCGGCCCGGCGGATCGCGGCCGAGAGCGCGTCCTGGCTCTTGGTCGTCAGTTTCTGTGCATCCATGGTTTCCGTGTCCCCGGTCTGGGTGTTCCCTGTCTGGATGTCCCGTGTCTGGGTGTCTGGGTGTCTGCGGTGCAGGCCCCCGTCGTCATCGGTCTTCTGCTGGCTGAACCATCACGAAGTTGAGTCCATTCCACTCAACTTCGTGATCGTGCCGGGCCCTGGGTCATGGTGGTCCGCGAGATCAGGGCTGTCGCCGGCGCCGAGTCCGGCCCTTCCAGACCACGACGGCCTGGCTCGGGCGGGGCAGCAGCTCGGGGAGGAAGGCCGCCTGCTCGGCGGCGCGTTCGAACATCAGCCGGGCGTCCTCGAGAGCGCCTTCCAGCTCCTGCACCCGACCGCCGAGCGCCTCGACGACGGACTCCAGCTCGAGAATCCGGCGCACGCCCTCCAGGCCGATGCCTGCGGCGGTGAGCTCGATGACGTGCCGCAGGGTCTCGATGTCACGGAGGGAGTAGCGCCGGCCCCCGCCCCCCGACCGGCCCGGCCGAACCAGGCCGAGCCGGTCGTAGGTGCGAAGGGTCTGCGGGTGCAGGCCGGTGAGCTCGGCCGCGACGCTGATGACGTACACCGGCGTCTCGGCGTCCATCGACACGTCGAAGGCCGGCCGGGAGCGGCGTGAGCCGTCCGGCGCGCCGGCACGGGTACCCGTCATCGGACGCCTTCCTTCCCGTCGTACTCACCGCGCGCCGCGTCGCTTCCGGTCGCCCGGCGGTAGGCGTCGAGGGCTTCCCGGGCCTTGTCGTCGAGATGGTCCGGAACGACCACCTCCACGGTGACCAGCAGGTCGCCCTTGGTGCCGTCCCGGCGGGCCGCTCCCTTGCCGCGTACGCGGAACGTACGGCCGTTGGGTGTGCCCGGCGGGACCTTCAGGGTGACCAGCGGGCCGGCGAGCGTGGGCACCTTCACCTCACCACCGAGCGCCGCCTCGGGGAACGAGATCGGCACGGTGACGGTGAGGTGCTCGCCCTTGCGGCCGAACCGCTCGTCCGCCTGTACGTGCACGGTGACGTACAGGTCGCCGGCCGGTCCGCCCCGCTCGCCCGCGGCGCCCTTGGCGCGCAGGCGGATGCGCTGGTTGTCGTACACCCCGGCCGGGATGCGCACCTGCATCGTGCGGGCCGACTCCGCCCGGCCCGAACCGTGGCAGGTGGGGCACGGGTTGTCGACCACCAGGCCGCGGCCCCGGCAGGAGCGGCACGGCTCGGTCATCGCCAGCCGGCCGCCCTGGGAGGTGGCCCGCATCCCGACGCCCTCGCAGTCCGGGCACACCCGCGGCATCGTGCCGGCCTTCGCGCCGGTGCCCGAACACGCCGGGCACGGCGCGTCGCTGGTCATCCGGAGCGGGACCGTCACACCGTCGACCGCGTCCCGGAAGCCGATGGTGACCTCGGTCTCCACGTCGGCGCCCCGGCGCGGGCGGGTGCCCGGCGGGGTCCGGGTGCGCCCGCCGGTGAAGATGCCACCGAGGATGTCGCCCAGACCGCCGCCCCCGCGGTTGCCGCCCTGCTGCTGGGTGAAGATGTCGCCGAGGTCGAACGGAAAACCGCCGCCGGCCTGGCCGCCGGCTCCTCCGCCGCCGCCGGGGAAGCGGAACCCGCCTCCACCGAACAGCGACCGAGCCTCGTCGTACTCCTTGCGCTTGGCCGGGTCGGAGAGGACGGAGTAGGCCTCGGAAACCTCCTTGAACCGCTCCTCCGCCTTGGCGTCACCCCGGTTGGCGTCGGGGTGGTTGGCCCGGGCGAGCTTGCGGTAGGACTTTTTGATCTCCTCGGGCTTCGCATCCTTGGAGACGCCGAGCACCTTGTAGAAGTCCTTCTCGAGCCATTCCTTGGTGCCCATGGTGCTCCCCACCTCCCCCTTGCTCAGCCGTTGTCGGTCGGCGGCTGGTCATCGGCGCCCGCCGTGGCACCTTCGTCCGCCCCGGCGGCCGGCTCGGCGTCGGCGCTCTGCGCCGCCTGCTCCGGCGGCAGCCCGACGGTGGGTTCGGTGACCGCGACCCGGGCCGGCCGCAGCACCCGCTCGCCCAGCCGGTAGCCCGGCTGGAGGATGGCCGAGCACGTCGGCCCCGACACGTCGTCGGAGTACGCGTGCATGAGCGCGTCGTGCACCCGCGGATCGAACTCGTCGCCGGCCTCGCCGAACTTCACCAGCCCGAGCTTGGACAACGAGGTTTCCAGCGCCTCGGACACCGCCTTGAACCCGCCGGACAACTCCTCGTGCTCACGGGCCCGGCCGATGTCGTCGAGGACCGGGAGGAGTTCGGTCAGCACGCTGCCGACGGCGTGTTCCTGGTTGGCCTGCCGGTCGCGGTCGACCCGCCGCTTGTAGTTGACGTACTCCGCCTGGAGCCGCTTGAGGTCGTTGGTGCGTTCGGCGACGGCCAGCTTGAGCGCCTCCACCTCCGCGGCGGACGCCGCGGAGGCCTCCTCGGCACCGCCAGGCTCACCGGTCGTGGCAGTGGCCCCCGCGTCGGGTTCGGCCGCTTCGCCGGCGCCGGGCGAAGGCGCGGTCGCGCGCGCCTCCTCCCGGATCTGCCCGGTGCGCGGGTCGATGCGCCGCCGGTCGTGGACCACGGGTCCTTCGTGTTCCTCGGCCTGGCTCACTTCTGACCGCCCTGTCCCTCGTCGCCCGCGGCACCGGCGGGCTTGTCGTCGTCGACGATCTCGGCGTCGACCACGTCGTCGTCCGCGGCGGCGGAGCCGTCACCGCTGCCGGTGGCGTCGCCGGCCTCGCCGGCCGGGGCGCCCTGGGACTGCTGGGCGTTGGCGTAGATCGCCGAACCCATCTTGGTGCGCGACTCCGACAGCTTGTCGAAGGCCGCCTTCAGCGCGTCGGCGTCCTCACCTTCGAGGGCCTTCTTCAAGGCCGCGGTGTCCTGCTCGACCTCCGACTTGACCTCGGCCGGAACGCTGTCGGGGTTGTCCGCGACGAACTTCTCCGTCTGGTAGACGAGGCTGTCGGCCTGGTTGCGAAGCTCCGCGGCCTCACGGCGGCTGCGGTCCTCCTCGGCGTACTGCTCCGCGTCCCGGACCATCCGGTCGATGTCGTCCTTCGGCAACGCCGATCCACCGGTGACCGTCATCTTCTGCTCACGACCCGTGCCCAGGTCCTTCGCCGACACGTGCACGATGCCGTTCGCGTCGATGTCGAACGCCACCTCGATCTGCGGGACGTTCCGGGGAGCGGGCGGCAGGCCGGTGAGCTCGAAGTTGCCGAGCGACTTGTTGTCCCGGGCCATTTCGCGTTCGCCCTGGAACACCTCGATCATCACCGAGGGCTGGTTGTCCTCGGCAGTCGTGAAGACTTCGGAACGCTTCGTGGGAATGGTGGTGTTGCGCTCGATGATCTTGGTGAACACGCCGCCCTTGGTGGCGATGCCGAGGGACAGGGGAGTGACATCCAACAACAGGACATCCTTCACCTCACCCCGCAACACACCCGACTGCAACGACGCACCAATCGCCACCACCTCATCAGGATTCACACCCTTGTGAGGCTCCTTACCACCCGTCAACTCCCGCACCAACTCAGCCACCGCAGGCATCCGCGTGGACCCACCCACAAGAATCACGTGATCGATCTTCGCCACCTCGACCCCGCCATCCCGCAACACCTGCTGGAACGGACGACGACACCGCTCCAACAAATCCCCCGTCAACCGCTGGAACTCAGCACGAGTCAACTTCTCATCCAAATGCAACGGACCCGACTCACCCAACGTCACATACGGCAGATTGATCGACGTCTCCGACGCCGACGACAACTCGATCTTCGCCTTCTCCGCAGCCTCCGTCAGCCGCTGCTTCGCGATCTTGTCCGCCCCAAGATCCACACCATGCTTGTTCTTGAACTGACCCACCAGCCAGTCCACGATCTTCGAATCCCAGTCATCCCCACCCAAAAGATTGTCACCCGAGGTCGCCTTCACCTCGAACACACCCTCACCAATCTCCAACAACGACACATCAAACGTGCCACCACCCAGATCGAACACCAGAATCGTCTGATCCGACCCCTTGTCCAACCCATACGCCAACGCAGCCGCCGTCGGCTCATTGATGATCCGCTGAACATTCAGCCCAGCAATCTCACCAGCCTCCTTCGTCGCCTGACGCTGCGCATCCGAAAAATACGCCGGCACGGTAATCACCGCATCCGTCACCGACTCCCCCAGATACGCCTCCGCATCACGCTTCAACTTCTGCAACACAAACGCAGAAATCTGCTGCGCCGTAAACGGCTTCCCATCCACAGACGCCGACCAATCCGACCCCATATGACGCTTCACCGAACGAATCGTCCGATCAACATTCGTCACCGCCTGCCGCTTCGCCACCTCCCCCACCAACACCTCACCATTCTTCGCAAACGCCACCACCGACGGAGTCGTCCGCGCACCCTCCGCATTCGTCACAACCGTCGGCTCCCCACCCTCAAGAACCGCCACCACAGAATTCGTCGTACCAAGATCGATACCGACCGAACGAGACATAACCACAAGCCTCCGAGTTGAGAGCCGCCGGCGGACGCCGTGCGGATGGATCTGGTGTCGTGTGTGCGATGCGCCTGCGTGATCGTGCTGGTGTCACCCCCGCGGGCGGACGGCCGGGATCCGACCTGTCAGCCTTGAGTGCAACCGGCTCAATAGTGCCGACCTAGCGCGCTTCAGTCAACAGAGGTGAGTCAGGTCGGCTCAAGTTCAGGGTCGCCTCAGGGTCTCCTCCGGGTAGGCCGGGGCGGCGAGGCCGCAGCTCAGGGCGACTGCCGGGACGCCTGCCCGCCGGCGCCCGACTCGAACCCCGGCCCGCGGTCGCCGTCGCGGCGGCAGCGGGCGGGCATGCGAGAGGGCCCCGAGATCACCGGTGGTGATCTCGGGGCCCTCTCGGTTTCGTACCGTGGTGACTACGAGTGGCTACTCCTGCAGGCTGCTCCGCCGACGCGGCGGCTCACCTGGCTCGGCCACCCGAGGTCGGTCATGCGCAGGTGTAGATCTTGAAGTTGTCCACCGTCATGATCGACGCGTCGCCGTCGCCCGCGACACCGCTGACCGTGATCCGGAACCGGACGTTCTTTCCGGTGAGGGTCAGCAGGTTGTACTTCGCCGAGGCCCAGCCGTGGGAGTCGTGCTGGGTCCACGGGCCACCGTTGACGGAGCCGGGCAGGTTGTTGGCGTTCTTCCACCCACTGCCGTCGTCGTACTCCAGCTTGGCGGTGGCACCAGCGGACGGCTGGTACAGGCCGAACAGCGTGGCGTAGTCGATCCGCAGCCAGCTACCGGCCGGGATCGTCTTCTTGGCGGACATCGCCGTGCTGGTCGTGACCGCGGGGTAGGGCCCGCTCGCCGGCTGGGTGAACAGCGCGAGCGCGTCCTTGCCGGTGTTGACATAGTCGAAGTCGTAGGCCGACTTCGTCAGGCCGGCGCCACCGGCCATCGACCAGTCCGACGGGGTGGCGTCGAAGGTCTGGACGTAGGACGACTTCACGTTGCCGGTGGTGCAGTACGGCGTGGCAACCGGGGCGGCGTTGGCCGGGTCCTTGTAGAGCTCGGTCGCGCGGACGGCCTTGTCGACCTGGGCGCAGTCGTCCTCGGTGATGTAGGTGCCCGTCTTGCCGATGTTCTTACGGCAGGACAGCGGCAGGACGTTGAACAGATCCTTGTAGTCCGTACCCGAGGTCATCAGGTTTTCGGCGGTCCAGTAGATCTTGAACGCCTTCGCCAGGCCGATACCACGGATGGTGTAGCCGTTGAAGGTGTCGCCCTGCGTCAGCAGGTAGGCGGTCTTGTTGCCCGGCCCGCTGTTGGTGTGCACACCGCCGCTGTCGCGGTACTGCTGGTCGGCGGTCCACAGCGAGGAGGTCAGCCGGTCAGGCTGGTCGTACTTGGTCGGGTCCTTCAGGCTGCGCAGCGGCGCGGGCAGGTCCGGCGACGCCGGGTGCTCGTCCTCACCGATCAGCCAGCCCTGGTCGCTGCCGGCCTTGCCGGGGTTGGCGGCCAGGTCGATCAGCTCGCCCATCGTGTCGGAGACCGACTCGTTGATCGCGCCCGACTGGTAGGCGTAGAAGAGCGCGGAGGTGTTCGAGGTCACGCCGTGGGTCAGCTCGTGGCCGGTCACGTCGAGGCCGGTCACGCCCTCGCCGTAGACCATCTGACCGATGCCGTCGCTCCAGAACGCGTTGGCCAGGGGGCAGCCCGGCTGCAGCTGGGAGAGGCAGGTACGGGTGGAGGCCCTCAGCGTGCCGCTGTCGCCGCCGATGAACGTGGAAACGTCCAGGCCGGCGTAGGAGGCGTACCACTTGGAGACCACGCCGAGGTTGTCGTAGACCTTGTCGACGTCGGCGATGCCGGACTTCGCACCACCCTCGCGGCGGGTGTACTTGTTGGTGGACCCGTCGCACTTGGCGCCGTCCAGGTCACCGGCGTCCTTGTTGTTCAGGTCGCAGATGTCGCGCTTGAGCGCCGCGTGGTTGTTGCTGACGGCCAGCGCGACGGTGTGGAAGCCGCTGTCGACGAAGACGGTGTAGTCGACGGCGTGGTCGGGGGTGTTGACCTGGAACTTCAGCGTCTCGCGGTTGACCGGCGCACCGGGCGCATCCAGCAGCGAGGGGTTGTAGATCCAGCGGCCCTCGCTCTTGACCTCGAGCTTGGCGGCGGACACTTCCGCCTTCTTGGCGACATACTCGCGCGCCACGACCCGGCTCGCGCCGGCGCTGAACAGCTTCTTCGGCGCCTGCACCGAACCCTTGGCGGTCTTGCCGAGCAGCGCCTCGAGGTTGTTCTGCTTGTCGAGAGACGCGACCAGCTCACCGGCGACGACGGGGATGCCGTTGATCTCCTGCTGCATCCGCACGACGTTGCCGCCGTCGACCTTCTGCGACCTGACGGTCTTCATCTGGGCGGCGTCGACACCGAGCTTGCCCGCGAAGTTCTGCAGGTGTGCCTTGGCCGCGGCCTTCGGAGACGCGGACGTCCCCTTCGGCAGCTTGATCGCCGACCCCTTGGCCGCGATGCCGGTGACGTCGCCGTCGGACCCCTCTAGAACCTTGATCGAGCTGTCCGCCTTCTTGGGCAAGAAGCTCGGGCCGGACATCGTGCCGGCATATGACGGTGCGGCGAGCGCCAGAGCGCTCCCACTGACGACCGTCGCCAGGGCGGCGATGCCGCCGACTGTGCGTCGGTACTTCACAAGTAACCCCCATTGGTCCGGAGCGTGACGTGACCTCGCGCGCCGAAGATCGCCGCGCAGACAGTGCCCGAGGAGCCTAGTGGCAAATCGGACGATTTGGATACCCAAGATCCCGTAAATCCCAGGTCCCCCCGAGATACCAGAAACCGGACATGACGACCCGGTCACCGTGCGCTAGATCGCGTCACTCGACGCGTTCGGGGAGTACGAAGCGGCGGGTACGAAACGGCCTCGGTACCAACCGTTTCCGGTTGGTACCGAGGCCGTCGTTCCCTCGGCTACGCGACAGGTGCGCCGCGGATCAGCCGCAGGTGTAGATCTTCAGGTTGTCGACCCACCAGTAGGAGGTGTCCGTCCCCACCTTGGAGTGGAAGCGGAACTGCACCGTCCTGCCCGACAGGCTGGACAGGTCGTACCGCGTTCCGCCGAAGCCGTTGGACGTACCCGCGAAGCTCTTCAGGCCGCCGAACTGAGCGGCCGGGGTGTCCTCACCGTTGACGTTGGGCAGAGCCGCCATCCCGTGCCAACCCGAGCCCGAGTTGTACTCGATCCTCGCTCCGTCGCCGTTCTCGATCAGGTAGGAGTGGTCGAAGCGAAGGTACGAACCCGCCGGGATCTTCACGCCCGCCTTCTGAGTCAGCGCAACGTTGTCGCCCGCATTGGTCCACGAGGTGGCGGAGTCCTTGCCGACGGTGGCGTAGGGCATGCCGACCTCGCTGGAGAGCACCCAGTTGCCCTGGAACGTCCAGCCACCGCTCTTGGACTCGAAGCCCTCGGTGTAGCTGGCCTTGGGCGACGTGCCGTTGGCGCAGTAGTCGACGTTCTTGGCGCTGCCGCGCACCGGGTCCTTGTACATCTCGGTGGCCCGAACCGCCTTGTCGACCTGCTGGCAGTCGTCCTCGGTGATGTAGGTGCCCACCTGGCCGATGTTCTTCCGGCAGGCCAGCGGCATGGTGTAGAAGACGTCCTTGTAGTCCGCGCCCGGGGCGAGGAGGTTCTGGGTCGTCCAGAGGACCTTCGCGGTCTTCGCCAGGCCCAGGCCACGGACGGTGTAGCCGTTGAAGGACGCGCCGTCGGCGAGCAGGTAGACCGACTTGTTGAAGACCCCGCTGTTGTAGTGGACGCCGCCGTTGTCCTCGAAGTTGACGTCGTCGTACCACATGCCGGAGGTCATCTTGTCCGGCTGGTCGTAGGCGTTGGGGTTCTTCATGTCCCGGATCACGCCCAGGGACGAGCCCTCTGCGATCTTCCAGCGGTTGGCCGCGGTGTCGTCGGCGCTTCCGTTGGTGAGGTCGACGATCTCACCCCACGCATCCGACAGGCCCTCGTTGATCGCACCGGACTGGTAGAGGTACGCCAGGGCGGCGGTGCGCTCGGTGACGCCGTGGGTCAGTTCGTGCCCCGTCACGTCGTCGGTGGTCACGCCCTCGCCGAAGACCATCTGCTGGCCGTCCCAGTAGGCGTTGGCGAACGGGCAGCCGTTGGGGTCGGAGGTGCAGACGCGCACCGTGGCCCGCAGCGCCTTGCCCTTGCCGTCGCCGTAGTCGATGCCGATGAGCTTCGTCAGGTCGAGGTTGACGTAGCTCGCGTAGCGGACCGAGGTGTCCTTGAAGAAGTCGTAGACCTTGTTGACGTCGGCCACGCCGGACGGGCCCTGGCCCTCCACCCGCGCGTAGGGGTTGGCGTCGCCGTCGCACGTGGTGTCCGCGTCGACCCGGCGCTTGGCGTCGCAGACCACGCGGTTGAGCGCGCGCTCGGTGAGCGAGTAGGCCAGTGCGGCCTTGCCGGTGGAGGCGTCGACGAGGACGCGGTACTGCAGGGCGCGCCGGGCGTCGCCGACGACGTAGGTGTAGACCGGCTGGACGCCCTTGGCCCCGGGCACGCCGAGGATGGAGCCGTCGTACCAGTTACGCCCCTCGGACCGGACCTTCAGGCCCGCGGTCGAGCCGAGCTTCTCCCGGGTCGCGACGACCTTCCTGGCAACACCGGCGAACTTGTTCGCCTGGAGCTTTCCGACGCTCGGGAACGAACGGGTGGGCTTGCCACCGGTCTCGCCCGCGATGAACTGCAGGTTGTTGGACTGGTCCAGTGCGACGACCAGCTGGCCGGCGAACACCGGGACGCCGTCGACGGATCGGTCGAAGCGGACCGCGGAGCCGTTGGCGAGCTTCGTCGACGAGGCCGCCGTCAGCTGCGAGCTGCTGACGCCGAACGCCTTGGCGTAGGTGGACAGGTGCGCCTTCGCGGCCGTCTCCGGCTTGGCGTCGGCGGCCACGCCCCTGGGGCGGGCAATGGTGCCGCCCTTGGGTTCGATGACGCGTACGGACCCGTCGTTGCCGCGCTGCGACACGACTGCGTCCGGGGTGGTGGTGCGAGCGAACGCGGGACTCGTACTCGAGCCCGCGCTGGCCGGCACGGCCATGGCAACCAGCGCCGAACCGCTGACAGCGGTGGCGAGGGCTGCAAGACCGCCGACCAGGCGACGCGATCTCACGTGGGACCCCCCGAGGGTGTCGTCTGGGAAGAGAGAACTGACCGGAGCGTAAGGCAGATCGGGCGGGAGGAAGCGGAGGATCTGTGGAAAAAACCCCGCCATCGGGTCGAAATGCCGACGAGAGCGTACGAACACCCACGCACTGTAGCAGCGCGGGCACCGCGTGTGATCAACGGGCGGGCGAACTCCCGGTCTCACGCCAGGGCGGCGCGGATGGCGGCGTCCAGCCGGCCGGCGACGTCGTCCACCCGTCGGTGCCGGCCGCCGGCCACCACCTGCACGCCGCCGCCGACCACCGCGTGGACGTCGGCAGCCGTGGCGGCGAACACCACCGTCTGCGCGGCGTGGGCCGGGTCGGTCCCGGCGGTACGCACCGAGTCCAGCCGGACACTCACCAGGTCGGCCCGGGCACCGGCCTCGATCACCCCGGTGTCCGGGAAGCCGAGCGCGCGGTGGCCCGCCTCGGTGCACGCGGTGAGCAGGGCGGACGCCGGCCAGTGGCCGCGGCGGCCGGTGGCGAGCCGCTCACCCCACTCCAGCGCGCGGGCCTCGGCGAACAGGTCGACCACCGCGTGGCTGTCGCTGCCCAGGACGAGGGTGGCGCCGGCCCGGGCCAGCGCGCCCGCGGGGCCGAGTCCGTCGGCGAGGTCGCGTTCGGTCGTGGGACACAGGCACACGGTCGTCCCGGTCTCGGCGAGCAGCCCGACGCCGCCATCGTCCAGGTGCGTGGCGTGCACCGCCGTGGTCCGGGGGCCGAGGACGCCGCGCTCGAACAGCAGGCGTACCGGATCCATGCCGTACGCCGCGACGCAGTCGGTGTTCTCGCGGGGTTGCTCGGCGACGTGGACGTGCAGTGGCGCGGCCCGGGCGTGCGCCCACGCGGCCACGGTCGGCAACTGCTCGGCGGGTACGGCACGGACCGAGTGCACCGCGGCCCCGATCGTCACGTCGTCGGCGCCGGCGTACCTCTCGTGCAGGGCGTCCACGCGTCCGGCCCATCGTTCGGCGTCCCCGTCGCCGAAGCGTTCCTGCACACCGGTCAGCGGCGCGCCGATCCCGCCGGTGAGGTAGCACGCGTCGAGCAGGCAGATCCGGATGCCGGCGGTCCGGGCCGCGGCGACCAGCATGTCGGCCATCGCGTTCGGGTCGTCGTAGCGGCGCCCGCCCGGCCCGTGGTGCAGGTAGTGGAACTCACCGACGCAGGTGACCCCGGCCAGGGCCAGCTCGGCGTACACCGCGACGGCGAGGTCGTAGTAGCTGTCGGGATCCAGTCGCTCTGCGACCTCGTACATCCGGTCCCGCCAGGTCCAGAACGTGCCGGTGCCCGCGCCGCTGTTGCCACCGTCGCCGCCGGGCGGGTCCTGGGTTCGCCCGCGGAGCACACGGTGGAACGCGTGCGAGTGCACGTCGGCCAGGCCGGGGATGGTGAGGCCGGGCAGCTGTACGGCGGAGGCGGGCGGCCGCGGGACGTTCGTGCGGACGGCCTCGATGCGCGTCCCGGCCACCTCGACCAGCACGCCGGCCTCGACCCGGCCGGGCGGCAGCCAGGCGAGGGCGCACCAGTACGCGGTCGGCTCCGGGTTCATGGCGTGCGCCCGGTTCGGCTATCCGGCCAGCAGGTCGGTGAGGACCGCGGCCAGCGCGTCCACGCCGGCGAGGCAGTCGGCGGGTTCGGCGTACTCCTCCGGCGCGTGCGAGACGCCGGTGGGGTTGCGGACGAACAGCATCGCGGCCGGGATCCCGGCGGCGGCGAGGATGCCCGCGTCGTGCCCGGCCTGGGTGGACAGCACCGGCGGTGAACCGAGCCGGGCGGCCACCCGGTCGCGCAGGCGTACGTCGAACTCCACCCGCGGCGTCCACGACTCCGGGTGCACCTCCAGCCGGGTGCCGTCGCGCTGGGCGCGGTCGCCGGCCTGGCGGCGGATCTCCTCCACCAGGGCGTCCAGGCTCGCCTCGTCGGCGGCGCGGGCGTCCAGCCAGGCGCGGACGAGGGAAGGCACGGCGTTGGTGGCGTTCGGCTCGACCCGCACCCGGCCGAACGTCGTCCGGGCGTTGGTGAGCCGGGCCCGCTTGTTGGCGGCGAGCGCGGTCATGGCGTACGTCAGCATCGGGTCGTGCCGGTCGGCCATCGCGGTCGTCCCGGCATGATCGGCCCGCCCGCCGAACTCGAACCGCCAGCGGCCGTGCGGCCAGATGTCCCTCGCGACGGCGACGGGCGCGCCCAGGTCGGCGAGGGCCCTGCCCTGCTCGACGTGCAGCTCGACGAACGCCGACGGCGCGCGCAGCAGGCCGGGTGCGGGCCCGAGGTCGACGGGCACACCGGCCCGCTCCATCGCGTCGGTGAGCGGTACGCCGTCGGCGTCTCGCAGGCCACGCGCCCGGTCCGGCTCCAGCGCTCCGGTCAGCAGCCGCGAGCCCAGGCAGGGCACGCCGAACCGCGCGCCCTCCTCCTCGGCGAACACCGCGATGCCCAGCGGCCGGGTCGGCGCGCTCGCCCCGGCCCCGGCAGCAGCGCCACCGGCCCGGATCGCGTCCAGCGCGGCGAACGCCGAGACCACGCCGAGCGGCCCGTCGTACGCGCCGCCGTCGGGTACGGAGTCGAGGTGGCTGCCGGTGACGACGCCGCCGGTCACCCGCGCGGGATCCGGCCGCCACCACGCGACCAGGTTGCCGTTGCCGTCGGCCTCCACGGTGAGGTCACGGCGGCCGGCCTCGTCGCGGAACCACCGCTCGCACTCCTGGTGCGCCGGCGTCCACGAGTAGCGGCGGTACCCGCCGGTCCGGTCGTCCCGGCCGATCGGGGCGAGGGCCTTCCACAGCTGCTCGAAGTCGTTCCCGAACGAGCCACTCCCGGCCGCTGTCATGCCTGCACGGATCCTTCCACCGAACCTTCCGCCGACGCTTCCGCCGAACCTTCCGCCGGCCCTTCCCGCATGGGTGTGCGGACGCCGAGCCGGCGCGCGGTCTCCTCGGCTCGTTCGTACCCCGCGTCGACGTGCCGGATGACACCGGTGGCCGGGTCGTTTCCCAGCACCCGGGCGAGCTTACGGGCGGCGAGGGGCGTCCCGTCGGCGACGGTGACCTGGCCGGCGTGGATCGACCGGCCGATCCCGACGCCGCCGCCGTGGTGCAGGGAGACCCAGGCGGCGCCGGAGGCGACGTTCACCATCGCGTTCAGCAGCGGCCAGTCGGCGATCGCGTCCGAGCCGTCGGCCATCGCCTCGGTCTCGCGGTAGGGGGAGGCGACCGAGCCGGCGTCGAGGTGGTCGCGGCCGATCACGATCGGCGCCGAGACCTCTCCCGACGCGACCAGTTCGTTGAACCGCAGCCCGGCGCGGTCGCGTTCGCCGTAGCCGAGCCAGCAGATCCGCGCGGGCAGTCCCTGGAAGTGGACGCGTTCACCGGCCAACCGGATCCACCGGGCCAGCGGCTCGTTGTCCGGGAACAGCTCGAGCACCGCCCTGTCCGTACGCGCGATGTCGGCCGGGTCGCCGGACAGCGCCACCCAGCGAAACGGTCCCTTGCCCTCGCAGAACAGCGGCCGGATGTACGCCGGAACGAAACCGGGGAAGGCGAACGCCCGTGTCAACCCGCCCTTGCGGGCCTCGTCGCGGATGGAGTTGCCGTAGTCGAACACCTCCGCGCCGGCGTCCAGGAAGCCCACCATCGCCTCGACGTGGCGGGCCATCGACTCCCGTGCGCGCTCCACCAGCCCCGCGGGGTCACGCGCGCGCTCAGCGGCCCAGTCGTCGAAGCCCACCCCGAGCGGGAGGTACATCAACGGGTCGTGCGCGGAGGTCTGGTCGGTCACCACGTCGACCGGGGCGCTGCGGGCCAGCAGCGCGGGCACCACCTCGGCGGCGTTGCCGAGCACCCCGACCGAGAGCGGCCGCCGCGCCCGCACCGCCTCCTCGGCCAGCCGGAGCGCGTGGTCGAGGGAGTCCGCGCGGACGTCGAGGTAGCGGTGGTCGAGCCGGCGTCGGATCCGGCTGTCGTCGCACTCCACGCAGATCACCACGCCGCCGTTCATGGTCACCGCGAGCGGCTGGGCACCGCCCATCCCGCCGAGACCGGCGGTGACGGTGAGCGTCCCGGCCAGCGAGCCGGCCGCGTCCGGAGCGGTGACGCCGCGTTCGGCGAGCCGGGCCGCGACCGCGGCGAACGTCTCGTACGTGCCCTGCAGAATGCCCTGCGTACCGATGTAGATCCACGAGCCGGCGGTCATCTGGCCGTACATCGTGAGGCCGAGCGCCTCCAGCCGGCGGAACTCCTCCCACGTCGCCCAGTCCGGCACCAGGTGGGAGTTGGCGATCAGCACCCGCGGCGCCCACTCGTCGGTACGCAGCACCCCGACCGGCCGGCCCGACTGCACCAGCATCGTCTCGTCGTCGGCGAGCGTGGTGAGAGTACGGACGAGAGCGTCGAAGCTCGCCCAGTCGCGGGCGGCCCGGCCACTTCCGCCGTACACAACGAGGTCCTGCGGATGCTCGGCCACCTCCGGGTCGAGGTTGTTCTGCAGCATCCGCAGCGCCGCCTCCTGCGGCCAGCCGCGGGCGTGCAGCGTGGTGCCGCGCGGCGCCGTCACCGTGCGCGGGCCGCTGGCGTGTGAGTCGCCCGAGTGCGAGTCGACCGGCGGGTGGGTCATCCGGCACCTCCTGGCCGTGGTCGGTGCGGCTGGTCGCCGCCGCCCCCACCAGCCTCGTCCGGACCGCCGCCCTCCGCCAGTGCGCCGCGCTCGAGCACCGTGTCGGCGGCGGCCAGGGCCAGCCCGTCGGTGACCACGGCCACCGCGGCGTCGATCTCCCGGGACAGCTGCCGGTCCGGTCCGGGGCCGAAGACCCGCAGCCGCAGCTCGCGCAGCGCCGCCGCGGTCGCCGGTGCCGGCGCCAGCGGCACCCGCAGGTCCAGTCCCCGCGCGGCGGTCAGCAACTCGATCGCCAGCACCCGGGTGAGACCGTCCACCGACAACCGCAGCTTGCGCCCCGCCGACCAGCCCATCGACACGTGGTCCTCCTGCATCGCCGAGGACGGGATGGAGTCCACGCTGGCCGGCACGGCGAGCCGCTTCAGCTCGCTGACGATCGCCGCCGCGGTGTACTGCGCGATCATGTGGCCGGAGTCCAGGCCCGGGTCGTCGGCGAGGAACGCCGGCAGGCCGTGGTTGCGGGCGACGTCGAGGAACCGGTCGGTCCGGCGTTCGGACATGCTCGCCACGTCGGCGGCGACGATCGCGAGGAAGTCGAGCACGTACGCGAGCGGCGCGCCGTGGAAGTTTCCGTTGGACTCCACCCGCCCGTCCCGCAGCACCACCGGGTTGTCGATCGCCGCGGCGAGCTCGTACTCCGCCACCGTCCGCGCGTGCGCCAGCGTGTCCCGCGCCGCGCCGTTGACCTGTGGGGCACATCGCAGGGAGTACGCGTCCTGGACGCGGGTGTCGGCGGGGCCGGCGTGACTCGCCACGATCGCGGACCCGGCCAGCAGCGCCCGCATGTGGGCGGCCGCCGCGGTCGGGCCCGGATGCGGACGCAACGCCTGGAGTTCCGGCGCGAACACCCGGTCGGTGCCGAGCAGCGCCTCCACACTCATCGCGGCGGTGAGGTCCGCGGTCTGGATCAGCCGGTCCAGGTCGTGGCAGGCGAGGACGAGCATCCCGAGCATGCCGTCGGTGCCGTTGATGAGGGCGAGGCCCTCCTTCTCGGCCAGCACGACCGGGGCGATGCCGGCCGCCGCGAGGGCCTGGGCGGCGGGTTGCACCATGCCGGCCGCCTCCAGCCCGGAGCCGACTGCGGTACGGACCTCGCCCTCTCCGGTGAGGGCCAGCGCCACGTGTGCCAGCGGGGCCAGATCACCGGAGCATCCGAGACTGCCGTACTCCGGGACAACCGGCGTGATCCCGGCGTTCAGCAGCGCCTGCAACGCCTCCGCCGTCTCCGGCCGTACGCCGGTCCGGCCGGTGGCGAGGGTGGAAAGGCGCAGCAACATCATCGCCCGGACGACCTCGGTCTCCGTCTCCGGACCAGATCCGGCGGCGTGGGAACGGATCAGACTGCGCTGCAACCTGGCCCGGGACTCCCGCGGGATGTGCCGGGTGGCGAGTGCACCGAAACCGGTGGATATGCCGTACGCCGGCGAGGTCGACGAGCCGAGCCGCTCCACCGCCGCCCGCCCGGCGGCCAGCGCGGTCAGCGCCTCGGGGGCGAGAATCACCCGTGCGGCGTACCGCGCCACCGCGACGACGTCGGCCTCGGTGAGCGGGCCGGTGCCGACCTGGACGGTGTCGGCCTGGGCGAAGTCGACCATGCACCAATTCCACTGCGCGCGAGGCCGCTGTGCCAGCGTTGGCGGGAATCCCTTACGTGATAGCACGTGCACGCAGCGGTGCGGTGAACATTCGACGGCGACGACGGCAGCACCGGCAGGTCAGCCGGTGCCGTCAACCACCGACCACCGCCAACCACTGGCCACCGGCAGCCATCCACTTCCGGTGGCCAGTGGCTGCCGGTGGTCGATGGCTGCCGTCAGCCCCTGGCGGTACGAAGACCGTCGCCGGCGTACGTCAGCAGACGCTGTCGTCGCGGCGCGGGTTGGCGAGCCCGAACGCGGCGCGGCCGCGCAGGCCGACCCACGTACCGGCGAGCGCGCACAGCCCCCACACCCACCCGTGCAGGCTGCCGGACGCGATACCGGCGAGGTACGCGCCGATGTTGCAGCCGCCGGCCAGCCGGGCACCCACGCCCATCAGGATTCCGCCGAGCACGGCGGCGATCGCCGTACCCGCCGGGATGCGGCGGTGCAGCGTCCACGCGCCACCGGCGGCCGCGGCCACCGCGGCGCCGAGCATGATGCCGATGTCTGTCAAGCTCGTCTTGTCAGTGAGGATCGGGCCGGCGAGCGACTGCGCCTGCTTGGGTTCCTGCCAGTACGCCCAGGTCTCCGGGTGGAAACCGACCGCCTGCAGCGCCTTCGAACCCCACAGGGTGAACGCGCTGGTCACGCCCCAGGCACCGCCGGACACCACCAGGACGGCGGCGCCGAGCACCGCGAGGACGACCGCGCCGACCCACAGCGGCCACGAGCCGCGAACCGCCCGCAGTACGCCGCGACTGGTCGGCACCGGTGCGACCGGCGGCGGCACCCGGCGGGCCTGCACCACACGCGTCACCGCGACGACCACGAGCAGCGCGAGGATCGTGATCGCCCACGACCCCAGCCAGCCGACGTGGTCGGCGAGGACGTACGGCGGGAGGGCCGGCAGAGTGTCGACGACCGGGTAGGCCCAGGCGTAGAGGACCGAGCCGACGATGAAGCCGCCGAGGGTGAGCACGATCGTGGACTGGCCGGAGCCGACCGCGAACAACGTCCCGGACGCGCAGGCGCCGCCGATCTGCATGCCGGCACCGAAGAGGAACGAGCCGACCAGCAGGCCGACGCCCAGCGGGCCGGCACTCGGTGCGGGAACGCTGCCGAACAGGCCGGTACCAGTGCCGATGACCAGCGCGAACAACGTCGCGGTGGTGCCGAGCAGCAGCGCGTGCGCACGCAGGCCCGCGCCGTTGCCAACCGCGACCAGCTGCCGCCACGCGGAGGTGAAGCCGAACCTGGAGTGGAACAGCGCGACACCGAGCCCGGCGCCGAGCAGGAGCAGCACCCCGGGTTTCGCGCCGTACGACACCCAGACGTAGGCGGCCAGCGCGATCGTGGCGAGGGTGGCGATCACCAGCGGCACCCGGGAGACGCGGCCGAGTGGTGCGGCCTGCGGGGTGGGCGCGGACGTGGCGCCGGTCAGGAAGCGCGCCGGCCCGGAGGCGGTCCTGGACAGGACTCCGGTGCCGGTGGACGCGGATGTGGAGGGGGAGGTGGTGCCGCTGGACATGGGCGCACTCTCTGCTGAGGGGAAGTTCAGGATTTCGGCGCCGCTCGCGCGATGCGAGCGAGGGTTCAGCGGCAGAGCTCGTCGTCGACGAGGACGAGCTCGGTGGCGAACAGGGCCAGGCAGAGCTGGCCGGCCGGGTTACGCATGGCGGCCACGATAAGCCGCATTCGTCGCGTTCGCCGAACGGCCGTCTCGATCAGCGGACACCGAACTCGGAATGTGGACGATCGGCAGGCGGTGGAGACACGAAACCGGTGGGCACCCGCTCCGGTCTCCCGAAGCCGGCGCCCACCGGTTTCTCCCGTACGAACCCTTGGCCCAGCCTGGGTGGCTCAGCCTGGGTGGCTCAGCCCTGGGTGGGGCTCAGACGAGGCCGTTCTTGGTGAGCCACTCCTTGGCCACCGCGGACGCGTCCTTCTTGTCCACGACGACCTGGGTGTTCAGGGCGAGGAGCGTCTTGGTGTCGAGCTTGGCCGAGACGCCGTTCAGCGCCTCCTCGACCTTCGGCGACGCCTTGGACTTGTTGATCAGCGGTACGACGTTCTGCGCCGGGAAGAGGGCCTTGTCGTCCTCGAGCAGGATGAAGCCGTTCTTCTGCACCACCGGGTCGGTGGTGAACATGTTGGCCGCGTCGACCTGGCCGTTGGCCAGCGCCTGCGGGAGCAGGGTCCCCTTGAGCGACTTGAAGTCGCCCTTGAACTTCAGGCCGTACACCTTCTCCAGCGCGGGGACGCCGGAACGCTCGCGGGTCTTCCACTCCGGCGGGCCGCCGAGCACGAGCTTGCCGGCGACCGGCTTGAGGTCGCTGAGCTTCTTCAGCTTGTACTTCGCGGCGGTCTCCTTGGTCACCGCCACCGCGTCCTTGTCCTCCGCAGTGGCCTGTTCGAGCACGGTGAGCTTGCTCGGTGTGGCCTTCTTCAGCTCGGCGTACACGTCGGCGGAGGTGGAGGCCTTCGTCTTCTCGTCGAACGCCTGCAGGAGGTTTCCGGTGTACTCGGGGATCAGGTCGATCGACCCGTCCTCGAGCGCCTTGAGGTAGATCTCGCGGGCGCCGATGCCGAACTTCGTGGTGACCTTGACTCCCTTGGCCCGCAACGCGCCGGCGTAGATCTCACCGATCAGCGTGCTCTCGGGGAAGTCGGCGGAGCCGACCACGATCGTGTCGGCCGGCGCCTTGGTCGCGGGAGCCTTGGTGTTCTCGGTCATCGGGTTGCCGCCGCCACCGCACCCGGCGAGGGCGAGCAACGCGACCGTCGCCGCGGCGGCGATCTTTGCGAACTTCATGACGGGTATCTCCTTGGTGGGTGACGGTGGTGCACGGCCTGGTCGCGCCGGAGTTCCGGGGCGTGTCAGGCGTAGGGGTCTGTCAGCGGACTCCGGCGAGTTCTTCGCGGCCGACCTCGGCGTCCGGCTCCGGCTCGGTGCGTTCGGCGGAGACCGCCGACGCCCGTCGCTGTGCCCTGCTGGTGAGGCCGGCGGGGACCACCAGCCGCTGCACCAGCGCCAGCACCGCCTCGACCACGATCGCCAGCGCGGCGACCAGGATCGAGCCGCCGACCATCTGGGCGTAGTCGCGGACCGCCTGGCCGTCCACGATGAACCGGCCGAGGCCGCCGAGTGAGGTGATCGCGGCGATGGTGGCGGTGGCGATGATCTGCAGCATGGCGCTGCGTACGCCGGACAGGATGAGCGGCAGTGCGCACGGCGCCTCGACCTTGGTGAGCACGCTCATGCCGGTCATGCCCATGCCGTACGCCGCGTCGCGGGCGGCCGGGTCGACGCCCTGCACCCCGGAGTACGTACTGGCCAGGATCGGTGGGACGGCGAGCACGACCAGGACGAGGATGCTCGGGATGACGTAGACCAGGTCGCCGTGGATCCGGGACCCCAGCAGCAGCGCCATCACCACGAGCAGGCCCAGCGAGGGCAGCGCGCGCAGGGAGTTGGCGAGGCCCGCGACGAGGAACGCGCCGCGCCCGGTGTGCCCGATGTAGAGGCCGAGGGGGATGCCGATCAGCGCCGCGATCAGCAGGGCCGCCAGGGAGTACTCCAGATGCTGGAGCAGCCGGACCGGGATGCCGCCGTCCCCGGTCCAGTTGTCCGGATTGCCGAACCAGCCGATCACCGACGAGATCACGATGTCCCCCTCGCGATGCGCTGCCACGGGGCCAGCAGCCGGGTCAGCACCAGGATCAGCCCGTCCAGCGCCAGGGCGAGCAGGACGCACAGCACGATGCCGGCGACCAGCGGCGGGAAGTAGTCGCGGTTGAGCCCGTCGGTGAACAGCAGGCCGAGCTGGGGTACGCCGAGCAGCGCCGACACCGCGACCAGGCTGACGTTGGACACCGCGGCGACCCGCATGCCCGCGGCGATGACCGGCACCGCCACCGGCAGGTCGACGGCGAAGAACCTGCGGAAACCGGTGTAGCCCATCGCGGTCGCCGCCTGCTCGACGTCGCCCGGAACCGAGCCGAGGCCGTCGGCCACGGTGCGGACCAGCAGCGCCAGCGAGTAGATCGTCAACGCCACCACGACGTTGATCGGGTCGAGGATCTGAGTACCCAGGATGAGCGGCAGCACGACGAACAGCGCCAGCGACGGAATGGTGTAGAGCAGGCCGGTGAGGCCGATCATCGGCGTGTGCAGCCAGCCATAACGCCTGGCCACCCAGCCGAGCGGGATCGCCAGCACCAGGGCGATCACCAGCGGCAGCGTCGCCAGCCAGACGTGCTGCAGGAAGTACGACGCGACGGTGCCGGCGTTGTCGCGAAGCCAGGAGATCACGGGTTTGCGACCTCCGGCTCGGGGGACTGATCGGGCGCGCCCCGGCCGGCGGTCGGCTGGTCGAGCCGGGCGAGCACGGGGCCCGCGGTGATGGTGCCGAGCAGCCGGCCGGCCGGGTCGGCGACCACGCCGCGTCCGGTGGGCGAGGAGAGCGCGGCGTCGAGCACCCCGCGCAGGGAGCCCTCCGCCGACGCCACCGTGCCGGCGCGGTTGAGGTGGTCGCTGTCCACCGCGTCCTGCGGGGAGTTCTGTGCGTCAAGCCAGCCTTGCGGACGGCGCTCGTCGTCGACGACCAGCACCCAGCCGTCGACGGCCGCCTTCCGGGCGTCGGCGATCGGGGCGCCCAGCCGGACGGTCGGCTCGTCGTCGAGGGAGATGCCGTCGGCCGGGGTGAACGACAGGGCGCGGTAGCCGCGGTCCTTGCCGACGAAGCCCGCGACGAACTCGTCGGCCGGGTGCTCCAGGAGACGCTTCGGCTCGGCGAACTGCGCGAGTCGCCCGCCGGTACGGAAAACCGCCACCCGGTCTCCCAGCTTGATCGCCTCGTCGATGTCGTGCGTGACGAACACGATCGTCTTGTCGAGTTCGTCCTGCAGGCGCAGGAACTCCTCCTGCAGGCTCTCACGTACGACCGGGTCGACGGCACTGAACGGCTCGTCCATCAGCATCACCGGAGGATCGGCGGCCAGCGCCCGCGCCACACCCACCCGCTGCTGCTGCCCGCCGGACAGCTGCGCGGGATAACGGTCGCCCAGATGGGCGTCCAGACCGACGCGTTCGATCAGCTCCGCAGCGTGTGCGCGCGCCTTCTTTCTGTTCCACCCCAGCAGCAACGGAACGGTCGCCACGTTGTCGACCACCGTGCGGTGGGGAAACAGGCCGGCGTGCTGGATGACGTAACCGATGCCGCGGCGAAGCTGCGCGGGATTCGTCGTGCCGGTGTCCTTGCCGTCGATCAGGATGCGGCCCGACGTCGGCTCCACCATGCGGTTGATCATCCGCAGGGAGGTCGTCTTCCCGCATCCGGAGGGCCCGACGAGCACCGTGATCTCACCGGACGGAGCCCGAAGGTCCACCTGGTCGACCGCGACGGTTCCGTCGGGGTAACGCTTGGTCACGGATTCGAACTCGATCACGTCGGCCCTCCTCGGTCGACGAGCACACATTGGTCGCCTGGTGTCGTAGTGACTCCGGCCTGTCACGACCGCGCGCCGAAAAACCCACCCCACCCTAGCCGCGTGCACCGACAGTGGCTGAACGCGGAAATGTTCACCCTCGGTCGCGACCAGCCAATGAAACTACCCCGGCCGGTCCGGCGCCACCCGCCCCGGTGGACCAGTCGTGACGATCGGTCAGGCGAAACGGACCGGGCACCCGTCGTGTCGGTCCGACCTCCTACCCTCGAACCACCACAGCCGTTTCCGAGCAGGCCGTTCCGAGAAGGGCGCCGCGAATGCGTGTCGCAGCGATCGTCATCTCCACCGTGATCACCCTGGTCGCGGTCGCGCTGGTCGCGCGCACCGCCGCCTCGATGGTCGGGGTGATCCGGCTCGGCCAGCCCGCGCCCGGCCGTACCGACCGGCCCGGTCAGCGCTGGCTGACCCTGCTGCGGGAGACGATCGGCCACTCCAGGCTGGCGAAATGGCGCCTGGTCGGGGTGGCGCACTGGTTCGTGTTCGTCGGCTTCGGCGCGCTCTTCTTCACCCTGGTCACCGCCTACGGCCAGATCTACGCCGGGCCCGCGTGGGCGCTGCCGGTGGTCGGGCACTGGTGGCCCTACGAGGCCGGGTCCGAACTCATCGCGTTCCTCACCCTCGTGGCGATCCTCACGCTGATGGTGATTCGTCAGGTCAAGCACCCCCGGCGGCTCGGCCGGGGCAGCAGGTTCGCCGGATCGACGTTCTGGCAGGCCTACTACGTCGAGTGGACGATCGTCGCGATCGCGGTGTGCATCCTGGTGCTGCGCGGTCTGGAGGGCGCACTGGCCGGTCAGCGCGGATGGAGCATCCACTACCCGATCAGCACGCCGCTGGTCGCAGGCTTCACCGGCATGAGCGCGGGCGCGCTGGGCACCGCGATCCTGGCGGTGGCGACGGCCAAGATCGTGGTGTCGATGGCGTGGTTCCTGGTCATCGCGCTGAACGCCACCATGGGCGTGGCGTGGCACCGTTTCACCGCGTTCTTCAACGTCTGGTTCAAGCGCGAGGCGGACGGCGGCACGGCGCTCGGCCCGCTGCCGCCGATGCGTTCGCGGGGTGAGCCGATCGACTTCGAGGACCCCGGCGAGGACGACATCTTCGGTGTCGGCGCGGTCGAGGAGTTCACCTGGAAGGGCCTGCTCGACTTCACGACCTGCACCGAGTGCGGCCGCTGCCAGTCGCAGTGCCCGGCCTGGAACACCGGCAAGCCGCTGTCACCGAAGTTGCTGGTGACGACGTTGCGCGACCACGCGTACGCGAAGGCTCCCTATCTCCAGGCCGGTGAGGAGGCACGCGCCTCCCTGCCCGACGCCGTACGCGCCGAGGGCGAACGGCCGCTGGTCGGCCCGACCACCGCGAGCGCCGACGGCGCGACCGGTGACGCCGCCACCGGTCACGGCCCGTCCGGCCACGGGATCACGGGTTACGGCGTGGCCGGCGACGGTTCGGCGACCGCGCTGATCGACCCGGACGTGCTGTGGGGCTGCACCACCTGTGGTGCCTGCGTGGAGCAATGCCCGGTTGACATCGAGCACGTCGACCACGTGCTGGACCTGCGCCGCAACCAGGTGCTGGTCGAGTCGGAGTTCCCGAGCGAGCTCAACCAACTGTTCAGGGGCCTGGAAAACAAGGGCAATCCGTGGAACATGAACCCCTCCGCGCGACTGGACTGGGCGAAGGACCTGCCGTTCGAGGTGCCCGTGCTCGGCGGTGACGTGGACAGCCTGGGCGAAGTGGAGTACCTCTTCTGGGTCGGGTGCGCCGGCGCCTACGACGACCGCGCGAAGCGGACCACCCGAGCCGTCGCCGAACTGCTGAACATCGCCGGGGTGTCGTTCGCCGTGCTCGGCCAGGCGGAGACCTGCAGTGGCGACCCCGCCCGGCGCGCGGGCAACGAGTTCGTCTACCAGATGCTCGCCCAGCAGAACGTCGAGACGCTGAAGGAGGCCGGCGCCACCAAGGCGGTGGTCACCTGCGCGCACTGCTTCAACACCATCAAGAACGAATACCGCCAGCTCGGCCTGGAGCTCGAGGTGGTGCACCACACCCAGCTGCTCAACCGGCTGGTGCGGGAGAAGAAGCTGACGCCCGTCGCGGCGGAGCCCGGTGACGGCCCGACCGGCAACGGCTCGGCGGGCCGGCCGATCACCTACCACGACCCCTGTTACCTCGGCCGGCACAACCAGGTCTACGAGCCGCCGCGGGAGCTGCTCGGCGCACTGCCCGGGGTCGAGGTACGCGAGATGCCCCGCAGCGGCAAGGAATCGTTCTGCTGCGGTGCCGGCGGGGGCCGGATGTGGATGGAGGAGCGGATCGGCTCCCGGATCAACCTCAACCGCACCGAGGAGGCGGTGGCCACCGGCGCGGACCAGATCGCCACCGGCTGCCCGTTCTGCAAGACGATGCTCTCCGACGGACTGACCCAGAAGCAGTCCGAGGGCGCGGCCCGGGACGAGGTCGAGGTGATCGACGTCGCCCAGCTGCTGCTGGAGTCGGTCCGGCGCGGCACCCTCGCCCCGCGGGCGGCGGACAGTGACGGCGACGGGAGCCAGGCGGACGGAGACGCGGACGGCGAGGGCGTGACGTCGCGATAGCGCCGGATGACGTCATCCTGACGATATCGACGCTTGACATGGCGTCGCACATGACGCCATGATGACGTCATGGAACTCGCACCGTACGTCGACAGCATCCGCCGCGACCTCTCGGTCGCCGCGGAGGTTGCCGGGCAGGAAGCCCGGATCGCCGCGGAGCGCCTGACGGCCGCGCTGGACGCTGCCGTACGGCTCGCTCTGATGGACGCGCTCTCCACCGCCGCCGAGGAGGTCACCCGCGAGCTCGCACCGGGCTCGGTCGAGGTGCGCCTGCGCGGCCGCGAGCCGGAGTTCGTCGTCACCCCGCCCCCGAGTGCACACCTTCCGGAGGAGGAGCCGGCGGGACCGCCGTCGCCTCCGCCGCCGCCCCCGCCCGGCGAGACCGAGCAGGGCACCTCCCGGGTCACCCTGCGACTGCCCGAGTCGCTGAAGACCCGGGCCGAGGAGGCTGCCGCCCGCGAGGGCGTCTCGGTCAACACCTGGCTGGTCCGCGCGGTGAGCTCGGCCCTCACCGACAGCTCCCCGGGCGGAGGGCCCCGCGGCTCGCGCGGCCGGTCCGGTCCGCGCGTCGGCAAGCGCGTCACCGGCTGGGTGCGCTAGCGCCGGCCCGGCCGGCCGACCGACGAACCACCGCGGCTCAGGGCCACCCAACCCCCACAGCCCTGAGCCGCGCGGCGCCCGAGATGCGGGTGCCCAGCACATCTCCTTCACTCACCAGCTCACTCCCAGGAGCCAGCATGCCTACTTTCGCCACCCCTGAGCCCGTCAACCTGCGACTGCGCGTCCAGTCCGGCGAGATCCTCATCGAGGCCTCCGACCGCGCCGACACCGAGGTCGAGGTCCGCCCGTACAACTCGAACAAGCCCGCCGACACCGAGGCGGCGCAACACACGCTCGTGGAGCAGCGCGACGGCTCGGTCGTGGTCGAGTCGCCCGACGGCAACGAGTACGGCCGGCTCGGCCGCTCCGGCGCCCTCTACGTACGCGTCGCCCTGCCGACCGGCTCGCACCTGCGGGGCACCAAGGCATCCGCGGACCTGCGGGCGGTCGGCCGGCTGGGGGACGTCAACCTCACCACCGCCTCCGGCGACGTCGAACTCCAGGAGGTCGGCGAGCTGGAGATCCAGACCGCGAGCGGGGACGTCACCTGCCGGCGGGTGGACGGCGCCGCGAAGGTGCAGAGCGCGTCCGGCGACGTCACCCTTGGCGAGGTCGGTGGTGACCTGCAGGTGGCCAGCGCCTCCGGCGACCTCGACCTCGGCCCGGTCGGCGGGAACGTCCGCGTGCACACCGCGTCCGGCGACACGACGGTCGCCGTCGCGGGCGGCTCGGTCGAGGCCCGGTCCGCGTCCGGCGATGTCTCGCTGCCCAGCGTCCGCCGTGGCCAGGTCTCGGTGGAAACCGCTTCCGGAGACGTCACCGTCGGCATCGTCGCCGGAGTGGCCGCCTGGCTGGACGTGTCCTCGCTGTCCGGTGACGTGCACTCCGCCCTCGACGACGCCGGCGAGCCCGGCGAGGGTGACGAGTCCGTCGAGCTCCGCGCCCGGACCCTCAGCGGGGACGTCTCGATCGTCCGCGCCCGCTGAGCCGCGCCACCCGCTTCCTGACCAGCAACTTCCGAAGATTCACCGACTCCGCCGCGAGAGGCGCACCATGAACGACCACTACCTCCACCACGTCGCCCGGCAGCGCACCGAAGCCGTCCTCGCCGAACGCCGTACCGACCAGCTCGCGGCTCGCCTGCGCACGGCCGGGGGCACCACCCCCGGCCCGGCGCGGCGCGAGGTGGCCGGCCTGCTGCACCGGCTGGCCGACCGCATCGCTCCGGCCACGGCGCAGCGCCCGGCACTACCCCTCACCTGATCCGTTCAGCCGGCGCAGTGCCCGCCGCCACCCGCGCCGGCACTCCCCTCGAAGCCGCACATCCCCCGAAACGGAGCGCGCACCATGAGCACCTTCCCGACGTACGAACTCGCACAGCAGCGCCAGGCCGAACTCCGCGCCCTCGCCGACAGGCACCACAAGACGACGCCCCTCCGCACCGCGGGCAGTCCCACGATTCGCCCGTGGTTCGCCCGGGTCCTACGCGGGCTCGCCGACCGGTTGGAGCCGATGGGACACCCCCGCACGCAGCGCCGGATGACGTTGCCGGCGCAACGCCTGGCCCGCCCGTCCGGTTAGGGCGTGTCCTGCGGATCAGGCGCGCGGAAGCTCGACCAGGGCCTGGACCGGCCAGTGGTCGGAGGCCCACCGGCCGTCGAGGGTGAAGGTGTTGACCGCCGCGACCGGGACCCGCACGCCAGGACGGGTGAGGATCCAGTCGATGCGGTCGCCACCCACCTCCGGCGGCTGGTAGCCGTGGAACGTCGCGTACGGCGGTGAGAGACGCTCGTCGGCGGCGGTCCAGGTGTCCACCAGTCCGGCCTTCCCGACCAGGGTGGCGTACGGCTCGGATGCCTCGGCCGCGACGTTGAAGTCGCCGGTCACCAGCACCGGCAGGTCGGCGTCGAACTCGCCCAGCCGCTCGGCGACGAGTTCGGCGCCGCGGCGCTGCGCCTCGTCCACGGCGTGGTCGAGGTGGGTGTTGAGAACCACGAACGTCACGCCCGTCGACCGGTCGCGAAAGCGCACCCAGGTCGCCATCCGGACCACCTGGTTGCCCCAGGACGACGAACCCACCAGGTTGGGCTGGTCGGAGAGCCAGAAGTGGTCGAACTCACGGGGTTCGAGCCGGGAGGCGTCGAAGAACACGGCCATGAACTCGCCGCGACTGCCGCCCTCCCGCCCGGTGCCGATCCAATCGTACTCGGCGGGCAACGCCCCGGCCACCTCGCGTAGCTGCTGGTAGAGGCCTTCCTGGGTGCCGATCACCGTCGGCAGCTCGGCCCGGAGGAGGGCACGGTTGGCGGCCCGGCGTTCGGGCCACGGGTCGGTTCCGTCGCCGACGGCGTTGCGCAGGTTGAACGACATCACCTGCAGGTGGGGCGGCGCGGCGTGGCCGACCAGCGGCGTGGACTGGGTGTCAGTTTCCGGCTGCAACACGGTGCCACTGTGGCCCAGATCGGGCGGCGCCGCCACCTCTGGCCGGCGACCGCGGCCAGGATCGGGCTGGACAAACGGTCTGCAGTACGACCCGTCAGCCGTCGGCGGGGCGGGGCCGCGGCACGAGCGGGCCGGGCTGCCGCTCGGCCCGCTGCTTCACCCCGTACAACATCGCCCGGTCCATCACGACGCTGATCGGCTCCAGCAGACTCGGCCCGAACGTCAGCCGGGTGAGCAGGTCCTCGGAGGAGTCCGCACGGAACCTGCTGAGGAACCTCGTCCGCCGCGCGTTCAGCGGTTCGACGGCGAACAGCCAGGTGGCCCGCGCCCACGGCCGGCCCTCCGCGCGCGCGGTCTCGTCGTCCACGTACGCCACAAACGACCGGCCCGGTGAGACCGTCACCAGCCGCAGCGGCGCCACCTGGGGATGGACGAGGAGTTCGCCGCCCTCCTCCGCGGTCCACTCCGCGTGCAGCGTCTCGGCGTTGCGGATCCGGCAGCCGACGAGGTTCTCCAGCCACTGGTAGCTGTAGAAGCCGGCCCGGTCGGCGCCGATCTGCTGCACCCACGGCCACACGCGTTCCACCGGCGCGTTGATCTCGATCGCGTGGGTGAAGCCCCATCGCGGCTCCGGGATCAGGTGGTCGCCGGGGTAGGTCCGGTCGCGCCTGGCCGCCGGGTCGTCGTCGAGCCCCCAGGTACGCCGGCGCCCGCGCAGGAACGGCGTCGCCACGCCGGCCGCCATCCGGGTCGCGGCGCCCAGGCCGGCGGTGACGTCGCGCCAGTCGTCGCGGGGCAGGCGTCCTTCCGCGCGGGCGGCGAGCCGGCGCAGCTGGTGGTTCTGGGCCAGGTGGTGCAGCGGGCTGATCCAGCGGGTGTGCAGCTGCCCGCGTGCGCCGAACGCCATCCGCAGCCGCGCGGTCAGCCGGGTGGTGTCGTCGTCGAGGGGTTCGAGGACGAACGCCCAGGTCGCCTGCCAGAAGCGTTCCGGTCTCGTGGCGGCGAACGGCAACTGCGTGTTGCTCAGCCGGTCGACGAGGCCGCCGAGCACGAGGACCCGGGCAGGGTGCAGGACGAGTACGTCGAACCCCGCCCCGCCGTCCGGTGTCGCCGGGATCAGGTCGCCGACCCGCAGGTCCTGAAACTCCGGGTGCAGCTCCCGGGCGCTGCGCCGGCCGGCGTTGCCGAGGAGGTCGAGGCTGTAGAAGCCGGCCCGGCCGGTGCCCATCTGCATCAGCCACGGCCAGATCGTCGTCGGGCGGGCGTCGATGGTCACCTCCTGGGTCAGCTGGCCGTCGGCGTCGGGGATGAGCTCGTCGCCGGGCAGGGCGCGGGCGGCGTCGGGGGCCCGCCGGGGCTTCGCGGGGTGTTGGTGTTGCCTGGTCAGCCGGCGGGCAAGTCCGCCCGCCGCCGTGCCGGCCGCCGCGCTCGCCGCGCCCACGGCGGCGCTCAGTCCGCGCCGTCCGCCGCCGGCCTCCGCGAGTTCGCGCGCCGTACGGTCTTCTGCCGTACGACCCTCTGCCGTACGACCTCCGGCCTCGTCGCGCAGCTCGTCGGTGCCCAGCTCGGCGTCGGTGCCCAGCTCGGCGCCGACCATCGCCTCCGTACCTGCCTCCTCCGCCGGGCCGTGCGCCCGGCCGAGGCCCGCCATCATCCGCCGGCGCAGCAGCCGTGACCCGGGGCCGAAGACCCGCAGGTACCGCCGGAACCGCCGCCAGGTGGCCGGGTCGGTCGCGTCCGCCCGTACCTCCAACGTCACCCGGGTCGCGTGCTCACCCAGCGGCACCAGCCGCAGCGCCCACGCCGCCTTGACGAAGCCGGGCTGGTCGAACTCCATGAACGCCTTCGCCGACGGCACCTCGACCAGCGCGACCCGTGCCCGCCACACCCTGCCGATCGCGCCGACGACCATCTCGTGCGGACTGTCCTCGGAGAGCACCTGGACGCCGGGTTCCCGCATCGGCGTTCCCAGGCGTTCGGGCATCCGGCGCAGCGAGGAAAGTGCCCGGACCAGCCGGGAGTGGGCGAAGAGGTCGCCGTGCCGGATCACTTCCCAGGCGTCCTCGGGGGAAAGTGCGAGGTCCACCGTGTCGATCTCGACCATCCGGGCCGCCGGCAGCATCCGGTCCAGTGCCGTTGCCAGCTGTGCCTTGGTGGGGCGCTTGGTCTTCGCGCGGGTGGCGCCGGGCATCGCAACCTCCGGCTTCGGCGGCCCCGGACCCGAGTCCTCCCAGGCGGCACGTCGGCAGCCCGGGATGCACCCCCGGCCGCAGGACGGCGGACGGTCCCTTTCTCGCAGAATGTGTCCGCGAGGACCGCCGGAGTAGGGGACAGAAGCCCTAGCTGGCGGGCCGTCCGCCAGGCTCAGATGTCGGCGCGGTGGAAATTCCGGTACGACCTGGACGGAGTCGGGCCGCGCTGGTCCTGGTATCGGGAGCCGTAGCGCTCGGAGCCGTAGGGCTGCTCCGCCGGCGAGCTGAGCCGGAAGAAACACAGCTGGCCGATCTTCATCCCGGGCCAGAGCTTGATCGGCAGCGTGGCGACGTTGGACAGCTCGAGCGTCACGTGCCCGGAGAAGCCGGGGTCGATCCAGCCCGCCGTGGAGTGCGTGAGCAGGCCGAGCCGGCCGAGGCTGGACTTGCCCTCCAGCCGGGCGGCGACGTCGTCGGGCAGCGTGATCACTTCGTACGTCGAGGCCAGCACGAACTCGCCCGGGTGCAGGATGAACGCCTCGCCCTTCTCGCACTCGACCTGGCGGGTCAGGTCGGGCTGCTCCTCGGCCGGGTCGATGTGGGGGTATCGGTGGTTCTCGAACACCCGGAAGTAGCGGTCCATGCGTACGTCCACACTGGACGGCTGGACGAACTCGGGCTCGAACGGGTCGAGGACCACCCGGCCCTTGTCGAGCTCGATGCGGATGTCGCGGTCGGAGAGCAGCACGCAGGCAACCTACCGAACCCCGGATCGGCGGGAGGACATGCCGTCGGCGGCACGCCGGGGATGGGTAGTATTCTGAGCGCTCGTCGCCTTCGTGGCGGCGGGTGCCGCCTCACCGGCGGCGCGCTGCGGGTGTAGTTCAATGGCAGAACATCAGCTTCCCAAGCTGACAGTGCGGGTTCGATTCCCGTCACCCGCTCCACAGCACCAACCACGACAAAGCCCCAGGTCAGGGACCATGATCCCTCCGCCTCGGGCTTTCCCACATCTACAGCCTCTGCTACCAGAAGCGGTCCGTGTGCCATCCACGTGCCATTAGCCCGCGCCGGTGAGGCTGGTTCCGGAGCCGTCGTCACTGTCTCCACCCAGGTTGGTCAGACACACCCGAGCGGCCCGCACCCGCGCGTCGACGGCAGCCGCGATCGCCTCATCCGCTCCCCTCGTCCGGTGCTGGTAGATCAGCGCCGCCCGCATCGAGTCGTGCCCCATTCGGTTCATGAGATCGCGGAGCCGCGGAAGCTTACGGCCCCCTGGTCTCCCGACCCGATGCAGGACACCGGCCAAAGCCCGCCGGCCCTCCGCTAGTGGCGGTAGAGCGTCGGAACGATTTCTGACCAGATCGTGTCCAGGATGTCGGTGGTCGCCCCCTGGTAGTGCGAAGTGACCGTGATGCATGCGGCGTGGTGGGGAAACACCACGCAGAACTGTCCGTAGATCCCGTCCATTCGCCAGGCACCGTCGCGGTCGCAAAGCCAGACGTGGCGGCCGTAGGTGGCGTTCTGTGGATGAGGTTCGGTCCCGCAGGTGGCCAGGTGTCCGTCGGTGCTGGTCGTGTCGGTCGTGAGCGCGGCCACGTACTCGGCGGAGACGAGCTGGCGGCCCTGGTAGCGGCCTCCGTCCAGCAGGGTCTGCCCGAGACGGGCGAGTTCGGCCGTTCGCAGGAACAGCCCGACGGCCCCGAGGGAGTAACCAAGAGGACACCGGTGCCATTGCGGGTTGGCGATCCCCAGCGGTGTGAAGAGTCGAGGGACCAGATAGTCGCGCAGGTCCATACCCGAGCAGGCATGGATGATTCTGCTCAGCACGTAGGTGCTGCCGCCGCGATATTGGAACAGCGTTCCCGGCGTGGCAGCCGGTTTCGTAGACAGGAAGTCCGCGGCCGGGTCGCCCGGATGGTCAGCGTCCGGGTCGGGCCATCGCCAGCCCAGGCCGGAGGTCATGGTCAGCAGGTGGCGTATCGTGACCGCCTCGACGCTGGCACTGGCCGCGGCGGCGAGGCTCGGCAGGTGTCGCAGGACCGGATCGTCCACCTTGAGCAGCCCTTCGTCGGCGGCGATACCGACAGCGACCGAGGTGAACGTCTTCGACACCGAGAACACGTCGCGGCGGATGTCAGCGGCCCAGTGTCGCTCCACCGGGTCGCGCCCCTCCTGGTACACATGCACGCCATCAACGCCCAGACCCTGCGCAGCGGCGGCACGGCCAAAGCGCTCCACGCCTTCCAAGACCGCCACCGCTGGTAGCTTCATGGCGCCCGACCTTAACTCACACGCCTTTGACCAAGCTGCCCGCTCCAGACGGGTAGGCACACCCAGCCGCTCGGTGTAGAAGTCGGTGTCCGTCGGTACGGATGCGGTGAACGGGCCGCAGCCGCTCGCCTGCGCCATCCGCGTGCCATTACGGCGGGCCAGGACCGAAGCATTCAGTCACTCCAGTCCGCCGATCCACGCCACCAGACCACGTACGCAGTTCGATCTCTGCGATTCCCAAGCTGACAGTGCGGGTTCGATTCCCGTCACCAGCTCCACCACAAAGGCCCAGACCAACCTCATGATCGGGAAGCCCGGGCCTTCGCAGTCAGCCACCATGAGCGCGTCACGGGCCATTAGCTCGCGCGGTCGACATCCTCAGCCGAGTCGCCATCGTCCGGGCCATCGCCGGTCGTCGACCAAGACCCCAGCGACCTGGAACACCTGACGACGAGGAGCACCAGACCCAAGGCCTCCCGAGCGCGGGCCGCGCAGGTCGTGATCATGCTGCCCGTTGAGCCCTTACGCTAATGAAACAGAGCACCAAAAACCCCGGCCAGTAAAAGCGAGATCGATGGGGAATAGCGGGCTGCACGCCAAGCCACTGGCCGGCTCGAAATTCGAGCTGCCGCCATCCGGTCCGGATGGAGCAAGAAAAACCGCACCAAGCCCAAGAGGATCATATAGAGGGGGAGCCACATGATCAGGACCAGACCAATCGCCCATAGCATCTCGGTATATCTACCTTTGATGCTTGTTAGCCCAACCAGTATTCCGAGAACGGGCCCCGCCACGAGTGCAGCTCTTATCCACTGCAAGTACGCCAAACCCTCCAGGACCTCCGCGGCAGCGCTAGACGTTAGCTGGTCGAATTGTTTCGATCCAAGTTGAGAAATGATTGGGTCGGCAACTCGAGGCGGGGTTCCTACGAGACCGAATCTCAGAAACGGTTCCAAGTAGGGTTTCGACGCCTTTACCAACGGTGATTCCTCCAGCACTTCCGTCAAGTCACCTTCCCGGCGAGGTGCCACATGAACAGACCGAAGAGGATTGCGGCCACGCCGCCCACGCGCGTAAGCATGTGGGACGCATCGCTCGGCTCGTTGGCTTCAGGGTGTCGATACTGCCAACTCGATAGCAGCTGCCACTGGGAGCGCGGGGCGATCACAGACCACACAGCCAAGGCAAAGAACACCACCAGGAACGCCCGCATGAACAGCATGAGCCCTCCGCACGTCGGTGCTCGAAGCGTAAGCCATGATCGTCCTCCGAGGAGACGTTCCAAGGTTCCCGCCGGGCCATCCACGGGCCATTAGCCGAGGTCTCCGGCGGTCACTCCAGGACACTCGCGGCCGATCATCCGGGCGTGGGACCGTCCACAGGACCCGTAGACGTACGTTTCCCAAGCTGACAGTGCGGGTTCGATTCCCGTCACCCGCTCCACCACAAAGGCCAGGCCAACCCCATGATCGGGAAGCCCGGGCCTTCGTCATGCCGCCGCTCGAAGCTCTGGCGTGCTATCTCCGTGCTATTAGCCCGCATCGCCCCGGCTCCGTTTGTCCTCCCTCGGCGCGACGTCTCGTGCGATCTGTGCCGCGATCGCGTCCGCGATGGCACGGTCGGCATCACGGGTGACGTGCTGGTAGATCAGCGCCGCCCGCATGCTGTCGCGGCCCATCCGCGCCACCAGATCTCGCAGCGTCGCCCCCAGCGTCTGGGCCGCGAGGACGTTCCCCGTGTGGCGAAGATCGTGAAAGTGCAGACCCGGCAGACCGAGGTCCGCGACGGTCTTCGCAGCCGCCCGGCCGCGCGGACCCGTCACCACCAGCGGGAGCATCGGCAGTATGTGACCGCGTACACAGCCAGGCATCCGACAGTGGCAGCCGTCACAACCGAAGCCGTCGCCAGGCGACGATGCCGAACCCGCACGCCCCGTCGCGACGCACGAAGCCACTCGACGCAGCCGTAGCCAGCCAGAAGCAGCCCCGGCACAGCCACCGCGACCGTGAGCGCTGGAGCCGCTACGAGGCCAAGGCCCACAAGCGCGACCAGGCCACACGCAGCAAGCCTGACCGCCGCCTCGCCTAGCCCGTCCAGGACCCGCTCGCCGGCGAACACGAACCACGCCAACATCCGGGAATCTCCACCGGGAGCGCGGTGCCTCATAGCCGAGAAGTTGACACGTGGAACCGCGCGCTTGCAAGTGACCCTCCCCGTCCTCCTCGCAAGCCACAGTTCCGTTGGCGTCGTTCTGTCGCCATTACCCTCACCGCATGCGCTGGCGTCTGGCGATGTACGCAGTGGCCATCACGGTCCTCACGGCAGGTTGTTCGGTGGTCGACAACGGGCTTCGCCCACTCCCCACACAGCGGAGTTCCGATCCGGAAGGCGCACCCGAAGGCAGTCGCCGCGACCTACCTGACACCCGTTGTGGCAACGGCGCTGAGCCTGCTGCTGGGAATCGTCGCCCACTGATGCCACGTTCGCCCCTGCATCGACAATTCCGGCTCCGCGACCCGATGCAGGACACCGGCTAAACCCTGTCGGTCCTTCCACTCCGACTGACAAGATCGGCTTGTGGCTGGTGGAGGAGGTGGTGGTGGTCGCGGCCAACCCGACGAGCACCAGACCGAGACCGAAAAGCTCTACGAGAAACTGCTCGAGGGCGTTCCGCCGCGAACCCGCATGTGGGTAGCTCCGGGCTTCGTCTGCGTGATCGTCGGGCTGATCGCGGCCGGAGTTCTCGCCGGGGTCCAAGCCGTGGCCGACCATCCCTTGATTGTTGGTCCGGTCACTGTCTTGTACTGGCCGGTCGCCTTCACTTGGGCACGGCGAAGGAGCGGCGCGGATGCCAACGCCTCACCCGAGGACAGCCAGGTTCGTCCCCAGGATCGAATGCGGGTCTGGGCCGTCGTGGCGGCCACGGCGGTGCTCGCCGGGTTCGGCGGATGGCTGGGCCTGGTACGGGCCCAGGCCGTAGAACGTAGCGGAGCGCGGGCTGTCGGAGTCCTCGTACGCGTCCAGGACGACGCCCCCGACGGGTCGACGCTGACGGTACGGTTCGCGCCGGCCGGCAGCGGGACGCCGGAGCAGTTCCAGCAGGTCGTGTTCGACGCGTTCGATGACCGGCGCGGCAACCGAGTGAACGTCGCCTACGACCCGGCCAATCCTCGACACGCACGAGTGGTCGGACGATGGCCCTCCGCAGCGGACGTACTGATCCCGGCCGGCGTCATCGGCGGAGCGATCTCGCTCTTCGCCCTCGCTTTCAACGCTGCCGCGACTCGCAAAGCACGCGATCAGCAGTGACCGCTCGCCGGCATGGCGATCGACCGCCATCCCGTGTCCCTCGACTTGCCCCGACCCGCCGCCATTCGTTGCCGACAAGAGGACTGGATGATCAAGAACTGCTCCGGTCGCTTCGGCGGCAGACGGATCCGGTGGTCATCGGCAGGAACGGTGTACGTACGTGCCCGAGGGATATCGTGCGCGGCATGGCGCTCGTCCTCCGCCCGTTGGCAGCGAATCGGCTGGCCAATGGCTTGCCGGGCCTGTGCGTGGTCGGCGTTGCCGTAGGAGTGTTCGTGGAGTTCGGGTCGACGCCGTTGGGGCTGATCATCGCTACCGCGTGCGCGTCCGGTGGTCTCCTGTTGGCCGTCCGGGGCTACCGAAGCGGCGTCCTTTGCGATCGAGGCACTGCGACGGTCCGTGGCCTCCTGAGGACCAGGACGATCGCCCGATCGCACATCGTGGAGGTCACCGACTTCCCAGCCATACGCTGGCGGACGGAGGCTGGGAGACCGCGCTGGACCCCGATCATCGCGCTCATGGCCGACAATCGGGAGCTGGCCTACTTCAGGAACCACAAGCTGCGCTCCCTTAGCCAACTTCGTCGGTGGGCGCGGAGACGCCGCTAAGGATGCCCATCAGCTGAACGGATCCCTCAAGTCCCCGGACGGCTGTAACGCAAGGCGCCACTGACACGGCGCGGCCGCCCGGCCGCCCGGCGGGCGTATGAACAGCGCACTGTCGCTGCGGCCGGTAGGTTCGGGCGGTGCCCTGGTACTGCCTCCCGATCATGTGGCTCGGTGCGACTGTGATCTGCGCTCAGGTCCTGCTTGTGGGTAGCCGCCAACGTTCCTTACGCCAACGGCTCGGCGAGATCGGACAGGGCGGGGATGCATGGGGGCTTGCCCTCGTCGCCGTCATCGCGGGTGGCGTGATCGGAGCGACGGCAGGCGCCGCCGGACCGGGCGTGGGGACAGTGCCGCAGTCGGCATGGGCGTAGGCCTCCTGGCCTGGACCATCGGGGTCGCCGTGGCCCTCATCTCGTCCAACCGCGACACCAGCGGTGGCGACCACCGGGCCAACGAATGACGTTCCCGCCCCGTTCTCCTCGCAGGCCGGCCTGGCTGGTTGCGAAGAACGCCACCTGCTGGTGGAGACCAGGTATGTGCCGGCAGCGCGCCGAGAGCACTACGCCGATGACGGTGAGCCAGGCGGCGAAGGACGAAGCGGTTCCCACGAAGCGTCGACCCTAGTCGTCCGCGTCCGCATGCGCCCGCGAAGATCGGCCGTGGGATCGGTGCCGCGCCGTGCGGTCCGGGCGCAAATCCCACAGGGCGAAGGCCGCCGAGACAACGGCGCCGCCACCGAAGACCGCCGGCCCGAGGTAGTCGCCACCCCACCGAACGTCCTGAAACATGGATGGGTCGTCGGGGTCGTAGACCACGCGGATCGGATCGCCCTTTCCTACGGGAGGGTCGTCGACGAAGTCGCCGGTCCAGTCCTCCACCTGGCGGCCGTCCTTGGTGGTGAAGCGCACCGTGATGCGCGGACCGTCACTCCCTTTCCCCACCCAGTAGGGAGCACGCGTCCTGTCGAGGACCACCCCCTCCGCGATCTGGCCATGCGTAGCCAGGACGTACCTTGCATAGCCGAGAACGATGGCAAGCGCGGCGAAGAGGGCAGCCGCCACCAAAGCTGGAATGACCGAGCGTGGAGCCCGTTGACCTCCGCTCCCCATCCCGGGGTGCTCCTCTCCATACAGTTCGGGCCGCGGATCCGACACCACGGCCCACGACCGGAGTATGCGCTACGTCGCCAACGTTCACCTGGCGCGCGAGAAGCCCCAGTCAGGGATCATGATCCCTTCAGCCCCGGGGTTTTCTCATGACCGGCCGGGTCCCGGGTGGTAGCCGTTCGTCTCAGGTGAGTGGGATACTTCGCGGGTGAACGCGCCTCCTGACGGATTGCCGGTATACCGGGTGCTGACCGGTCCCGACGACGAGAAGTTCTGCCGCCGAGTGAGCGAAGCAGTAGCGCTTGGCTACCAGCTGTACGAGGGCCCTGCCGTCACCTTCAACGGTCAGGACGTCATCGTCGCCCAAGCGGTGATCTGGCCGACGCACTGAGGGCCCCGCGCTGTACGTGAGCAAGCTCGCGACAGCACTCAGTCCGTGGCGGCCGACAGAAGCCTTCGAAGTCACCCGGACAAGGCTTCGGGATGGGCGAGAAGCCACTCGCTGAATTGCTGGAACGGTTGCGTCCGGCGAAGCCACTCGGCTGGATCTTTGTCGAGCCACGCACCAGCGGGAAAGAAGAGCATCACCGCAACCGTGTAGGGAGTCAGGGCTTGCCCTTCCTGGGCGGTAAGTTTCCATCCGGCAGCATTTTCGTATTCTTCGACAAAGCCTGCCACTCGCTCCCAGGGGACTGCGCTCGGCTCTACCGGCAACTCTTCGGCGTGCGTGAACACCGTCTGCCCGAAGGAGAAGGCCAGGTCATGGATGCGTGGCCTGTTGGCCGCGCAGGCGAAGTCGAGGTAGACAGTTTCCTCGCCTTGGGCTCTACCGACATTCTCCAGATTGATGTCACCGTGGACGATCTGACCCGGAAGCTCGGCAGTCGGAACCCACTGGCGACGCATCGTCTTGATGAGGTCATGAAGAGTGTCGACGAGCCCGATCGCTTGGGAATCGACTCCCACAGCAGTCCGGGTGAGCGTCAACCAGCGCTGTAACGTGCTCGGCGCAGCGAAGAACGGCAGAACCGGACGCGGTATCACTGCATCAATATTCACGAGTGCGCGCTGCAGTTGGCCCATGGCCTGGAACATCCAGGGGTAGGAGTCCCAGGTCGGTTTCAGCTCCTCGTACGGCATGTATGGCTCAAGCTCCGCCCACGAGAACGCGCACCGCAAGGCCGCCGAACCCGCATGCGGAAGCGGCCTCGGCACCGCCAGACCCATGTCGGCAAGCTGCCGCCGAACTTCCTGAACGGCTACGAGCCGACGGCGAGAGACATACTTCGGATGTATCCGCAGCACCAAGTCCTCGGTCCCGTCAGTCGCGCCATCCACGGGTCCCAGCCGAAGGTTTCTGCTCGTGAAACCGCCGAGCTCAATCACGGAACCACCAGGCACAATCTTCGCCGCCAGACGCTGCACATCCGAGTCGCCGGGCATGGCGAAACCGCCTTCGCGCACCGTCATGGGCACAGTCTCGGGGGAGGTCCCGGTTCACGTCCACAGACTTGTCAGGGGCCCAGACGTCGGACGCCACGTCACGGCCCACGGCCCAGTCAGATCGCGACGATAATCGAACACGACGATGCGGTCTGTGCCGCGGGCAGCGGCACATGCCGGCCGGCGGTGCCGCGCAGGAGGAGTGGACGGGTGACGAGCGAAGCATGGTGGACCACCCAGAAGGCTCAGGCGAGCATCCAGGCGATCGGCGACGCCGTGGCGCAGGAGTTCGGAGAGTCCAGTAAAGAGGACGAAGCCGGCCCGTTGTCGCGGGGATACGTCGGGACGAGTCTGGACCACGCGACGCAGACTGTGGTCGTGGTAGTCGACCCCGAGCTCGTCGACATGGAGCGGCTGACCGAGCGAATGTCCGCCGCCCCCGGCGTCAGTGGCATCCCTTTGCGCGTGGAGCCGAGCGCCTACACCTCGGCGGAGTTGCTCGAAGCGGGGGCGGTCGTCAGGAACCGCGCCTGGCATCCGCGGGCGGCGCAGGTGCCGTTCACCTCCTGGCTGGCCGCCGACTCACGCTTCGTCGTCACGCTGCGGCAGGAAGACGAAGACGTGGCCCGCGCGCTGACGGATCGGCTGGGCGACCGAGTACGCATCGAGCGGGGATCGCCCCGCCGAATGCCGAGACGTGCCCCTGGCTGAGTGACAGAGCGATCTTGCGTCACGCAACGGCCAGGTTGAGAACGCCGCGATGCTGTTGGACGTACGCCAGGTCCCCGAGCATTCCGTCGCGATGCGTCCTCTCCTGCCACATCCTTGCCCAGCCCGGCTTGCCCGCCCTTCCCCAAGACTCGAGCGTGTCCAGTGCGCACCGGATCCGCCGCTCGATCAGCTCCGGCAGACGGGCACGCTCGTCGGGGGTGAGTTCGTAGGCGTCGCAGAGGAGCCGGAGCCGGGTAGCGCGGTGTGTGACGTCGGTTGGCCAACCTCGCCCTGCCGAGTCGCCGTAGAACGGTACGAACCGCCAGGCTGCGTAGGCGACGTCCCACACCGGCGGGCCGGGGGCCGCCAAATCCCAGTCGAGGAAGGCGACGGGCACTCCGCCGTCGTACACCGTGTTGAACGGCGCCAAGTCGTTGTGGCAGATGACTTCGCCTTCAGCCGGTGCTCCCACCATCAGTTGCCACTCGGCGTCGACGGGTGGCCGAAAGCTGCGGCACAGGTCGTGGTAGCGGCGGATGAGGCGGCCGGCCTCGACCAGTGCGCGCTCCGACCAGACCCAGTCGGGGTCGCCGGAGCTGTCGGTCGATCCGTGGATGAAGGTCAGTACCTCCCGGCCCTGCTCGTCGAGACCGATCACTCGGGGAGCCGCTTCGAAGCCGTGAGCTTCGAGATGCCGGAGAAGCTGGTGAACGGCAGGCGTCCAGGCGCCGACAGGCCGGCGCACCGTGTCGCCCATACGGACAACAGGGCCGAGGTTCCCACCAGTGAGCGCTTCTTCTGGCACAGCGCAATGGTACGAACCACTGTCGAGCGTTGACGTACGCCGACTTCGCAGCCGCAAGAACAGCCCTATGGACCTGGCTATTCACTCGGTATATAGTCCGCGGCATGTCGATCCCTCGGACGCTGCTCGGACTGCTCGAGGATGAGCCGTCGTACGGCTACACCCTGAAGCAGCGTTACGACGAGCTCTTCGCCCGCACCAAGAATCTCGCCTTCGGTCAGGTGTACTCCACGCTCGCGAGGCTCGAACGCGACGGCTTCGCATCAGTTGTCGGGGTCGAGTCCGGTGAGGGACCGGAGCGGCGCCGCTATGCGATCACCGACGACGGCGTGGTCGAACTCGACACCTGGATCCGCACGCCCGAGCCGGCCACCTCGTTCGCGCAGAGCGTGCTGTTCGTCAAGACGACGCTGGCACTGCTGTCGGGGCGTTCGCCGTCGGACGTTCTCGACGCACAGCGCAGGGTCCACCTGGCACGCATGCGCGAGCTCACGGCCTCGCGCGCGGAGTCGGACGACGTGCAACTGCTGGCGGTCGACTACGAGATCGCTCACCTCGACGCCGACCTGCGCTGGATCGAGGAGACCGGGCACCGTCTCGAGCAACGCCGTGGGAGCCGGCGGGCGAGGGGCCGGAGCTGAACGGGGCACTCGTAGCCCGTCAAGGCTGTGGTCCGACGCCGACCTAGAACAACCAACGGGGAGAACAGATGAACTCGTCACGGGAACTACTCGGGGCCTCCGGGCTCCGGCTGTCGTTCGGCCTCACCACGGCTCTGGACGGCGCGTCGATCGTCGTCCAGCCTGGTGAGATCGTCGCTTTGATGGGGCCCTCCGGGGCGGGCAAGTCGACGCTCCTGCACTGCCTGGCAGGAATCCTGCGGCCGGACGACGGTGAGGTGTGGTTCGACGGAGAACGACTGGACACGATGTCCGACCGTGCCCGGAGTGCACACCGGCTCCGGCGGTTCGGCTTCGTCTTCCAGTTCGGCGACCTCGTTCCGGAGCTCACGCTGCGCGAGAACGTCCTCCTCCCCCTTCGCCTGCTGCGGGCGGGTTCGGATGCGCTGGACCGGGCAGCCGAACTGCTCGACACCCTGGAGATCGACCGGGTTGCCGACCGGTTGGCGGCCGAGGTCGCGGGCGGCGAGGCCCAACGCGCCGCCGTGGCACGGGCGCTGGCCCACCAGCCGGCAGTGATCTTCGCGGACGAACCCACCGGCGCCCTCGACAGCGTGTCGGGTGAGGTCGTCCTGTCGACGCTGATCAGGCTCGCCCGCCAGCACGGCAGCAGCGTCATCCTGGTGACCCACGACAACCGGGTCGCTGCGCACGCCGACCGTGAAGTCGTCATGCGCGACGGGCGTCTCGCCGCGGGGGTGGCAGCATGACGCCGACGATCGTCCTCGGGCTCCGCCTCGCGAGGGGCATCGGAGTCAGCGGCCGGCTACGGGCCAGCCTCGTCGTCGCGGCGACCGGCGTCGCCTCCCTCGTCCTGCTCGCAACCGTCACCCTGATTCAGGTCGGCGTGGTCTCCTCTGGTGGGGGCCTGCGTCCCGAGGACCAGGTGCTCTACTCCGCGATCGCGGCCACCGTCGGCGTACCCGTCCTGCTGCTGCTCGCCTCCGTCACAAGGCTTTCCGTCTCGGTACGGGACCGGCGGTTGGCCGCCCTGCGGTTGCTCGGCCTCTCTCCCGGACAGACCCGGATGGTCGCCGCGACCGAGGCTGCCGTACTCGCGGTCGGAGGGCTTCTCCTCGGCGGATGCGCGTTCTACGCCGTCTGGCCTTTCGCCGGCGAGCTTCTCGCCATCGGTCGCCGGTTCACGGCCGCGGACATCTATCCGACCGTGCCGCAGGTCCTCGCCGTCGCCATCGGCGTGCCGGTGCTGGCGGTCGTGGCCGCGCTCGCTCCCACGCGTGCGGTGACGGCCCGCCCGCTCGCCGTTCGACGAGGCGCTACGGCGAAAAGGCCGAGCCTGTTGCGCGTGGTGCCTGTTCTGGCCGGTGCGGCCCTGATGTCGTGGATGTTCACGAAGCCGCAGGAGGAGTTCGCGTCGCCTGAGGACCTGTCGGGATTCCAGCTCTTCCTCGTGGGAGCGATCCTGTCCGCCGTGGGCCTGGTCCTGGTGGTGCCCGTCCTGGTGCGTACTGTCGCCGAACTGCTGGCCCGGCTGACCCGCAGGTCCGTCGTCCTCGTGGCCAGCCGCAGGTTGCGGCAGGAGCCGGCGGCGACCACCCGCCTGGTGGCGGGCCTGCTTCTGGCGGTCTTCGTCGTCACCGGCGCCCGGTGTCTCCTCACCGCCTGGGAGCGGGATCCGGCGTACATCGAGGTCTCTCAGGCGGCCGCGACCGGCACGCAGGTGATCACCGTGACAGGTATGGGCCCCGCAGACGCTGCCGCCTCACTGCGCTCGCTGGCTGCCACGCCCGCGGTCCGCAAGGTCGTACCGGCCGACTTCCACCAGGACCTGTGCGACGGCGACTACTGCTTCAACGTGTACGTCGGCACCTGCGCGGAACTCAGTCGGCTCCAACCGGTCTCCGGATGCCGAGACGACAGGATTGCCTGGATCAACCCGACCGGCACGGACACCGATGCGGACCCAGCGCAGGATGCCCTCCCGCCACCAGGTACACCTCTTGTCCTCCAGCCCGAGAGCGGTTCGGCGAAGGTCGAGATCCAAGCTCCGTCCGCCCACATCCTCCCGTCCGGGGGTGATGGAAACGCCGTCCCGTATCTGGACTCGGCTGTCTTCCTGCCCAGGAGTGTTCCGGGGACTGCCGCCCTGGTGCCGCCGGCAGAGCGCAGCTACGTCATCTTCGCCGATGCAGGTGAAGAGAACGCGGACAGGGTTGTCGATGCGCTGCCGGCGATCGACTCGGCGGGCGTCTCCGTGATGGCACCCGACTACACGGCCTTCAAGCAAGTCAGCAACTACCGCCACATGCTGTGGGGTGTCACCGGGGTCGTGGTGCTGACCGGCCTCGTGGCGTTCGGGATCGCGGCGATCGACAGGGCGCAGGAACGCCGCCGCGAGGTCGCCTCCCTGCACGTGCTCGGCGCTCCCGCGGGGCTCGTCCGGGGAAGCCAGCTGCTCCAGGCGCTGATCCCCCTCGGCATCGGCCTCCCGCTCGCGGGCGGGCTCGGCTTCCTTGCCGGCTCTGGCTACCTCGCGTTCGCCCAGCTCCGTGAGTACGCGCCCTGGCAGTCGGTCCTCACGCTCATGACGATCTCGTTGGCGGCGGCCGTTCTTGTCGCGGCCTCGTCCGTCGTCGCACTTGGTGCCGGTTTCAGCCCGGCCATGCTCCGGCGCGAGTAGGACGCCTGACTGGGAAAGGACGTCTCGATGCGCACAGCGAGCTGTCATGCGGTCCAGTGCAGGAACACGTCTCCGAGCCACAGGACCGCGAACCACAGCGCCAACCCCAGTAGGGGCATGGCGAGAGTCAGCAGAGGTCGGCGGCGGCGCGATCGTACGGCAGCCAGGAGCAGCAGGCACCAGACCAGGCCGAAACCCACCACCGCCCACCACGGCACGGCCAGCCCGCTGACGACGTAGAGGAACAGCAACGGGACGAGGCCGACGAGACCCAGCCAGCCCAGGGCGACCCGCACTCGATTGCTCACGCGCCCATAGTCGCTGGGGACCGGGCCCCGCCGCCAGCGATCCCTGCACCACTAGCCGATGGCGGCTGCCAGATCTTGATAGGCCGGTACGAGTTCGCCCCAGCGCGAACCGTCGTCGGCGGCGGCCTCGCGCCCGGCGAGGTAGCCGGCCAGGTGTTCGGCATGGATCTGCCACCCGGCTCCGTAGAACGCGACCTTGTCCAACGGCATGCCGTAGGTCTCGATCACCAGGATGGTCTGGTTGCCGTCGGCAGTCAGCGTGGCCTCGAGGGTCTGGTCGAAAGGTGGCACGCCGCCGTCACCCTTCCGCCAGGACTCGTCGGTCTCCCTGGTCGTCACCTGCAGCCGCCGTGGGGGTTCGCACACCTTCACCCGACCGGCCGCACGCAGGTCCGCGCCTTCGAGATAGCTCTGGAACTCTCCACCGGCACGGAGGTCACCGTCGACCTTGCCGTACCAGCGGGCCAGCCGGTCCGGATCGGTGAGTGCCGACCACAGGTCGTCGATGTCGGTGTCGTAGCGATCCTCGATACGTACGAGGCCAAGGCCGTCGGCAGTCCCGAGACTCCCCAGAATGCGAGTGCCGCCACCTGTGCTGGTCATCTGGTGCACCTCCGTCAGCGTTCCCCTAGCCCCGCTTCGATGTGCAGCGCGTCCAGCGCTTCCACGCAAGCAAAGGTACCCATCCGGTTACGTAACCGTCAAGGTACACAACTGCCGGGAGGTGACCGCGCTACGGCACTGTGGCCCAGGGCCCGCTGATCGGAGAGCCGTTCATGCCTGGGAGTCCTCGCCGTGCACTCGTTCGTTCGATGAGGCGGGCCAACGGCCAAAGACTCCGCGCAGTACGAGCAACGTCGCGATGATGCCGGCCAAGGTCGCCGTCGCAGCCTGGAGCGCCGCCTCACCTCCGGCGAATGTCGCCGTGCTCGACATGAGCACGATCACGATCACCGACGTCGCGAGCAGAACGGCGCCGCCTCCGACCCACGCCCACTGCGGCGAATGCAGATCGTGGTGAGAAGCTGCCGTCTCCGGGAACGGCAGGTCGCTGAGGACCCGTCCGAGCTCACCAGCCGTCTGGGCGGTCAGCGCGATCCCCAGGCGTTCCTCGAACTCCTCGGCACTCAGCCTGCCCTTCGCATGGTGGGCAGCGAGTTGGTCCGCGCACATGTGGCGTTCCTCATCGCCCACGCGTCGCGGTCTGTGAGCGGGCTCGGGTTGTACGGTCACCGAACCGACCCTAATCCCGGGACCAGCCGTCAAGTTGTACTTGCGCGGTCGACGTGCCGCCTGCCGCGATCGAATGACCGAGCGCTGTCAGCGGACCGGATGTCCAGGTGCGAGGAGCGCCGGCGGCGGGCCGGCCAGCACGGTCGCCGCGTCACTCACGGACAGATCCAGCAAGGCGTCACACGTCGGTGCCGCGCATTCGCAGTCGAACGTCCGGACGAGCCGACCGGCATCGGGTAGGCCGTGCCGGCGCGCGAGTCCGGTCATCGAGTGGGTGACGGCGACCTCGTTGGCGTACCGCAGCAACTGCTGCCGTTCACGCGCACCCCGCGCTGTGGGGCCTGCGGCGATGCGCTCGGCGAAGTGGTTCTCGACAGCAGCCACGGTCTGGCCCACAGTCTGGTTGTCGACGACGATCGTGGCCGCGCCCGGGGCGGCCACGAGTTGGTCCTGGATCAACTGGCGGCCCCACAGGTATCCATCGTGCGCCTCGCCCGGGTTTCGTCTTTCGAGCCGGGCTCGTTGCTCTTCCTGCGAGGGCATCAACCACACCGCGTTGCTCGACGGCCCGGCCAGGTCGGGGGTGACGAGCGCACCCTCGACCACGACCAATGGCCAGGGCAAGGACAGCAGGTCCGCACTGACCATCGGCCCGCGATCGAAGTCGCCCGGACCGTCGTCCGGAAACTCCACGCCTGCAGCCGCCGCCCGGTTTCTGTACTGCCACGTGTGCGCATCCATGCTGTACCACCGCAAGCCGTTGCGCCTCGCCAGCAGACGGCTCACCGTCGTCTTGCCGGCAGCGGCCGGGCCACCGATCCACAGAACATGCGAGAGATCTCCCACGGCCCGGCCTGCTACCTCGTAACCCCGAGCGAGCCGACGTCAGCCGGTGGAACCTTGGACGCGATGGCGCGGGCGAGCGCCGCCTGGTCCTCCTCCGGTACGTCGAAGTACCCCTGGGTCTCCATCATCAGCGCCCGAAACTGCTGCTCCTCGTACGCCACACCAGGTGGCAGCGGCGCGAGGTGCCAGTGCACGTGCGAGTTTCCCTGCTTGCTTCCCAGGCTGAGTACGTACAACCGCTCGGTGGGCAGCACCTCCGAGACCGCGACGCCGACCCGGTGCACGACCGCCTGCAGCCGGAGGTACTCCTCCGTCGAGAAGTCGGTGACGGCGTTCTCCCGATGTTCGATCGGAGCGACCAGAACATAACCGAGAAGCGTCGGATAGCGATTCAGGAAGGCGATCGACGTGTCGTCCCGGTAGATCGGCGGATGCTCGTGCGGATTCGTTCCGTCGATGACCTTACAGATGAAGCAGGGGGCGGACTGCGACCTCGCGCTGTAGGCCTCGAGGTCGAGCTGCCGTCGGGGGTACGTCGCCTCACGCATGCTCGGCGATCTTGCCAGATCCCTCGGCGGGAGCCCGGCGAGGAGCGCCTCGAGCCCGTCTTCTCTTCCCACTGGCGCCCGGGCCTGATAGTCATGCAAGCCACCGCGCTGATCGATACGGGGAGCACAGATGAAGAGTTGGCGCTACTTCACCGCCCTGACAGCGGCCTCGCTGGCCCTGGCGAGCACGGGGTGTTCTGGCTCTGCGGATCGCGGGGACCCGACCGAGACCCCCACGGTGACCGCGACCGCGACGAGGAAGCCGGCAACGACGCCATCGCCGGAGCAGGAACTCGAGATCCCGGCGGGAGTCACGCTCGTCGTCAAGCCGTTCCGCCACACCGGGGACCACACGCTGTCGTTCCGTCCTCGCACGGACGTCTTCAGCCTCAGGTTCCTCTGCACGGGTGGCGGACAGGTCCGCGTTTCTCTCACCGCTGGAAAACCTGCGGACGCGAAGCCATGCGACGGCGCTATCCTCCGCGCGACCTACGCCATAGGCAGTCGTGGCTCCCGCCAGACCCTCCGAGTCGACGCGGAGCCCGACGCGACGTGGCGGTTGGCAGTGGCCGAGGGGGACGCGTTGGGGCCGAAGGTCGATCAGTGACCTAGCGGGAGCCGGCGGCGTCGAGAACGGCGGAGATGGGTCCGAGGTCGGCGACGAACTGATCGAGTTCCTCCGGCTTGAGGATGTCGTACGCCGGTGCGGCTAGGTCGTCGGTGAGCGCCTCGATCCGTTCCTTGGTTTCGCGGCCGGCGTCGGTGAGCCATCCGGATTCGTCGACGAGTCCGCGGGCCCGCATGCCGTCGACGACCGCGGCCAGCTGCGCCGCCGGAAGGTGGTGGACCCGGCCGAACTTCTCGGCGGGGATGCCCTCGGACAGTGCGCCGAGGACGTGCGCCTCCGTACCGCCGATGCCAGCGGCGACCAGGGCGACGTTGTGACCGTCTCCGCGGTGCTCGCGGAGCAGCGTGGCCGCGTGCCAGAGCCGGGCCACGGGTTCCTCGGGGACGGGAAGCGCCCGGAGTCCGGCGTACAGGGGCCGGCCGACCATCGACGCCGAGGTCGCCGCCTTGGTGGCGAGGTCGGCGGCCCGAGCCAGCCCCGGCGAGTCGGCCAGGTCCCCCAGAATCCGCCGCAGCGCCGTGACCGCGCCCTGCTCGCGAGCCGCGAGTGCCGCTTCGGGAGTGGTCTTGGTCCAGACGCGGGGGATATGGCGCGCGACCTCGCCGTCGGCGAAGTTGTAGAAGACCGCGTGCACCACCTCGGCCGGGGCTCCCTGACCGAGCGGCGCGGCCCTCCCTGCGAAGTAGCCGTCCCAGTAGTTACGGAGACCGAGCGCCATCAGCGCGTCGGTCGGCTCCTCGCAGAAGTAGGCGACCAGGTGGATCGGCTCCACGAGCTGGTGCATCCGGCGGGCGGTGAGCTTCACGGGTGCTCCTCTGTCGGGCCGCGGCCGCGAGTACGACCGCCTCACCCCTGCCACGAACGCCGAGGCCCCGATCCGACAGCGGGTCGCGAGATTCCTTCGAGGAAAGCCGGGGCTTACCTGAGCTCTTCGGACAGGGCGACGATGATCTCCCCAGGGCCACGGACGTAGCACAGCCGGTAGATGTCCTCGTACTGCTCCACCTCGCCGATGAGCTCCCCGCCGTGGGCTCGCAGGCCCGCGACGGCGGCGTCGACGTCGTCGACGGCGAACATGATGCTGCGCAGGCCCAGCGTGTTCCCCAGCGCGTTCTTAGGCTCCGGACTGATCACCTCCGGGTGGTGGAACTTCGTCAGCTCGAGCCGGCCGTGGCCGTCCGGGGTCCGCAACATCGCGATGTCGACGCGGACGCCGTCGAGCGCGTTGATCCGGTCCACCCAGGGTCCCTTGATCGGCGCCTCGCCCTCCAGCTCCATGCCGAGTTCCACGAAGAACGCCTTGGCGGCCTCGAGGTCCTCGACGACGACGCTCACGTGGTGCAGCTGCTGAATCGCCACGGTGGTTCTCCTTGATCGTTTCCTCGTCGCGCGGCCTGTCGTGGCCACTGGTCTACCTGGGACGGAGCCGGTGCCGAGTTCTCGACACCCCGACCGTACAAAGTCTCCAGAAATCTGTACGAGTCACCCGGCGGCGCTTCGTTCTTCGAGGCCAGTGGCGTTCAGGAAGGTACGGATGCGCTGGGACCAGACCTCGGGTTTCTCGAAGTGGCACATGTGTGCGGCATCGTCGATGGTCGCCAGCTCACTGGTGGGGAGCGCGGCGTGCAGCCGTCGGGCGAGTTGTACGGGAAAGCCCATGTCCTTGTCTCCGTGCAGGATCAGGATCGGCTTTCCCCATGCCCGCAGAGCCTCCTCGGGATCGACCGTGAGCCACGGGTGCATCCGCCCGGCCACGTAGGCCTCCCAGCTCCAGTCGCCCTCGTCGAGGCCCTCCAGCAGATTGAGATAGGCGGGCGCCAGGTCGAGGTCCCAGACGAAGACCGTGGAGTTTCGCAGCGCACCGTGCTGGGCGTCCTCGGCACGCTGACGCCGTTGGTATTCCTCCCAGTGCTGGAGATACGGCTCGTTGTCGGCCGCGGTGTAGGCGGAGGTCGAGGCCAGCACGAGGCGGCGCACCTGGCCGGGATGCTCGGCCACGAACTGCATCGCGGCCCGCCCGCCGGTCGAGAACCCGAGCAGGTCGACCTGGCCCAATCCGAGGACGTCGATCAGCCGGTGAGCGTCCTCGACGACGTACTCCGGCTGCAGAGCTTCCTCGGGCAGACCGCGACTGCTCCGTCCACAGCCGCGAAAGTCGAACAGCACAACGTGATGGTCGCGTGCCAGGGGTTCGAACCCGGGCAGCAGATAGCTGTGGCCGACGTCCGGCCCGCCATGAAACACCAGCAACGACGGCTTGCCCGGCCGGCGCTCACCTAACTGCCGTACGAACAGCGTCACGTCCCCTACGTCGACCAGCTCACCGTCGTCCATGCCGAGCAGGCTCCCAGACCCCACCGACAGCCCCGGAAGCCTTCGGTCAGGTCCTCAGCTGGGCCGCGGCGTTCAGAGCCTGCTCCGCGAACGTCACCATGGTGCTCGCGCCCGATGCCGTACCGACTTCGATCGCTTCGCGCGCGATCCGTTCCGCGCCGGCCCGGTCGCCCCGGTCGACGGCGACGAACGCCAGTCCCACCAGGTTTGCCGCAACACCCTCCTCGAAGCCGACCGCGCGCCGCAGCCGCGTCGACTGCTCCAGCAGGTCCCGCGCGCCGTCGAGGTCACCGGCCTGGTGCCGGGCGATCGCCAGATGGCGCAGGGAGTACGACAGCCACAGGTCGTCGTCGGCGTCGCGGCTGAGAGTGGCAGCGCGTTCCAGCAGGGGCACCGCGGTCTCGCCGTCCTTGCCCAGCACCTGGTGGTAGCAGCCCTGCCAGAACAACGCCCGGCCCTCGCCCGCCCTGTCCCCGCGCCGGCGGTACTCCTCCGCGGCTCGCTCGAAGCAGGCGAGTTCTTCGGCGTCCGGCTCCCCTCCCGCGAGGGCGAGGGAGTGCCGCAGCATGCCGCGAGCGAGGTCGGTGCCCGGCTCGTCGCCCACCAGCGACTCCAGCGCAGGCAGCAGGTCGCTCGTGTCGCCGCAGAACACGGCCTGTCGACAGGCGCGATCGGCTCGTTCGGTCATCGACGTCCTCCCAGTGGTCCGCGACGACTGTGCCAGCTGCTGATCACCGCGCGCCACGCGTCCTCCTGCGGGCCGGTGGTCAGTCGAGGTGCCGGCGGATCGCACCACGGATCTGCTGCTTCGTCATGGGGTCGGTCGACAGGGCGCTGTGCAGCACCAGCCCTTCGATGAACGCGTCGAGCTCCCTGGCGGTGGTGGGGTCGAAGTGGAGTTCCAGCGCCTTCCGGCTACGGGCCATCCATGCCTGGGTGACGGCCTTCAGCGTGGGGTTTCGGGCCGCGGCTCCGTAGAGCTCGACGGCGAGGACGAGGTCTCGGCCCGAGCCGGCGCCGAGCAGGTCCTCCCAGATCAGCGTCACGACGGCTTCCACCGCCTCGTCCCGGTCACCCGCGGCACCCAGCCGCTCGTCGAAGGCGCGGGCGGCGGTGTCCGCGTGCCGGCTGAACGCCTCGGCGAGCACCTCCTCGAGTGAGCCGAAGTGGTAGGTCATCGATCCCAGGGGCACGTCGGCGACCCGGGCGATCTCCCGGTGCGTCGTTCCGGCCACACCCCGCTCGGCGATGACGGTGAGCGCGGCGTCGATGATCCGGTCGCGCCGCCCGGGGTCCTGCCGCCGGGGGCGCCGGCCGACCTGACCTGTGGAGGTGGCTGCAGCGGAGGTGGCGGCGGCGCTCATGCCGCACCCGGCTCGATCGTACGGACGACGCGCGCCGGGTTGCCCACGGCGACGACGTTCTCGGGCAGGTCGCGGGTGACGACCGCGCCGGCGCCGACCACGGTGTTGGCGCCGATGGCGACGCCGGCGAGCACGATCGCCCCGCTGCCCAGCCACACGTTGTCACCGATGCTGATCGGCTTGGCGGCTTCCCACTTCGCCCGGCGCAACTCGGGGTCGACCGGATGGGTGGGTGTGAGCAGTTGGACGTTCGTACCGATCTGGACGTCGTCGCCGATGGTGATCGCCGCGACGTCCAGCGCGACCAACCCGAAGTTGGCGAACGTCCGGGCGCCGATGCGGATGTTGCTGCCGTAGTCGACCCGCAGCGGAGCCCTGATGTAGGAGTCCTCGCCGAACGCGCCGAGCAGCTTGCCCAGCAGCCTTCGTTGCTGCTCGGGGTCGCGCGCCGACGTTGCGTTGAACTCGTCCATCAGGTCCATCGCCTGGAGCTGGGCTTCCAGGATGGCCGGGTCGTCCGCGACGTAGAGATCGCCGGCCAGCATCCGCTCGTGCATCGAGCGCCCGTCCGCATCAGTGCCAGTACCCATGTGTACGAGCGTACACATCCTAGGTACGCTCGTACGGCGCGGACCGGTGCAGTTCCTCGCCTGCTGTCTTCTCACCTCTGGGCCCGAAGGACGTCATGACCTCCACCATCGCCACGCCGACGACGCCGGCAACGGTCCGCGCCGCCACGGCGGCGACCTACGCCGCGTTCATCGGATCGGGTTTCGCGTTCGCCAGCTGGGCCTCCCGGATCCCGCAGGTACGCGACCGCCTCGAACTCGACTCGGCCGCGCTCGGCCTGGTACTGCTCGCGATCGCCGTGGGTTCACTGCTGGCGTTGCCGCTTTCCGGGCCGGTCGTCACCCGGATAGGTTCGGCCCGCACCGTCACGGCGATGGCCATCCTGCTCGCCGTCGGTCTGACCACGGCCGCGCTCGGCTCGCTCATCGGTGTCGTACCGGTGGTGATCGGGTTGTTCCTGCTCGGCTTCGCCAACGGCGCGTGGGACGTGGCGATGAACGTCCAGGGCACGGTCGTCGAACGCCACCTCGACCGGTCGATCATGTCCCGCTTCCACGCAGGGTTCAGCCTCGGCACCGTCGCCGGCGCGCTGGTCGGCGCCGCCATGGTGGCGCTGCACGTGGAGGTCGCAGTTCACCTGGCCGCGGTCGCCGTACTGGTGGTGATCCCCGTGGTGTGGTTCGCGCGGCGGTTCGTCCCCGATCACGACGGGACCGACGAGGACCACGACGAGGCCGGGCAGCCGCCGCGCGGCGGTGCGCTGGCCGCCTGGCGGGAGCCGCGCACCCTGCTCATCGGGCTCTTCGTCCTCACCTTCGCGTTCGCCGAGGGCGTCGGCAACGACTGGATCAGCGTCGCCTCGATCGACGGCCACGGCGTCTCGCCCGCGCTCGGCACGCTCGCGTTCGCCGGCTTCCTCACCGCCATGACGGCCGGTCGCTGGTTCGGCCCCGGGCTGCTGGACCGGTACGGCCGGGTCCGCGTGGTCCGCACCATCGCCCTGATCGGCATCGTCGGGGTGGGCGTGTTCGTCTTCGCGCCCGTGCCGGGCCTCGCCTACGCCGGCGCCCTGCTGTGGGGCCTCGGCGCGTCGCTCGGCTTCCCGGTCGGCATGAGTGCCGGCGGGGACGACCCGCGGCGGGCCGCTGCCCGGGTCAGCGTCATCGCCTCGATCGGCTACTGCGCGTTCCTCGCCGGGCCGCCCGCGATCGGCTTCCTGGGGCACCAGATCACCGTGCTGCGTGCGCTGGTCGTCGTGGCCGTACTCCTCGGCCTGGCCGTGCTCATCGCCACCAGCGTCCGTCCCCTGTCCGCCGTACAGCCGGCGCCCGACGAGGCCGCCGACCGGGCCGCCTGACGCTGCCGCACGGCACGGGCGGGGCGCCACACCGGAGGTTCTATCGGGGCTTGAGAACGACCTGGGTGGGTGCGTCCTTGGGAACCACGACGGCCCGCCAGGTGTAGGTCTGCCCCTTCGGCCCGCCGGTGATGAACCGGTCGCCCCTGGCCTGTCCGGGCTTGTCGTCGACGAACGTGAAGGCGCGGTGTCCGTTCACGGTGATCTGGTGCAGGCCGCCCGCGCGGTCCGCGACGCCGATCCGCACCCCCAGCGTGCCCGGGTCCGCCACGTCTCCGGTCCGCACCACGACGGGATGCCACACCGAGGTGCAGGACCCGGTGCACACACCCACCTTCGAGTTCACCGGCCCGCTGTTGGTGTAGACGGTCAGCCCGCGATGGTCGGTCAGGAGACGGCTGAACCCCGCGATCTCCCGGCTCCGCAGCACCGACGGCCCCGCCGTCGGGGTGTACGCGGGCGGCGCGCTCGGCACGAAGCCGGCCGGGTCGCCGGACTGGGAGGGCTTCGGGTTTCCCCCGCAGCCGGTGACCAGCAGCGCACCCACCACCGTCGCCGCCACGGCCAGCCGGACGACGCCCGCACGCGCGTGCGGGCCGCGTCCGTTCCGGTACCGCGCTCGGTTCGTCACCATCAGCTGACTCCATGCCTTCGTGGTTTCGGCAGAACCTTCGTGGTTTCGGCAGACAGGGCTGCAACCCGCGCCGGGCCCGCGGGCCTGGTCACTTCCGTGGCTTGAAGACGACCTGGGCAGGTGCGCCCTTCGGGACTCGTACGGCACGCCAGGTGTAGGTCTTCCCGCTGGACGAGCCGGTGATGAACAGGTCGCCCTGAAGCTGCCCGGGCCGGTCCGCCACGAAGGTGTAGGCGCGGCGTCCGTTCACGGCGAGCTGGTGCCCCTGGCCGGGGCGGTCGATGGTGCTGATCCGTACCCCCAGCGTGCCCGGGTCGACCAGGTCGCCGAGGTTCACGAGTACGGGATGCCACACGGAGGTGCACGAACCCGTACACACGGCGTTCGCCGGGCTCGCGGGACCGTCGTTGACGTAGATGCTCAGGCCCTGGCTGGTGGTCATGATGCGGCTGTAGCCCTTGACCTCGCGGGTTCTCACCGCCGCGGCCTGGACGGTGGGGGTGTACGCGGGCAGGGCGCTCGGCACCCATGCGGCCGGCTTGCCACGCGTGGGTGAGTCACCCTGACATCCGGCGACCAGCGCCGCGACGATCACCACGGCCACGACGGAGACTGTGGCGAGACGTACGACACCCCGCGGCCGTCGCGAGCGTGGGCGCGCTGTGAGCCGGCTGTCCGGATACCGCGTTCTGTTCGTCATGTCGACTCCGTACTCATCGCTCTAACGGGATCGTCGCCGGAGCGGTCGAGGGGAGGACGATCACCGACCAGGTGTAGACGTCACCGGTCGTGGTGCCGGTCAGGAAGTGCTGCCCGCGGGTCTGGCCGGGCAGCTTGTCGACCACGAACGTGTAGACGCGACGCCCGTTGGTGGTGAGCTGGTGCAGTCCGCCGGGCAGCGGCAGGGTCCCGAAGGTTTCCCCCGGCACCCCGGCGACCTTCGACCGGACGCTCGCCGACCCGACCACCAGCGGGCGCCAGATGTTCGTGCAGACGCCCTTGCAACGGGACACGACCTGGCTGGCGGGAACGCTGTCGGTGGCGTAGACCGTGAGGCCACGGGAGTCGGTCAGCACCCGCCCACCGCCCGGAAGCGTTCGCGAGCCCAGCCTCGTCGGCCCCACCGTCGGTGAGTACGACGGACGCGGACCTTCCCCGCTGGACGTCGGCACCGGAAACCCAGAACTCACCGGCACTCCCTTCCGGACTGGGGGCGAGCCCTGGCAACCGGTCACCGCGATGGTCACGACGACGGTGAGCAGGACCAACAGTCCCCAGGTCGATCCGCCGCTTCTTGACGTCGAACTGGTCATCCGTACCCCTGATCCGTGGGTTCACCTGGGCGTGAAGACGACCTCGGTCGGCGCGGCATCCGCGACTCGTACCGCCCGCCAGGTGTAGGTCCGGTTCTGTGCCCCGCCGGTGATGAAGGAGTCGCCACCGACCTGCCCGGGCCCGCTGTCGGCGACGAACGTGTACGCGCGGTGCCCGTTGACGGCGAGCTGGTGCAGCCCGCCAGGACGTTCCAGGACGGTGAGCCGAACTCCCAGCGAGCCCGGACCTGTCAGCTCCCTGGCGTCGACGATCACCGGATGCCAGACCGAGGTGCACGAACCCGTACACCCGGGCACCTTCGAGTTGACCGGTCCGCTGTTGGTGTAGATGGTCATCCCCCGGTGGTCGGTGAGCAGCCGGCTGAAACCTTTGACCTCCCGGGTAAGCACCACGGACGGGCCAACCGTCGGGGTGTACGCGGCCGGGGCGCTCGAGACAACCGCTGCCGTCGGGTCGTCCCGGGTTGAAGGTGAGTTTCCCTGGCATCCGGCGACCGCCGCCATCGACATGATCGCGGCCGTGGCCACCGCTCCTGCACACCACCCGAGACCGGGCCGCCGCGCACGCGGTGCGGGTCTGGAGTCCTGGGACCGCGCGCTCCCCATGGCCACCCCCTCTGCGGTGCCCCCTACCCTCCGTTCCGGATCGGCCAACCCATTACCAGGATCGCGGCGACCTGGACGGGCCGGACGAGGCCAAGGGTTGGCCTAGCCTGAGCGGGTGGTCACCAGAGAACGGGACGGACGCACATGGCTGATCGGGACCGGTGCCGACGTCACGTGGATCGTTCGCGGCACCTCCGTGAGCCGGACCGTCACCGCGGCCATCCCGCCGGATTTCGCGGCGTACGCCACCCTGCTGCTGCCCCAGGAGACCGAGGAGCAGTACGAACGCGACCGCGCGCTGGTCTCGCTGCTGCGTGAGCAGTCGCCGGACCAGCCGTGGTGGATTGGTTACCTCGACACCGGTGCCGACGACATCGTTTTCCCCGACGCGCCCAAGGTGACCATGTACACGGGCTGGCGGTACGTGCTGGTGGAGGCCGGGCCGGAGCAGGCGACGACCTGGCGGCACCAGCAGGCCGGGGCGTTCTGGCTGGGCTCGTTGCCCAACCTGATGTTCCCCGCGGACCGTTCCTGGCTGGTGTCGACGATGTGGGACGACGACCGGACCTGCGTCGGCGGGCCGGCCGGGCTGGTGGACCGGCTCGTCCGTGACCCGGTCCTGCGGGGCCGGCAGGTGACCCTCGACCAGGACGCCACCCCGCCCGATCGCCCACCCTGCTGAGCAGTCCGGTCGATGTCGGCGCCGGCCACTAGGGTTTCCGACCGTGAGGACGGACGAATGGCTGGCGGACACCCGCACCTCCTACGACACCGTCGCGGTCGGCTACGCCGACTTCGTGCGGAGCGCCCTGGCCGAACAGCCCTACCTGCGAGCGGGTCTGGCGGTGTTCGCCGAACTCGTGCACGCCGCCGGGGACGGCCCGGGCCCGGTGGCGGACGTGGGCTGCGGGCCGGGACACGTGACCGCGCACCTGCACTCGTTGGGGCTCGACGCCTTCGGCCTGGACCTGTCACCGGCGATGGTCGACGTGGCCCGCCGCGGCCATCCCGGCCTGCGGTTCGAGGTGGGCTCGATGACCGAGCTGCCACTCGCCGACTCCTCGGTCGCCGGACTGGTGGCGTTCTGGTCGTTGATCCACGTACCCGACGAGGTGGTGCCGACGGTGCTCGGGCACTTCCGGCGGGTGCTGCGCCCCGGCGGCCCGCTGCTGCTCGGCTTCCACGTCGGCGACGGATCGACGCTGAAGACGCAGGGCTACGGCGGCCATCCGATGAGGGTCCACGTCCACCGGCGACGCCCGGAGCAGGTGACGGACTGGCTGCGCGACGCCGGTCTCACGGTCTCCACCGAACTGCGGCTCGACGTCGACCAGAGTTCCCAGGGCGCGTTGCTCTTCGCCCGCCGCGGTGATTCGTTCCGCTGAAGAACGTCACTCCGCTTCGGTGAGTGGGTGCACCATGAGCTGCGGGTCGCGCTGGAAGCCGGCGCGTTCGTAGACGGGAACCGCACGGCGGCCGGAGTGGACGGTGACCCGGCTGCAGCCTCGCTCCCGCCCGTGCTCGACGAGTGCGCGTACGACGCTCGAACCGATGCCCCGCCCGCGGTGGTCCGGCAGGACGAAGACCGACTGGATGTCGCCGGTACGCCGGTCCAGTTCGCCGGGCACGGGCACGCGAGCGGCCAGCGCGAGAAAGCCCACCCCGACGAGGCCCGGCCCGTCGGCCGCCACCACCGCCACGTAGTCCTCGCGCCGCTCCCACCACGTCGAGAAGCTGCGGATGTAGTCGTCGAGGCCGCCGTCCGGCTCCGGACGGCGCTCGAAGGTGGATCGCCAGCGGAGCTTCGCCAGCTCGGCCGTTTCGCCCCGCGTCGCCTCGCGGATCTCGATGGTCACGGCCTGACTCTAGGTCGTTCTCTACGATGGGTCGATGCGGAGGCGACGGTTCACCGGGCGACTGCTCACGCTCGCCCAGGTCGGCCATGCTCACTGGCTCTTCGGCAATCTCTACGAAGCCGTGGTCAGGGTTCCGGACCGGCTGGCCGGTGCCGTCGACGGGGCGCGGGTGAGTTCACCCCTGGGTCCCGGAAGTCCGTTGCGCTACTACGTTCCGGCCGTACCCGCGACCTTCCCCGCCGCGCTCGCCGCACTGTGGGCGGGCTGGGACGATGGCCCGGAGGCTCGCCGGTGGCTTGCTGTCGCCGCCTCCTGCTCCGTCTCCGGCGCCGCGGTGACAGCCGTTCTCGTACGCCTCAATCTCCGGTTGTTCTTCACCTCCGGCCCGTTGCCGACGGCCGAACGCGAAAAGCTGCTGCGCACGTGGTACCGCCTGAACGCCGTCCGGATGGCCGCCACCGCCGCCGCGTGGATCGCCGCCCGGCAGGCAGCAGACCGCATCGCCTACTGATCGCCCGCTGATCGCCCGCTGACGAAAGGCGGAACGCATGGAGTGGAACGAACGCCGCACCCTGCTGGACCAGGCGCGCGCGTGGTGGGAAGACCCCGAGCAGGTGTCCCACTACAGAAAGGAGGTCGACTCCGGGCCGACCCCGGCCGAGCAGCTTCTGTTCCGGGCGCTACCGGCCTCCGGCCGCGTGCTCGACGTCGGCTGCGGAGCCGGGCGCATCGCGTTTCACCTTGCCGACAAGGGATACGACGTGACCGGCGTGGACATCAGCGAGGCCATGGTCGCCACCGCACGGGATCTCGCCGGGCAACGTCACTCCACCGCGACCTTCCGCCAGGTCGAGCAGTTGGCGTTGCCCTTCCCGGATAGCGGTTTCGACGCGGCCGTCGCCGGCAAGGTCCACTGTTACGTTCCTTCCCGCTCCGGTCGTCAAGAGTTCCTTGACGAGGTGGGGCGGGTCCTTCGGCCACGCGCGCCACTACTGCTCGTCAGCTATGTCGTACCCAGTGAGCAGGAAGCCGACGACGTGCTGGCTTCCGACGCCCTGCACCGGCGGGCGGCGGCGAGGTTCCGGTCGCTCGAACCGCTGGACACGTTCTGTGGGGACAGAGGTTACGTGCACTGGTTCACGCCGGAGTCGCTGCGGGAGGAGTTCGCCGACTCGCCGGCGTTCGAGCTCGAGTCGGTACGGGAGGACGAACCGGGCGGCTTCCTGCGCCTGGTCGTACTGCGGCGACGGAACACCACCGGAGCCGTGCCTGGGGGCACGAAGCTCTGAGCCGTCGCGGGACTCCTCCCGGCGCCAGGTGGGCCAGGTACGAGCACACATCACGTCGCACACCAAGGGGATGGAATGTTCAACCACCAAGCCAGCAAGAGGTTCTCGCGTCGCACGAAGGGTGTCGCTGTCACCGCCGGCTGAGCCTGGCGTCTCACGCCGAAGCGCCTACGCCCATTCGGTTTCGACGTCACCGGCGATGTAGGTGCCGTGCTCCTCGCCCTGGCAGATCCCGGCCATCACGCCGGCCCGGTCGATGTCGAACACGTGCAGGGGAAGCTTCTGGTCGCGGGCGAGGATGAAGGCGGCCTGGTCCATCACCCGCAGGCCCTGTGCCAGCACCCGGTCGTAGCTGATCGAACGGTAGCGGCGGGCGTCCTTGTTGACGTTCGGGTCGCTCTCGTACACCCCGTCGGCACCGTGCTTGGCCACCAGGATCGCGTCCGCGTCGATCTCGGCGGCGCGCTGGACGGACGGGTAGTCGGTGGTGACGTAGGGCTGGCCGATGCCGCAGGCGAGGACGACGATCTTGCCCTTGGCCAGGTGGTTGAGCGCGCGAAGCCGGATGTACGGCTCGGCGACGGAGTTGATCGGGATCGCGGTCATCACGCGTACGTCGTGGTCGCTCAGAGCACTGATCTTGCCCCGTAGGAGAATCGCGTTGATCAGCGTGCTCAGCATGCCGATGCTGTCGGCCTCCACGCGGTCGATGCCCCACTCGTCGGCCGAGCTCCCGCGAAAGACGTTGCCGCCGCCGACGACGATCGCGACCTGCAGGCCGAGGTCACGTGCGCGCAGGACCTCCCGTGCGAGGTGGTCGAGTGCGTCCGCACTGAACCCGGAGCTGAGCGTGCCCGCCACGGCCTGGCCGCTGAGTTTGATCAGGATGCGTCCGTACCGAGACATCATGCGTCCCCTCGTTCTGCGCCGCGACCGGGGTGCCGTGGCGCCCCGCACTCTACTGGTGCGTACGTCACCGGCCCGCGCACTCGCCGCCGGGGCTCACCGGGTGTTCACCCACCCCGCGTGGACGACTACGAGCGGTCACCCCACGGTCCTCGACCTCGCTCCGCGATGAGCTCTCCGGACGTGCGGCTCCAACGTGCTAGCCAGCAACAAGTATGGGTCGAACACCTTGTGGACAATGCGATCTCTGTCGGTGGCGCCAGATACGATTCGATCATGTCTCCCTCTCCTCGGCTTGGTGTGGGTTCGTAACCAGGGCCGGGAGGGGGTTGGTGTGGCTGGGTTGGGGTGTGTGGCGCGGGGCGGGGCATGAGAAGACGCGCACGTGGTTGCCCTTAGGTTCTGGGTGTCGAATCCTTAACCGTCTGGAGCAACGCACGTGCGCGTCACCACGGTATTCAACCGCATTCTGGGTTTGTCCGGGGCATCGGTGTGCTCGGTGGACTTCACCACCGACGGCCTCGTTCTTGGCCTTCGCCGCCGGCGTGGCCGCCGCTACCGGTGTGAGTGCGGGTTCTCCACCCGGGCCCGCTATGACATATCCCGCCGCCGCTGGCGCCACCTGGACTTCGGGGCCACCAAGGTGTGGCTGGCCGCCGACATCGCCCGGATCGCCTGCCCGGCGTGTGGAATCCGCACCGAGACCGTGCCCTGGGCGCGGCGCAACGCCCGGCACACCCGCGACTTCCAGGACGTGATCGGCTGGCTGGCCCAGCGCATGGACAAGACGAGCGTGGCCCGGCTGCTGCGGTGCTCGTGGGAGGCGGTGGACCGGGCGGTGAGAATGCTGGTGGCCGACCATCTGCCCACCGACCGGCTGGACGGGCTGTATCGGATCGGGGTGGACGAGATCTCCTACAAACGCGGCCACCACTACCTGACCATCGTCTGCGACCACGACACCGGCCGGGTGGTCTGGGTGACCAAGGACCGCACCCGCAAGGCGTTCGAGGGCTTCTTCACCGCCCTGGGCCCTGACCGCAGCAAACAGCTGACCGCGATCACCATGGACGGCTCCCCGATCTACATGCCCGTCGCCGCACAGAAGGCGCCACAGGCCGCGGTGTGCCTGGACCCCTTCCACGTCATCAAGTGGGCCAACGAAGCCCTCGACAGAGCCCGCCAGGCCAACCCCGCCGTCCCACCACTGCCAGCCGCCCCGGCCAACCCGGCCAGCCCGGCCGCCCCGGCCAGCCCGGCCAAGCAGCACACCGTCGCACAGGTCAACGCCCCGGCCAGGGCGTGGCGACGGCTGAAGACAGCGCTGCGCTCAGGCGCTGAAAACCTCACCGACGACCGCCGCGCCCTCATCAACGCCCTGCGCCGCCACAACTACCAGCTCTTCCGCGCCTGGACCCTCAAAGAACAACTACGAGACCTCTACCGCATCCCACCCGAACAGGCCCGCCGCTACCTTCGAAGGTGGATCACCCGCGCGTTCCGATCCACCATCCCCGCGATGCGCCAACTGGCCACCCGCCTGAAGAAGTACTTCCAACAAACCATCGCAGCCGTCGAACTCGGCCTGTCCAACTCACGAGCAGAAGGCATCAACAGCAAAATCCGCGTCATCCAACGCCGCGGCTACGGACACCCAGGACCAGACTCCCTCACCGCCATGATCTACCTCTGCCTCGGCGGAATCACCCTCAACCTCCCCACACAAACCTGAGGAGAGGGTCATGTCTTCGAGCGAGTGGGGTGCCTGGACCGGTGGTGATGCCGTCGGCCGGATCCTGGCTGCGCTCGACCGGGTCGACGCTCCGCTGGACGAGGCGTGGGTGGCCCCGAAGGGTGGCCTGAAGCCCGAGGACATCGGGGCGGTGATCGCTGCGGCGCGGGCGAAGAAGGCCCGCCTGGAGGCCCTGGAGCTGGACCTGGTGGCTCTGGCGGAGGCCTGTGACATCGGCAGGCTGACCGGCTCCCCCAACGCCACCGTCTACCTGCGCACGGCGCAGCGGCTCGCGCAGCGGGAGGCGTCCGCGGTCGTGGGGCTGGCCCGTGACCTGGGCAAGGTGGCGCGGCTGACGTTGGAGGCGATGGCCGCGGGGGCGGTGTCGGCCCAGCAGGCGAAGGTGATCGCCGAGGCGATCAAGAAGCTCCCCGAATATGTCGGGGCCGATGAGCGGCACCGGGCGGAGGAGTTCCTGATCGAGAAGGCCGCCTTCGCCAACCCCGACGAACTCCGCGGAATGGGCGAGTCGCTGCTGGAACGCATCGCCCCCGAAGAGGCCGAACGGCTGGAGGGGGAAGAACTGGCGAAGAAGGACCGCAAGGCCGAACAGAAACGGTCCCTTCGCTACCTGCCCAACGGCATCCCGCAGTCGGAGACGGTGCGCATCACTCTGCCGTCGTGGGAGATGGAACTGTTCCGCAAGATCATCGAACCGTTGGCGGTGCCGGTGAAAGGTGCCGAGCCCGACACCCGCCCGATCGACCAGCGACGAGGAGACGCGTTCGCCGAACTCATCCCCCGGCTCGCTGGTGCCGCCCCGACCAGCGGCGGCAGACCACCCCAGGTCACCGTCACCATCCCGATCGACACCCTCCTGACCGGCGTGGGGGCCGGGTTCATCGACAACACCGCCACCCCTGTACGCCCCCGGCCCTGCACCTGTCCCTGCACCGACCCCAAGTACGGCACCACCAAGGACACCGGCAACACCCGGAACGCCAAGAACGCCAGACAGGCCCGTACGGACGGGGAACCGACACCGGAGGAAGCAGCAGGCCAGGAACGAGCCCGGGAAACCCAGCCAGGTATGGGGAAAAGGCCACCATCGGGTACCGGCTCACCCACCGACGGGATACCACCACCGCGAACACCGGATCAACCGCACCACCCACAACCGAACACCGACCCCGAACCAGAACCCCGTACCGCAACGGGTTCGGGAACCGAACCCGATCCGCATACCGGGCAGGTTCCGGGGCGTGACGCCGAACCCGACCAGGGTGCGGTGGGGCTGAAGGACGCCATCGACCCGCACGACGGGTGCCCCAAGTGCGGAGGCGGCGGATCAGCCCGCTACCTCGGCACCGACGGCAAACCCATCTCCGCCGCCACCGTCCGCCGGCTGGCGTGCGAGGCCGACCTCATCCCCGTCGTCCTCGCAGGAGACGGGCAGGTGCTCGACCTCGGCCGCTCCGACCGGTTCTTCAGGGAACACCAGCGGCGTGCGCTGGCCATCCGCGACGGGAGCCACTGCCACTTCCCCGGCTGCCAGATCCCCGAACCGCGCTGCATCACCCATCACATGACCGCCTGGGACCACGGCGGACCGACCGACCTGAACAACGGCGTGCTGTTGTGCCGCTTCCACCACGTCACCGTCCACCACAAAGGCTGGCAAGTCCGCATGGGCGCACACGGCCACCCCGAATACGTACCCCCGGAATGGGTGGACCCGCAACAGCGCGTTCTCCGCCCATGAACCCGCCGGACTCCTACCGCGTGCGGTGGGCCACGACGCGGGTGAAGCCGAGCAGGTCGCCGCCGTCGGCGCGCAGCATCCTCGCGTCCGGCTCGTGCCCTCGCCCCACCAGGTCGCAGGCATCCAGCCAGCGCAGCCAGTCCTCCCAGCCACCGGGCACCATGTCGGCGACATCGACCTCGACCAGCCCGGTCCGCTCCCAGTGCCGGCGCCACCAGGCCGGACCCAGCCAGGTGCACATGTCGGGGCCCCAGCGTTCGGCGAGGTACGCCGGCAGCTCCGGAACCGGACCCTGCCCCTCGCCCTGGTCCGGTTCGCGGCGAAGGCCCGGCGCGACGAAGCCGATCGAGCCACCAGACCGCAGGAACTCCACGCAGTACGGAAGGTACAGAGCGTCGGTCCCGAAGTAGTGAAAGGCGTCCAGGCTGACGATCGCGTCGAAGAAGCCGTCCGCGAACGGCAGGGCGTGCGCGTCGGCGTGGATCGGGTGCACACGGTCGGCCAGGCCGGCCTGCTGGATGCGTTCCCAGTTCTCCGTCGGCTCGACCCACAGGTCCACCGCCCACACCCGGACGTCGAACTCGCGCGCCAGGAAGATCGAGGTGAGCGCCGTTCCACAGCCCAGGTCCAGCACACGCATGCCGGGGCGTAGCGGCATCACCTGGGTCAGCGCCTCCGCCGCCCACAGCGGATGCGGCCCCATCAGGTTGTCGACCACCCAGTGCTGGTCGTAGGTGGACGAACGCGGGTAGCGCTCCACCGTGAGTGCCCGTCGCAGTTGCTCCTCGGTGCCCAGATCCTTCGTGTCCGACATGCGCTGACGGTGCCACCGGGACGACCTGTCCACAACAGGTTTCCGGGTCGTTCCGGGGCGGACGTACGGGCTGAAAATCGCTGTGCTCACGGCCGTTCCGCACGCAAGACTGGGCACCGACCGCCAGATACGGTCGTCGAGAACGCCGCCAGCCACAGAGGTCCGAGATGACGTACTACCACGCTGAACACGAGGCCGCGTACGAGCAGATCGCGCAGCGTGGCCTCACCAAGTGGGACGACCTCTTCGAGGACGGTCGCCCTAACCGCTACGAGGAGTTCCCGAACCGGCGCTTCCTCGAACGCACCCTGGCCCGGCTCGACCTGCCCGCACCGGACGAGGTGGACGTGCTCGAGTACGGCTGCGGCACCGGACCGGCCGCCTGCTTCCTCGCCTCGCTCGGCTTCCGGGTGCGGGCCGTCGACCTGATCCCGCGGGCGATCGCACTGGCCCGCGAGTTCGCCCGGCAACGCGGCCTTGACATCACGTTCGACGTCCAGGACATGTGTGCGCTGGCGCACGTACCCGCAACCAGGCGGTATGACCTCGTGGTGGACAGCTTCTGCCTTCAGTCCATCGTCACCGACGCGGACCGGGCCGACCTGTTCGCCGCGGTGCGCGCCCGGCTCGCACCCGGCGGCCACTATCTGATCTCGACGGCGATGTACGAACCGGAACGCGACTACGAGGGCAGCCGATACGACGAGGCCACCGGAGTCTGCCACGAGGAGGTGCCCGCCGAGGTCGTGGGCGCCGTGCGGATCGACGACAGGTGGTACCGCCCGCACCGCCGCCACCTGCGGCCGGAGGCATTTCGCGCGGAGCTCATCCATGCGGGCTTCGACATACTCTCCCAGGACACCCCGTCCGGAGGCGACGTCGTCTGCACCCTGTCAACACGATCTTGACGAGGGTCGGCAGCCGGCCATGCCCGGGCCAGGAGGTCTTCGCCGGGAGGGTGTGTCCGGCGATCGGAGGAGGCGGTGAGAGTTAGGTTCGACCCATGCCCGTCTCGCCTCTGTACCTCCTGCGCCGCCTGGTGGGCAGTGAACGCTGGCAGCACATCCACGTGAAGGCGTCCGTGTGGGCGGTCGTGGGAGTCGTCGCGGTGCTGCTGCTCGGCTCTGCGATCATCGTCCCGGCCGAGTCGTCGAATCCGCGCGCGAACATCACCTCGTTCCCGCTCGCGTTGTGGTGGTCGATCGAGACCGCGACGACCGTCGGGTACGGCGACCTGTATCCGGTCACCCTGGCCGGACGGATCATCGCGACCGTGGTGATGATCGTCGGGATCGCGGCGTTCAGCATCGTGACGGCATCGCTGGCCACCTGGTTCGTCGGCAGCGCCTCACGCCGCGCTCACCAGGTGGCACAGGCCGTCGAACACGCCGAGCGGGAAGGGACGGCCGCGGCCGCACGTGAGCTGCATGCCCTGCACGCGCGCTTCGACCACCTCGAACAGCTCCTGTCCCGAGACTCCGGCGACGGCACGACCTAGCCGCAGGCCACGGAGGGAAGGCCGCCGCCCGGTGTCCTGGCCTACCGCGTGGGCGACGGGCTCGGGTTGAGCGGGAAGGTGCGCGGCGGCGGAATTCCGGGCAGTACGACGACATGCCAGGTGAGCGTCGTACCGCCCTGGTTGGTGATGAAGCCCTCGCCCTTGACGTCGCCCGGAACGCTGTCCCCCGTGAACGTGTAGAGCCGGCGGCCGCTCAGCGCGAGTTGACCGTGCCCTCCCGGCCAGGGCAGCACACCGGCCTTCAGCGACGTCCCGGGAACGGTGGGGGCGACATCGCCCTGCTGCACCAGCACCGGGTGCCAGATGGCGCTGCAGCGGCCGGTGCACGTAGGCGCCTTGTGCCCGCCGCGGGCGCTGAGGAAGTACACCGTCATCCCCCGGGAGTCGGCGATCACCGTGTTACTGCCGGCTACGCGACGGGACGTGATCACCGCCGGTCCCGGGCTCGGGACGGCAGGAGAGGGTACGGACAGCTTGATCGGGGACGCGCCGGGCGACTTCTCCGCCTGTGGCTGACCTCCGCAGGCACCCAGGACCACAAGGAGAACCGCGAGCGCAGCCGTCCAGCGAACACCGCCGCGAACTGCCGCACCTGACGGCACAGGCCGGGTCGACATCGCTGTCCCCCTTCCGCGAACAGCTCGGAGAATTCCCACCGCGCAGCGCAACCGGCTTTCCTTCATCGTCGCCGCGGCCGGATCCGACCGGCCCGGCTATCGGCCCTGTACTCCAGTGCCGATCGCACTGTCATCGACCGGTTCGGCACCCACCTTCTCCGCGACTGTCCATCCGGACGGAAAGCACTGTCGGAGTCCGCACCACCGTCGGTAGGGTCTGCCTCCATGCCGGCTACCCGATCCGTCGACCTGCTCGCCGCGGAAGTGGACGTCCTCTGGGACCGCGACGCCCGGGGACGGCTGCGGCAGGCACACCATGTGGTCTTCGGCGTCGCCGGCGACGGCCAGGTGCTGGCGGTCGGCGACGAGGTGCCCGACGACGTTGCCGACGACCTGGCCAAGACGCTGGACTCCGCGGTCGAGGGCGTGCGCGAGCCTGCCGAGCCCAGGCGGCCGCCGGAGTTTCTCGCGTACTGCCGGCGGCGCATCGTCGGCGCGCTCGGGCCCGTGGTGGTCTCGTCCGGACCCAGTTACCTGGTTCCACGCGCGGCGACGACGCCCATCGACGGACGTACGTACGACGAGGCGAGCGTACGGATCGTGCGGTCCGACGACGAGGCAGCGGCCAGGGACGCCCTGCGCGCCGCGAACCCCGACACCTGGACCGGCGAGGAATGGGCCGACCTGCTCGCCGGGCGGCTCGGCCCGTGGGCGGTGGCCACCCACGACACCCGCGTCCTCGCCGTCGCGCACACCCCGGTCGCGGACTCCCGGGGCGCCGAGGCCGGGGTCTGGACGCACCCGGACGTACGGGGCCGCGGACTTGCCGGCACGGTCACCGCGCACTGGGCACGGCTGATCCGGGGTACGGGCCGGCTGCCGTTCTACAGCACGTCGGCGGACAACCTCTCCTCCCAGCGGGTGGCAGCGCGGCTCGCGCTGCGCCCGATCGGCTGGTTGTGGAAGCTGTCGAGCCCGGACCGGGTCGGCGTACACGCGCATCGGACGTGGCAATCCTGCTGAACTTCCCGCGCCGGCGCGGAGTTCGGTGACAATGGGCCGCATGGCCCAGGCACAACCGAGGCTGCACCCGAAGCCGGCGCGGTCCGCATCCGGTCGTGAACGCGCCCTGCTCGCGTGCGGCGTCGCCGGACCGATCGTGTTCGTCGTCGCGTTCCTCGTCGAGGGGGCGACCCGTCCCGGTTACAGCGCGCTGCGACACCCGGTGAGCTCGCTGGCGCTCGGGGAGTACGGCTGGACCCAGCGGGCGAACTTCCTGCTCACCGGCCTTCTCCTGCTCGCCTTCGCAGTCGGGTCCCGGCCGGCGTTGCGACGCGCGTACGCCGCGGGAATCTGGGTACCGCTGCTGCTCGGCGCGGTCGCGGTGGGCCTGCTCGGCGCCGGCATCTTCGCCACCGACCCGGTGGGCGACTACCCGCCCGGCACTGCGGTGCCGGCCCCGCAGACGATCACCGGAAACCTGCATGACTCGTTCTCGGCGCTGGTCTTCCTCGGCCTGCCGTTGGCCTGCTGCGTGGCCGGCTACCGGTTCGCCCGCGCCGGCCGCCGGGGCCTGGCGGTGTACTCGGTGGCGACGGCGGTGGTGTTCTGGGTCCTGTTCTTCCTCTCCAGTGCGGGGTTCTCCCAGCAGACCGCGCTCGCACCCGTCGGCGGACTCTTCCAGCGGCTCACGCTGGTGGTGGGTCTGGGCTGGATCGGGTGGCTGGCGCTGCACCTGCTGCGCGGTGGCGCCGGGGCACCGTCAAGAACAGATTGACAGCAAGGACAGGTTGACACGCAAGGACAGGTTGACAGGCGGTCGGCTCCTCACCTGCCCCCACCTGCGACCCGTCAGGCTGTTGGAGAACTTCACCACGATCCGGCCGGCCGGCGACGCCGGGGAGATGACGTGGAAGTTGGTGAGGATGATGCCCCTCCGGTTGAGGACCAGCCCCGACCCGGTGGTCCGCCCACCGACCGCGACCGTGTCCACCTCGACGACGCTGCGCCGGACCTGGGCGATGATCTGCGGGATGATGTTCCGCGCGCTCCCACTGCCGGGGATCCGCGGGTTGTAGCTCGTCCCGGCGACGTTCGCCCCCCTGGCCTCCGCCGCCGCCGACCACCACCGCCGTCACGCCTCCGATGACGGCTCCGAGCAACAGCACCGCCGCGGCCAGGCCGGCCAGGATGGCGCGTCGCGACCAGCGCAGTCCGCGAAAGCCGCCGGCCAGTCGTGCGGCGGGGCTTTCGCCGGTACGGCCCTGGGCGCGTTCTTCCCGGGCGCGTTCACCCTGGGCGGGCTCGGGTTTGGCGGGCTCGGGTTTGGCGGGCTCGGGTTTGGCGGGCTCGGGTTTGGCGGGCTCGGGTTTGGCGGGCTCGGGTTTGGCGGGCTCGGGTTTGGCGGGCTCGGGTTTGGCGGGCTCGGGTTTGGCGGGCTCGGGTTTGGCGGGCTCGGGTTTGGCGGGCTCGGGTTTGGCGGGTTCGGGCCTGGCGGGTTCGGCGACCTGCCGGGGTTCACCTGGTCGGCGGCGCCCCGGAACGGTCCGGCCCGGCACCTGCCGTGGTTGCCCGGGTGCGCGGTGGGACCGACCGCTCTGGTCGTCAGGAGCCGACGCACCCGTACCCGGCGCCGTCCGTCCGACGTGCCTCGAACGAGCCGCGTCGGTCGAGGGTGCCGGCGGCTCCGTCGGTGCCGGCGCGTCGGCATCCTTCGTGGCCCTCGACCTGAACCACCGCATGCCGCGAGCCTTGCTCCTCGAAGGAACACAGTGGCGGGGCAGATCGCCCCGACTTCCGCGGGCCTACGGTCAGGGGAAACAACCTGGCCGGGAACAAAGTTGTTCGGGGAAACAACCTCTCGGCGATACTTCCCGCATGAAACCCGATCCGATCGTGCACGAGTACGTCCTGCGGTGCGGGCCCGAACGCGCCTTCGAGGTCTACACCGGCGACATCGCCGCGTGGTGGCACCCGAGCTACACGGCGAACGCGGAGACGCTGTCCGCGGTGACGATGGAACCCCACGTGGGCGGCCGGATCTTCGAGTCGCACCGCGATGGCGAGGAGTACGACTGGGGCCGGGTGACGGTGTGGGAGCCGGGTCACCGGCTGGCGTACTCGTCGACCCTGGCGCAGCCGTCCGGCCGGCCCAGCGAGATCACCGTGGAGTTCAGCCCGCACGAGAACGGCTGCCGGATGCGCTTCGAGCACGGCGGGTGGAACGCCGGCAACGTGGCCGAACGCTCGAAGTTCACCGAGTGGCCGAGCATCCTGGACAGGTTCGCCGCCCTCGCCGACGGAGCCCCGGCGAGCTGATCCCGGCTGGGTCCGGCTCGGGATCCCGGCCCGGTCACGGCCGGAGATCACGGCCTACGTCAAAGCGGGGATCACCTCGGCGGCCAGGCGTTCCATCTGCTCGGCGTCGTCGTACATCGGGTTGAGCAGGATCGTCGCGGCGCCCGCGTCGGCCACCGCCCGCAGTCCGCGCACGCACTCCTCCGGCGGACCGTAGACGGCGAGCGCCGTCAGCCCGCTCAGACCGAAGTAGCCGTAGAGCTGGTCCAGCGCCGCACCGATCCGGGCACGGCCACGCTCGAGGTCGTCGTCGACGGCGATGTAGACGCGCTTGGCGATCGGAAGGTCCTGCTCGTCCCGGCCGGCCTCGGCGAGCTCGGACCGCAGCACCTTCACCTGGCCGGCGAACTGCTCGGTCGTGGTCGACCCCGCGCCCATGAACGCGTCGGCCAGCCGGACCGCCCGGCGCAGCGCGTTGGGATGACTGCCGCCGAACCAGACCGGCGGATGCGGCTTCTGGAACGGCTTCGGCTCCATCGCGGCATCCTCCAGCTGCCAGAACCTGCCGGCGAAGGTGACCCGCGGCTGCGTCCAGCACGCCCTCATCACCTCCAGCCCCTCGGTGAACCGGGTGTTCAGCGTGTCGGGATCGACACCGAACGCCGCGACCGCACGCTGCCGGCCGCCGATCCCGAGCCCGACGTCGATCCGTCCCCGGCTGAGCTGGTCGAGGGTGCCGATGCTCTTGGCCAGGTGGACCGGGCTGTGCAGCGAACTGACCAGCACCGCGCACCCCAGCCGTAGCCGCTCGGTGCAGGCCGCGGCGTACGTCATGGTCTCGATCGGAGCCAGATGCGGCATCGTGCCCAGCACCTGCTCCTGCGTCCAGGCGCTGTCGAACCCGAGCTCCTCGGCCCGGGTCAGGTAGGCACGGAACGCGCCCGGGTCGAAGCTGCCGTCGGGGTGATACTGCGGTATCGAGATCGCGAAGCGCATGCGCCGACGTTAGCCCTGGCCACCGACAGGTTCCGTGCTCAGCCGACCACCAGCCTGATGCCCAGCGGCTCGCCTTGGCGTAGATGCCGTGCCGGCGGTCGCAGCGGGCCAGGTCGCGCGCGTGCAGGTAGCTCCCGCCCTTGGTGACGTACGGCGAGAAGGCCCAGTCCTCCCGCTCCGGAACCTCGGCGGGCGCGCCCGGGAACGGCGCGTACAGCGTGCTCGTCAACTCGTCGGCGTTGCCCGCCATGTCCAGCAGCCCGAACGCACTCGCGCCGGCCGGGAACTCCCCGACCGGGCTGGTGTTTCCCTTGCCGGCGTACACCAGGTTGGCGCGGTCCGGCGCCCAGTCGTCGCCCCACGGATACGTACGCAGGTCGTCGCCACGGGCGGCGCGTACCCACTCCTCCTCGGTCGGCAGTCGCACCGCGGCACCGAGAAGCGCAGCCAGCGCCTCGCACAACGCGAACGTCTGCTCGGCCCCCACCGTCGCCGGGTGGTCCGGTCCGGCGTCGAGCACGGGCACGATCGAGGTCTCCGGCGCGAGCGCGCGTACCTGCGCGACCGTCAGCAGGGTCCGCATGACGCGGAACGCCGGCACTTTTACCGTCCGGCGCGGCACCTCCTTCAGCAGCCAGGCCGGTTCCACGCCGGCGAGGTCGGACGCGGCGAGCTCGGCCCGCACGGTGCCGAGGTCGGACCCGATCACCACCTCACCTGCCGGAACGTCGACCAGGCTGTCCTCGATCCGGGCGAGCGCGCTCGCGACATCCATGCCGAACTCCTTGTTTCGTGGCGACGCGGGACCGCCCGGTCCCGCCTGCCGGAGAGCCTGGCAGCTCAGGCGCCCGGCCGGCCATCGGTCGTTGGTCGGGGTTCGTCCTACGACCTCCGGCCTCCGCCCGGTTGGTGCCCACGGACGTGGTTACGTTCCGGCCGTGCCCACCGGCCGACACGCGCGAGTTGGGCACCTGTGCCCCGAAAGGTTGGTATCGGTCTGGACGCAATGTCCGGCAGAACTCGCGTGATGCTCGCACGGTCGGCGAGAACTGAGGACAATGGTCGTATCTAATCGCGGCACCCGGTCAGGGAGCTGGCTGGATGCCCGGTCCTGTGAGGGAAGGGGGATGCCGTGATCGTTCTCGGCGTCATCCTGCTGATCCTCGGCGCGATCCTCAAGATCTCGATCTTGTGGACCATCGGGATCATCCTGCTGGTGGTCGGGGTCATCTTCTTGATCCTCGGCCGGATCGGCAAGCCAGTCGGCGGCAGGCGAGTTTGGTGGTAGCTGCCGGCCGCGGGCGCCCACGGGCGTCCGCGGCTGCCAGCCTCACCTTCGACTCCTCCGGCTGATTCGCCTGACGGGGCTCAGGTTCCGACGCGGCGGGCCTTCCACACCTCTGCGCTCGGCCACTTCCGCGCCCACTCGTGGTCGACGTAGTCGTAGTCTGTTGTGGCGTTCTCGGGCGCCTGCACCTCGATCAGGTCCTCCAGCACGAAGCCGGACTCCCTGAGCAGTCGCACCATCGGCCCGTGTGCCAAGTGGAAGTTGACACCACCACCACCACCGCTGGCGCCGTCGGCCCCCTCGGACTCGTCCTCCAACCGGCACAGGCCGAACTGCGGGCGCAGCAGGGTAGGACCGGCCGGACCCTCGTCGGGTACGCAGAGGGTGAGCAGGGTGGAGTTGCGGACGAAGACGAGTTCGCCGCCGGGGCGCAGCAGCCGGGCCGCCTCCGGGATCCAGAGGTACGGATCGCACCAGCCGATCGCGCCGTGCTCGCTGATGGCCACGTCGAAACTCGCGTCGGGAAGGTCGACCTTCTCGGCGTTCCCGTGGATCAGCGGGAACTCACACCCGAACTCCCGCTGCATCGCCCTGGCGGTCGCCAACTGGCGTTCGGAGTTGTCCACGCCGACGGGACGCGCGCCGGCCCAAGCCGCCCACGCACTGACGTAGGCGGTGCCGCATCCCAGCTCGATCAGGTCCTTGCCGGCAAGGTCGTCCGGCAAAACCGGCAGGTCCCGTTGCGGAATCCGCCAGAGGCCCCAGTGTGGTTCGGCGGCCCACTGCTCGCGTGCCTTCGCGCCGTACCACTCGCTGTGCCGGGCGTCCCACAACTGCCGGTTGCGGCGTACGTGCTCGGGAAGGTCCTCGACCGTCGGCTCGCTCGGCTCTTTCACGCGGTCAGGCTCGTCCACCGCGCCGGACCTGTCAAAGGTGTTTCGCCCCGCAGTCTACTGCGATCCGCCGGCCAGCTTGCGAAGCTCCGGGCCGTAGTCGGGATGCGCGAGCGCCGCCGCGAACTGCGCCCGCAGGTAGCCGAGCGGGTTGCCGGTGTCCCACCAGGTGCCGTCGATGACCTGACCGAAGACGGGGTACTCGCGGGCGTGCTCGTGGATGGCGTGGGAGAGGTAGACCTCGCCGTCGGGGTTGTGCCGGTGGCGGTTGAGCTGGCGCTCGAGCTCGTCCACGATGCCCGGCGTCACGACGTACCCGCCGATCGAGGCGAACGCCGACGGCGCCGCGTCCGGCGAGGGTTTCTCGATGATGCCGGAGATGCGCAGCAGCCCCGCACCCAGGTCGTCCTCCACCACCGGAACGCCGTAGCGCTGGGACTCACTCGGCTCCATCGGCATCAACCCGAGCACGGGCGCTCGGGTGCGTTCGTACGCCGCGACCAACTGCTGCGCGCGGGGCACGGCGGAGGTGAACACGTCGTCGGCCCACAACACCATGAAGGGCTCGTCACCGACGATGCGGGCGGCGTTCAGCACCGGTGTGCCGTTGCCGTAGGGGCCGTGCTGGTAGAGGAACGTGATCCGGGCCAGCGACGCGAGCTCCTCCAGCGCCTCGGCGAGGTCGTCCTTGCCGTCGGCGCGCAACCGCATGTCGAGGTCCTCGTCCGGCGCGAAGTGCTGCTGGATCAACGCCTTGCGGGCGGAGGTGACGATGATGATGTCGTCGATGCCCGAGGCGACGAGCTCCTCGATCGTGTGCTGCAGAACGGGTTTGTCGAGGATCGGCAGCATCTCCTTCGGCAGCGCCTTCGTCAACGGCAACAGCCGGGTTCCCAGCCCCGCGACCGGGATGACCGCCTTGCGCACCATGTGTTCGCCCTTTCGCCGCACCGCCGGAGAACATTCTCACCAAGCACACCGTCGGAAACGCTACCCGCTGCCGGCGCGGGGCGCCGCCGTGCGAACAGGTGGGCCAGACCTGGCCCGGGCCGGTCCCGGGCCAGGTCCCGGGCCGGGGTCAGGCGGACACGACGCCCGCAGCCGCGCGCAGCAACAGCGTGGCGTCGCCCACCACCGGGGCGCCGTGGCCGAAACACGCCACGTCGACGTCCAGTTGGACGACCCGCTGGAACGAGGCGACGGCCTGTGCCCGGTCGACGTTGAACACGCCCAGAATCGGCACGTCCTGGATGCTCGCGACCGCGTCGCCGGTGAACAGCACCCGGTGCCGCGGCAGATGCAGGGCGATGCTGCCGTCGGTGTGCCCGGGCATCCCGATCACCACGGCGCCCCCACCGATGTCGACGCGGTCGCCGTCGACGAGCTCCCGGTCGACCCGCACCGGCCGAGCCGCGGGGACGTTCGGCACGACGCGTTCGTAGTAAGGGCGTTCCTCGTCGGTGATCACCGGCGCCGGACCCGCCTGCTCACCCCGGACGACCGGCGCGTCCAGCTGGTGCGCCATCACGGTCGCGCCGTTCCAGTGCGCGATCTCCGCCGCCGAGCCCACGTGGTCCTCGTGGAAGTGGGTGAGAACGATGTTCTTGATGTCGCGCCGGTCGTGGCCGAGCCGGTGCACGCCGTCCTCGATGGTCGGCGCCGATCCCGCCACGCCGGTGTCGATCAGGGTGAGCCCGTCGTCGTCCGCCCACAGATAGACCTGACCGACCTCGAAGGGGAACATGTGCAGGCCCGGCACCAGCTCGATCGTCTGCATGTCATCGACCCTAAACGGGTCGTACGCCGGGAGTCTCGCCATTCCGCCCCGTGCCGAACCCCGAAAAGCTGATCGAGTTATGAGCCCCGGCAGGGCAGAATCGGCTCGCGCCCGGTGGACCGCAGATCGCCGGCGCCGGTCGACGCCGGGAGGACGGACGCCATGCCGGATCAGTACGAGCAGGTCCCGGACACCGAGGTGCTGCAGGACCGTGCCGACCGGCCCGTCGTCCGGGTGGGCGGCACGGTGCACCGTCCCGTCCAGCCCTGGACCCCCGCGGTCCACGCACTGCTGAACCACCTCGCCGCCGTCGGCTTCCCGTACTCCCCGCGCGTCCTGGACGTCCTCCCCGCCGCCGGCACCGGCTCCCCCGCGACAGAGGTCGTCACCTACCTCGCGGGCGAGTCGGGTCCGGCCGGCTGGGCGAAGGTCGTGGACGAGCAGGGACTGCGGGCCGCCGCGCGCCTGCTGCGCGACTACCACCAGGCGGTCGCCGACTGGTCGCCCGCGCAGCCGCCGGCGTGGTCCGGCGGCCGCACCGGCACCGGCGGGCCGGGCGAGCTCGTCTGCCACAACGACTTCGGTCCGTGGAACATCGTGTGGAACGACGTCACGCCGGTCGGCCTGCTGGACTGGGAGTACGCCGGACCGGGGCCGGTCATGCAGGACGTGGCGTACGCGCTGGAATACGTCGCACCGTTTCGCGACGACGAGGAGTGCGTGCGCTGGCTCCGCTATCCCGGGCCGCCCGACCGCCGCCGGCGGCTGGAGATCTTTGCCGCCGAGTACGGCCTGTCCGACACCACCGGGCTGGCGAACGAGGTGATCGCGATCCAGCGGGCCGGCCTGGATTTCGTTAGGCAACTGGCCGAGGAGGGGCACGAACGCCAGGTCGAGCTGGTCGCGGCAGGCCACCTGACCGAGATCGCGGACCGGATCCGGTGGAGCGAGGACCACCGCCACCTGTTCGACTGAGATTCGGCTTATCCGGCGTCCCACCGGCGCCCGGTCTGCCACCCTGGCAGGGTGACCAAGGCTGCCAGCGGGACCAGCAGCACCGGGTTCGTGTCGCCGTCCCCGGCCGAGATCGCCCGTACGACCTGGGCGGCGGGTGAGTTCCAGCGGATCGCCAACCGGATGGTCCCGGTCAGCGAGGACCTGGTGCTGGCCCTGGACGTCCTCCCCGGTGAACGCGTGCTCGACATCGCCGGCGGCACCGGCAACACCGCCCTCGCCGCCGCCCGCCGGGACGCCCGGGTGACCTGTGTGGACGTCGTACCCGAACTCCTCGACCACGCCCGGCTCCGCGCCGACGTCGAGCTGCTGCCGCTGGAGACGGTCGAGGTGGACGCCGCGGCGCTGCCGTTCGCCGACGGGGAGTTCGACGTGGTGACGTCGACGTTCGGGCTGATGTTCGTCGCCGACCAGCGGCGGGCCGCGGCAGAGGCGTTGCGGGTGCTGCGCCCGGGCGGCCGGATCGGCCTGGCCAACTGGACCCCGGACAGCGCGCTCGGCGGCCTGCTCCACCTGGTCGCGAAGTACGCGCCGCCGCCCGCCGACGCTCCGTCGCCGCTGCGCTGGGGCACCCGCGACGGGCTGGCCCAGCTCCTCGCCCCCTACGCGGACTTCACCGAGCAACGGCTGGAGCTTCGGTGCGTCGACGTGGCCGCACGCTCGGTCGCCGAGCAGTTCCGGAGATACCGGCAGTGGTTCGGGCCGGTGAAGCTGGCGGTGGACCAGATGAGCGAGGAGGACGCGCGGTCGTTCGAGGAGGAGTTCGCCGAGCTGTGGGACCGGTTCAACCGCGGCGAGCCGGATGCCGTGGTGGTGCCGTACGACTATCTGCAGTTCGTGGCCACCGTCGCCGGCCCCAGGATCGCCGAGCACCCCGACGGGCACGACGGACCCTGACGGGCGCCGACGGGCGCCGACGGCCGCTGACGGACGGGCGTGAGGGATCTCTCCGCACCCGCTCAGCCGCCGCGTTCACGCATGTACACAGGGTGAGGGGTCAAGATGGGCGGGTGCGCCCCCGCGACACCCTCCCGCTCACGCCGCTGCTCCTGGTCGAGGACGACCAGGAGCTCGCCGCGATGCTGGCCGGTCTCCTCACCGAGGAGGGGTACGCCGTCGACCTCGCGCCGGACGGCCAGCGCGGACTGCACCGGGCCCTCAGCCGGGAGTACGACGTGATCGTCGTGGACCGCGGCCTGCCCGGCATCGACGGCCTCGACCTGTTGGTCCGGCTCCGCAGCAGCGGCGTGGCGACCCCCGCGCTGATCCTGTCCGCGCTGGGCACGCCCGCGGACCGGGTCGAGGGGCTGGACGCGGGCGCCGAGGACTACCTGGCCAAGCCGTTCGACGTGGCCGAGTTGCTCGCTCGCCTCCGGGCGCTGCGCCGGCGCCACCTCGACCAGGCCCGGCTGCTGCCGGTCGGGGACGAGATGCTCAACCTGGACACCCGCGAGGTCGGCCGGGCCCAGCTGTCCGAGCGCGAGTGCGACCTGCTGGCCACCCTGGCGTCCCGGCCGGGCCACGTGTTCAGCCGTACCGAACTCCTCGCCCGGGTCTTCCCCGGCGCCGTGGGCGAGGTCGTCGTGGACACCTACGTCCACTACCTGCGCCGCAAGCTCGGCCGGGCGATCGTCACCACGGTCCGCGGCCGGGGCTACCGGCTGGGCGAGGGGGCGTCGTGACCGCGTGGGGCAGGGACCGGGACCGGCGGCTGACCGGCGCCGAGTCGGCGATGTTGCGGCGTACGGCGGTACGCCTCGGCATCCAGGCCGGCCTGATCGTCGCCGCCATCGTCACCGTACTGGTGGGCGTGACCCTCGCCGTGGTCCTGCACGCCGAGACGGTGGGCACCAGGTCGATGCTGGCCGCCGCGGTCAGCCGGGCGGACGACGACGTGGCCGACGCCCCGGCGAACGTCTGGCTGGTGAGGCGCGGCCCGCACGGGCAGGACGCCACCGAGGGCCTGCCGGCGGGCGCGGCCGACCCGCGGGCGCTCGCCCGGACCGCCCGCACCGGGGTCGCGGAGACCCACGAACGCGAGGTCGGCGGCGCGGACTACCTGATCTTCACCATGCGGCGCGGCGACACCATCGTGCAGGGCGTCCTCGACCTCGGCCCGGTGCACGCCGACCGCAGGCACCTGCTGTACTCCCTGCTCCTGGTCGGCGGGCTCGGGCTGGTGCTGGCCGCCGGGGCGGGCGCCATGCTCGGCGTACGGGCGGTCCAGCCGCTGGCCAACGCCCTCAGCCTGCAGCGCAGGTTCGTCGCCGACGCCAGCCACGAACTCCGTACGCCGCTCACCCTGCTCACCACCCGGGCGCAACTGCTGCGCCGGCACCTGCAGCGCGGACACGACCACGAGGCCGCGCTGGCCGATGCCGAGAGCCTGGTGCGCGACAGCGACAACCTCGCCGCCGTCCTCGAGGACCTCCTGCTCGCCGCCGACCCGCACGCCGCGGGGGCAGCGGAGGAGCTCGACCTGCGGGTACTGGCCGGCGGGGTGGTGGCGGCCGGCACCGAGGTGGCCGGCGCGCGGGGCGTCACCGTGCGGGCCGAGGGCGGCGGCGACCCGGTGGTCGTACGCGGTGCGCCGGTGGCGCTGCGCCGGGCACTGACGGCCGTGCTCGACAACGCGGTCCGGCACGCGGAGCAGACCGTCACCGTGACGGTCCACGCGACCGACCGGCAGGCCGTGGTGGAGGTCGCCGACGACGGTCCCGGACTGGATCCGGGCCTGGCGCCACGGATGTTCGACCGGTTCTCCTCGGCCGGGGGCAGTTCGGCGGACGGGCGGCAGCGGAGGTTCGGCATCGGGCTGGCGCTGGTCGGCGAGATCGTCGCCCGGCACCACGGCGAGGTCGAGGCGCTGGCGGCTCCGGGCGGGGGCGCCGCGTTCCGGCTCACCTTCCCCCGGTACGTACCGGGGATCCCAGCGGTCCCCACGAACCCGAGGGATCCCACCGGCCCGGTCGAGCCCTGACGCCCGGGCCTGCCTCCCGGTCTCCCGGCCGCCCCGCTCAGGACAATTCCGGCGTTTCCCAGGAAACGCACAGGTGCCCACGAGGCGGATTCCAAGAAATCTCCCAATCAGGGTGGACATGCTGAGATGCGGCCACCCGGGCCGGCCCGGCGCACCACAGGTGCGCGAGAGGTACGAGAGGTACACCAGCGGCAACTGCCAGGAGGTTCGTCCGTGCCCACCTTCCTGAACGGACTCCCCGTCCACGTCCTGATCGTCCACGCCACCGTGGTGGCGGTGCCGCTCGCGGCGCTGGTCGCGGTGATCGTCGCGCTCGTCCCACGCCTGCGCCGGCGGTACGGCTGGGTCGCGGTCGCCGTGGCCGCGGTCGCCACCGTCCTCGTACCGATGACCACGTCGGCGGGCGAGGGCCTGGAGGCGCGGATGGAGCACAGCGCCGCGATCGAGAAGCACGCCGAACTCGCCGACGCGATGATCTGGCTGGTTCTCCCGCTGCTCGTCGCGCTCGCCGCGCTGGTGGCTCTGGACACCTACCGGCTGCGCAACGCCCGCGCGGAGGGTCCGGGCACGATGACCGCCGAACGCCGCGCGGTCGGCGCGCCGGCGTGGACCCGGTTCGTGAGCATCGCGCTGATCGTGGTCACCTGCGGGTTCGCGGTGGCGTCGACGGTGCAGATCGTCCGGGTCGGCGACGCGGGTTCGCGGGCCGCCTGGGGCGACGAGCAGTACACCGCCCCCCACGGTGGTGGCGACGGCGACTGATCAGCAGCCGCGACCGCTCACCGGCCGGCCGCTGCTACGACAGGACCGAACGCGGCGTCGCCATCAGCAGCGTGGGCACGCCCGGGTCGCCGGTCTCACCCGACCACACCGGCAGGGGGACCCACTCCAGCCCGACCATCCGCGGGCAGTCGCACGGCAGGTCGTGGTCGACGCCGAGGCGGGGCTCGCCCTCCGCACAGGTCACCGCGAACGCAGACGTCTGTCCGGAGGGGTACGGGAAGTCGTAGAGGTAGCGAACATCGAGGCAGCTCAGACCGACCTCCTCGGCCACCTCGCGGCGTACCGCGGCGACAGGGTCCTCGCCCTGGTTCACACCGCCACCAGGGAGCGTCCAGTACTCCTAGCCGTCGTGGCGGCCGGTTGGCCCGAGTCCGCGTTCACGCACCATGAGTACGGAGTCGTCGCGGACGATGACGGCCGCCACCCGCCGGCGGCGGGGCGTCACGCCGGGCTGCCGGCGTAACTGGTGCTTCCGGGAGCGAGTTTGCGGCGCCCCGTCGGTGACACCAGCAGAACCGGCTCCGGCCCCAACGCGGTGACGGCGTTCCCGGTCACGATCGCGTTGGCGTGCGCGGTCAGCGCGAGGACCGGCCTGCGGTAGGTGGCGGTCCACACCGCCTCGCGCGGCAGGTCGCCGTCGGCGTGGTGCACGAACACCGCGTGTCCGGCGGCCAGATCGGCCCCGGAGGTGTCCACCACTTTGTCGTCGTTGCGGTCCAGGTGCGCGACCGTGCTGATGTCGGCGCCGAGCAGCGCCGCACCCGCGCTGTGCCCGAAGACCAGCCCGCCGGCCGCGACGTACTCCCGCAACCGGTCCAGCAGGCCGAAGCGTTGCGCGAGTGCGAGCAGGCGGTAGGTGTTGCCGCCGCCGATGTAGATGCCGCGTACGCCGGCGAACGCCGGCGGGGTGTCACCGGTCCAGGTCGAGATGTCGCGTACGCCGAACGGCTCGTAGACGTCACGCAGCCACTCCTCGGCACCGGCGAACCGTTCCGGCTCCGCCCCGACCGGCCAGAACGCCAGCGGGCCCGCGCCGATCGCGTGCGCGAACTGCTCGTCCAGCGGCTTGGAGGCTTCGGCTCCGCCACCCCCCGCGAGGAACACCCGCCCGGTCACCTACACCTCCAGTGCGCGACTGTCGAAGAGACTACTCACCGACTCGCCGAGGTGGATCCGGCGGATGGCCTCGGCGAACAACGGCGCGATCGAGCGTACGGCCAGGTGAGGGAGGTTGTTGTCCGGCGCGAGCGGGACGGTGTTGGTGGTGACGATCTCGTCGACGTCGTCCTGCACCGCGAGCCGTTGCACGGCCTTGCCGGTGAACAGCCCGTGCGTACAGGCGAGCGCGATGCGGCCCACGTGCTGCTCGCGCAGCCGGTCGAGGAGTTCGACGATGGACCCGGCGGTGGCGATCTCGTCGTCCAGCACGATGACGTTCTTGCCCTGGACGTCGCCGACGATCGCGTCGATCACCACGCGCTCGTCGCTGAGCCGCTGCTTGCTGCCCGCGGCGACCGGAAGGTTGAGCAGCCGCGCGAACTGCGTGGCGGACTTGGCGTTGCCGAGGTCGGGCGACACCACGACGGTGTTGCTCAGGTCGCGCCCGGCGAAGTGCGTGGCGAGCTCGTTGATGGCGTTGAGGTGGTCGACCGGGATGTTGAAGAAGCCGTGCACCTGCGGCGCGTGCAGCGCCATCGTCAGCACCCGGCTGGCGCCCGCGGTGGCCAGCAGGTCGGCCACCAGCCGGCCGCCGATGGAGATGCGGGGCTGGTCCTTCTTGTCCGAACGCGCGTAGGCGTAGTGCGGGATCACCGCGGTGATCTGCGCGGCGGACGCGCCACGCGCCGCGTCCAGCATGAGCAGCAGCTCCATGAGGTTCTCCTGCACCGGAGGAACCAGAGGCTGCACGAGGTAGATGTCGCGTTGCCGGCAGTTGGCCCGCAACTGGACCTGCAGGCAGTCGTTGCTGAACCGCTGGATGTGGGCCTCGGACAGCTCGACGCCGAGTTCGGCGCAGATCTCCTCGGCAAGTCTGGGGTGCGCGCTTCCGCTGAAGACGCCGATCTGAGGCATGGTGGGTGAGCCAATCGTGACCGGTGGGCAGGGCGGGCGGTGACGACGGACCTCAGGGTAACCCGCTCCCCTTGGCACTGGTCCACGCGCCGGGTCGTACGCGACCCGCTACGCACCGCGCGGGCGGCGGCCGGAAACCTCGGTGACGCGTGTCGGTGGTAGCACCTAGGGTCGCGCTGCACCAGATCACGCCGGATCACACCGGCCCACCGTTCTCCTCGCAGGAGGAATCCTCGTGCCCATCCAGGACCGCCTCACCGGCGCCGCCGGACTCGCCCCCGGCAACGGCTACGCCCACGCGGTGACCGCGTCGGGACCGTTGGCGTTCGTCTCCGGCCAGGTGGGCGCCGACGCCGAGGGCCGGGCCGCGGGCGAGCCCGGCGACCTCGAGGCGCAGACCCGCCAGGCGATGCGCAACCTCGAGCTCGTGCTGGGCGAGCTGGGCGCCGGATGGAGCGACGTCGTACGTTTCACCTGGTACGTCGTGGACGTCGAGCGGATCCAGGTGATCCGGGACGTGCGCGACGAGTTCGTCCGGCCCGCGCTCGGCGACCTTGCCAACCCGGCGAGCACTCTGGTCCAGGTGGCCGGGCTGTTCCGGCCGGAGTTCCTGATGGAGGTCGAGGCCGTGGTGGCGCTGCCCGGCTGACCTGCCGACGCCCTGGCGCTTCTTACCGACCCGGTTCCTGCGAAGCATCGGAGTGATGAGTTGTGTCCGTAGCCGAAACCACCACCACCCGCGACGTGATCCAGGAGCTGCTGCGCCGCATCGGCGAGGGTGATCCCGAACGCATCGCCGAGCTGTACACCGAGCGGATCGACTGGTCGGTGGGCTGGCCGGAGGCCGAGCACGGCAGGGCCACCCCGTGGATCCGTCATCGTTCCACCCGGGCCGATGCCGCCGCCCACTTCCGTGAGCTCGCCGAGCACCACGTGCCCGAGCAGGCCGGTACCGAGATCGAGCGCATCCTCGTCGACGGCGACGACGCGGTGGTTCTCGGCGAGATCCGCCAGACCGCCGGCTCCACCGGGCGGGCCTACCGCGCCCGGTTCGCCCTGCACCTCACGGTCGAGGACGGCCTCGTCACCCGGCACCACGTCTACGAGGACAGCCTCGCCGTCGCCCAGGCATTCGACTCCGAGCCGGCCAAGTAGGGACGGCCGCGGCCGAGGATTCTTCCGCGGAAGAATCCCGGGGGGCCAAGCCCGCTTCCGCGACGAACTCACCTCGACAGCGGAGTGACCCACGTCACGCCGCATGTCCTGCCTGCGCGTTTCGCTCGCCTCGGCGCACTGTGGCCGAACTGAAGTTACTGACAGGTAGCCAGCGAAGTTACCGGCAGGTAGCATCGGCCGTAACGGCCTCGGGCGATCCCGTCCGCGACCGCCCCGCCGAACCCCGCCGACCTCGCCTGCGTGCGTAGCACCCGGCCCCCCGCCCGAAGGAGCTCGTCCGATGAGCCACTACAGGAGCAACCTCCGCGACCTCGAGTTCACGCTCTTCGACGTGCTCGGCCGCGGCGAGGCGCTCGGCTCCGGCCCGTACGCCGAGATCGACGTCGACACCGCGCACAGCATCCTCGGCGAGGTCGACCGGCTGGCCCGCGAGGAGGTGGCCGCCTCGTTCGTCGACGGTGACCGCAACCCGCCGGTCTACGACCGCGACGCCCGCACCGTGCGGGTGGGCGAGTCGCTCAAGGACAGCTTCCGCGCCTGGATGGACGCGGAGTGGTGGCGGCTGGAGATTCCCCCGGAGATCGGCGGCCAGCCCTGCCCGCCGTCCCTGCGCTGGGCGGTGTCGGAACTCGTCCTCGGCGCCAACCCCGCGCTGTTCATGTACTGCAGTGGCCCCCGCTTCGCCGGCGTCATCTCCCGCAACGGCACCCCGGCCCAGCAGCGGCTCGCGCAGCTGATGATCGAACGCCGATGGGCCGCCACCATGGTGCTCACCGAGCCGGACGCGGGTTCCGACGTCGGCGCCGGCCGCACCCGCGCGACCCAGCAGCCCGACGGGACCTGGCACCTGGAGGGCGTGAAGCGCTTCATCACCAGCGGCGAACATGACCTGACCGAGAACATCGTCCACTTCGTGCTCGCCCGCCCGGTGGGCGTCGAGGGCGCCGGCGGCCCGGGCACCAAGGGCCTGTCGCTGTTCCTCGTACCCAAGTTCCACGTCGACCTGGAGACCGGCGAGCTCGGCGGGCGCAACGGCGTACACGCCACCAACGTCGAGCACAAGATGGGCCTGAAGGTGTCCACCACCTGCGAGCTCACCTTCGGCGAGGGCGAGCCGGCGGTCGGCTATCTCCTCGGCGACGTGCACGACGGCATCCGGCAGATGTTCCTGGTGATCGAGTACGCCCGGATGCTGGTCGGCACCAAGGCGATCGCCACCCTGTCGACGGGCTACCTGAACGCGCTGGAGTACGCCAAGGAGCGCGTCCAGGGCGCCGACCTCACCCGGATGACGGACAAGACCGCGCCCCGGGTGACCATCACCCACCACCCCGACGTACGCCGCTCGCTGCTCACCCAGAAGGCGTACGCCGAGGGGATGCGCGCGCTGCTGCTCTACACCGCCTCCGTGCAGGACGTCGTCGAGGCGGGCGAGTTCGCCGAGCGGCGCGGTGACGAGGAGCGGGCCGCGGCCGGGCTGAACGACCTGTTGCTGCCAGTGGTCAAGGGCTACGGCTCCGAACGCGCGTGGACGCTGCTCGGCTCGGAGTCGCTGCAGACGTTCGGCGGGTCGGGCTTCCTGCAGGACTACCCGGTCGAGCAGTACGTCCGCGATGCCAAGATCGACACGTTGTACGAGGGCACGACCGCGATCCAGGGCCAGGACCTGTTCTTCCGCAAGATCGTCCGCGACCAGGGCCAGGCGTGGGGCCGGCTCGCCGGGGAGATCCAGGCGTTCGTGAAGTCCGGCGCGGGCAACGGCGCACTCGACACCGAACGCGGCCTGCTCGGCAAGGCACTCGAGGACGTGCAGGGCATCCTCACCACGATGGTGGGCCACCTGCACGCCTCCCAGCCGCAGGCGCCCGGCGGCGACCCGGCCAACCTCTACAAGATCGGCCAGAACACCACCCGGCTGCTGCTGTCCGTCGGTGACCTGGTGTGCGCCTGGCTGCTGCTGCGCAAGGCCGAGGTCGCCCTCACCCGGTTGAACGGCGAACACGCCGGCAAGCACGGCGGCGAGCTGCGTCCGGAGGACCGGGCGTTCTACGAGGGCAAGGTCGCGGCCGCACGATGGTTCTGCGCGCAGGTGCTGCCAAAACTCACCGCCGAGCGGGCGATCGCCGAGTCCACAGACAACGATCTGATGGAGCTGTCCGAATCAGCCTTCTAGACCAGGCCTGATCGCCCTACTCTGGCCTGACCGGCGCGCACCGCGAGGTGCCCGCCGCAGATACCTCGGGCCGGGCTGACGGCTACCCCCCAACCGTCGGCCCGGCCCGAGTTCGCGTTCCCCCGCTGACGTTCCGGCCCCCCTCAGAAGCTGAAGCGGGCCAACGTTTCTCCGGCGAGGCGGACGTTCTCTACCTCGTGCGCGTCCATCATGTTGAACAGCAACCCGTCCAGCCCGGCGTCAACGTGCGCTTGCACCTGCTCCAGCACCTGGTCGGGACTACCGGCGACGAGCATCGCCCGCACCTGCTCCTCACCGAAGCCGGTGGCGGCGCGAATCGCCTCGACTCTCTTGTCCGCCTCCTGCGAGGTCGGCGCGATCACCATCGTGCACAGCTTGGTCTTGGTGATCTCCGCCGGATCGCGGCCGACGTCGGCGCAGTGCCGGGCCAGCACGTCGAGCTTGTGCCGGACGGTGGCCAGGTCCCCGAAGATGTTCGACGCGTCGCCGTACTCCGCGACCAGGCGCAGCGTGCGCTTCTCCCCACCGCCGCCGATCATCACCGGCGGCCCGCCCGGCGTCACCGGCCGGGGAACGTTGAACGCCTCGTGGATCTGGTAGTGCTTCCCGGAGAAGCTCGGCGCGTACTCGGTGAACATCGCCCGGCAGATCCGCAGCGCCTCCTCCAGCCGGTCCATCCGCTCACCGGTGGGCGGGAAGTCGAATCCGTAGTCGTGGTGCTCGCTCTCGTTCCACGCAGCGCCGACACCGAGGATCGCCCGGCCGGAGGAGATGACGTCCAGCGTGGTGACGGTCTTGGCGAGCAGGGCGGGGTTGCGGTAGGTCACGCCGGTGACCATGGTGCCGAGCCTCACCCGGGAGGTCCGCGCGGCGAGTGCCGACAGCAGGCTGTACGCCTCGAACATCGGCTCGTCCTCGGCGCCGAGTCCGGGCAGTTGGTAGAAGTGGTCCATCACCCACACCGAGTCGAAGCCGCCGGACTCCTCCGCGGTGGTGGCGATGTCGGCGACCCGTTCGAACAACTCCGAGTCGGGCACGCCGGGGTAGGTGAAACGTGGGATCTGCAAACCGAAACGCGTGACAGTCACTGGCTGGGCTCCTTCGCTGTGGCTTCGTCGCCTGTGACGCATGCCCTCTCGTCACCCTATGCGCCGATCCGGCACCGCTCCCACCTCGAGGACGCGCGCCGAACGCCGTACACACGTGACCATGACCGGCTTGCGGCCAGGGCGGCGGCGCCGCGATCATCTGCGGATGAACGAGACGCCTGCCGCCGCGAGGGTGAGACGTGCCGTCCGGGCGGTCATCCTGGCCGATGACGACCGGGTCCTGCTGTGCCGCTTCAGCTTCCCGCATCCAGCAGTACCGACGGGCGCGACGGTCGTGTGGGCGGCCCCCGGCGGCGGCATCGAGCCCGGCGAACTGCCGCTGGAGGCACTGCGCCGGGAGTTGCACGAGGAGACGGGGCTTGTCGTCGACGCCGACCCGCCCCACGTCTGGCACCAGGAGGTCGACGCTCCCGGCACCGCGGACGGCTACGACGGGCTGGTCAACGACTACTTCCTCGTCCGCACCTCGCACTTCGATCCCCGCGGCGCGCTGTCCGACGACGACCTCGCCGCCGAGCTCATCAGCGGGATGCGGTGGTGGCGGCACGAAGAAATCGCCGAATACACCGGAACCGACCTGTTCTCACCCCGGGACCTCGCCACGCCGCTGGCGGCGCTGATCGTCGGCGACATCCCGAGTGCGCCGGTGATGCTCGGCCTGTGACCTCCCGCGCACCTCAGTGGGACACCCGGAAGTAGTCGAACACCGAGGTGGCCGGTCCGTACTTCTGGGTCGTCTCCGGTGTCGACGCCTGCGAGGCCAGGCCGACCCGCGGGTCGGCGTCCGCCGGCAGCGTCCACGTCAGTCCCCACGTCCAGTGGGTGCCGTCGGTGCTGGACGCCGCGCGGTAGCGGTGTTCGCCGGTACGCGGGTCGCGGGTGTGCACCAGCCGCAGCCACGTCGTGTCGGCCGGCGCCCCGATCAGCCCGCCGCCCCAGGACCGGCGGCCCTGGAAGACGGTCTCCTTGCCGAACTCCACGATCCGGGTCGGGCCGACGGCCACCACGTCCAGCCGCAGGAACTCGTCGTCCCCGGCGTACACGATCAGGCCGCCCTGCTGGAAGTTGCGCTGGACGTCCTCGCCCAGGTCGATGGTCAGCTTCGTCTGCACGGTGTAGTCGCCGTCAGGCATGGCCGACCGCAGCAACAGGCCGGGCTTGCCGTCGCCGACCAGGTCACCGGTCTGCGTCGGCCAGCGCAGCGCGTCGCCGCTCACCTGCGCCTTCGGGTCCGGCCGCAGCCAGGTCCAGCCGTCGCCGAGCGAGCCGTCGAACTCGTCGGAGTACGCCGGGTCGACCCGTCCCGGCTCCGGCGCCGGCACCGCGCGGGTCACCGGCGTGTAGAGGGGGTTCGCGGCGAAGTTGTCCGCCTCGCCGGTGGCACCTGCGCCATCCGAGCTCTCGGCCACCAGCCCGGCGCGACCGGGCCGGTCCAGGCCGTGCGGGAGGTCCAGTCGTACGGTCGCCCACGGGTCCTCGAGCCGGGCGTCGGTGACGTCGGCGGTCGCGGTGGTCCCTCGGACCTGCAGGGCGAGAACGTGCCACGCGGAGGTGTCGAACCCGGCCGGCAGGGACACCGCCGTACGCCGCACCTGGCCGCCGAGCCTCGCCTCGATCCGTACCTGCCGGGTGCCCGCGTCCAGCACCGCACGTACCCCGGACCCGCCGGGTGTGGCCCGCGCGACCACGCCGACCGCGCCCTTCGCGCCGTCGCCCGGCACCCGCACGTCGGCCTCGACACGTACGTCGGCACGGGAGATCGTCCGCCGGGTCAGCGCGGTGGTGCCGCCGGACAGCCGCGCGAACCGGCCGGAGTCGGAGGCCTGGTCGGGACCGGAGACGTTCATCGTGCCGCCGGCCACGGTGAACGCCGAGCCGGTCGCCGCCGGGTCCTCGAACCGGTCGTCCACCTCACCGCGCACCACCGGCGCGGGCTGCGGAGTGTCGGACGCGCCCAGCCCGGCGCGGACGATCGGCCAGCCGTCGATCCAGTCCATCCGGTCCAGGTTCATCGGCCGCATGGTGAAACCGGGCGAGACGTCCAGCCACGGGTCCTTCCGGTCGATCGCGTGGTAGGCCATGTACGTCTGCCCGCTCACGTCCAGCGCGGCGGAGTGGTGACCGGTGCCGATCCACTTGTTGCCGTTCGGCGCGATGACCGGAGTGCCGCCGGCCCGGCTGGCCAGCAGCGGCTTGCCCAGCTTGTCCACGAACGGGCCGAGCGGGCTGCGGGAGCGGCCGGCGAACACCGAGTAGCCGGTGGTGGGGCCGGCGCAACAGTTCGCCGAGGAGCCGAACAGGTAGTACCACCCGTCGCGTTCGAGCACGTTCGGTCCCTCGTAGCGCGACGCCGCGACGTGCACCGGCTCGCCCACCGTGCGCAGCCCGTCCGCGGCCAGCTTCACCACCCAGATGCCGGTGCCGAAGCCGCCGTAGTAGAGGTAGTGCGTGCCTGTGCTGTCGGTGAACATCGCCGGGTCGATCACCGTGTCGTACCCGCCGCCCACGGGCTTGGCCGGGACCACCGGCTGGTCCGACGGCGTCCACGGCCCGGCCGGGGTGGGCGCGGTGGCCACGCCGATCGCGGGGTCGAACCCCTGCGTGCTGGTGGTGGTGTCGGGGACGGTGAAGTAGAGCAGGTACTCCCCGTTGAGGTAGCGGATGTCGGGCGCCCAGAAGCCGGTGGTCGCCGTGGCCCAGGTCGGCCGCCGGCCCTCGGGGAACACGTCGCCCACCTTGCGCCAGTGCACCAGGTCCGGCGAAGTGGCGATCTTGTACGACGACCCCGTCCTGCCGGTCTCGTCGTACGGGCCGCCGGTGGCGTATGCGTACCACTGGCCGTCCTTGCCGCGCATCACCGCCGGATCGGGGAAGTCGATCGAGTAGCCGCGGGTCACCTCGTTGGTGTAGGTCGCCCGCTGCGCGTTCGCCGAGTGGCTCGCGTCCGCAGGTGCCGGAGCGGCGGCAAGGGCCACCGCCGCGAGCGCGCCACCGAGCACACCGGCCAGGGCGGCGCGTGGAGCGCGGCGGGCCCGAGCTGGACGGGCGGGCCGGACCTGCCGGACCTGCCGGAATTGCCGGAACGACTTCATCGATCGGGCTCCCTCGGTTTCCGCGCGATTCGCAACCACCACGGCTACGTACGCCACATCGGGGTACGACATGCCCGATGTGTCCGTTCCGACGTGTCTAGGCGCGTTGGCCAACGTTGTAAAGATCGGCTGGCCGGGTCCGGCCGTGCGGCGTCCGGCCCGAAGGCGCGCCAGGATGGAGACCAGGTCGGCCGCCCCGGCCGGCGTGAGCCCAGCGCGACCAGCGCGAGGTCAGCGTTCCGCGAAGGAGTCCCGATGCCGATCGCCACCGTCAATCCCGCCACCGGCGAGACCCTGGAGGAGTTCACCGCCCAGTCACCGGACGAGGTGGACCGCCGGCTCGCGGGCGCCGAGGAGGCGTTCCTGGCGCTGCGGCGGACGACGTACGAGACCCGCGCGGAGTGGATGCGGGCGACCGCCGACGTCCTGGAGCACGAGACCGACCGGGTCGCCGCCACGATGACCACCGAGATGGGCAAGACACTCGTCGCGGCGAAGGCCGAGGTGGCCAAGTGCGTGCACGGCATGCGCTACTACGCCGACAACGCCGAGCGACTGCTGGCCGACGAGCCGTACGCCCACCCGGACAAGGTCGGCGCCACCAGCGCGTACGTCACCTACCAGCCGCTGGGGCCGATCCTCGCCGTGATGCCGTGGAACTTCCCGCTCTGGCAGGTGATCCGGTTCGCCGCGCCGGCGCTGATGGTGGGCAACTCCGGGCTGCTCAAGCACGCGTCGAACGTCCCGCGCACCGCGTTGTACCTCGACACGCTGTTCACCCGCGGCGGTTTCCCCGAGGGCAGCTTCGCCACCCTGCTGATCGGCTCCTCCGACGTCGAGCAGGTGCTGACCGACCCGCGGATCAAGGCGGCGACGCTCACCGGCAGCGAGCCGGCCGGGCGCTCGGTCGCGGCGGTCGCCGGCCGGCACGTCAAGAAGACCGTGCTGGAGCTCGGCGGCTCCGACCCGTTCGTGGTGATGCCCTCGGCCGACCTCGACCAGGCGGCGAAGGTCGCCGTCACCGCGCGCTGCCAGAACAACGGCCAGAGCTGCATCGCGGCGAAGCGGTTCATCGTGCACGAGGACTGCTACGACGAGTTCGCCGAGCGCTTCGTCGCCGCGATGGCCGCGCTGAAGGTCGGCGACCCGATGGACGAGGACACCGACGTGGGCCCGCTGGCCACCGAGTCCGGCCGCGACGACGTCGAGCAACTGGTCGCGGACGCGGTGGGCAAGGGCGCGAAGGTGCTCTGCGGCGGCGACACCCCCGACCTCCCCGGCTGGTGGTACCCGCCGACGGTGCTCGCCGGCATCACCCCGTCGATGCGGATGTACGCCGAGGAGGTGTTCGGCCCGGTCGCCGGGCTCTACCGCGTCGGCTCGCTGGCCGAGGCGATCGAGCTGGCCAACGTCACGTCGTTCGGTCTCGGCGCGAACGCCTGGACCCGCGACGGCGACGAGCAGGCGGCGTTCGTGCGCGACCTGGAGGCCGGGATGGTGACGATCAACGGCATGGTCACCTCCTACCCCGAGCTGCCGTTCGGCGGGGTGAAGAACTCCGGCTACGGCCGGGAGCTGGGCGCCCCGGGACCGAAGGAGTTCTGCAACGCCAAGACCGTCTGGGTGGGTTAGGACCTGAGGCCGGACTGAGGTCGCGGCGTACCGCGGTCAGCCTCGGTACGCCGCGAACGCCAGCAGCGCCAGCGGCAGGCCGAGGGCGAGCACCCACGGCAGCCCGAAGACCAGCGGCACGATGCCGACGAGGGCGAAGTCGGGACCACGGAAGATCTGCGCGACGAAGCCCGCCGGGAGCGCCCCGGCGGGGGTGGAGATGAGCGGGCCGTCGTAGCTGACCCGCTGCCGGGTCACCGAGCGGATCCCGCCGGCGGCGACCGTCGCGGCGAGGGCCAGCCAGGTGACGGCGGCGGGTTCCGGTGCGGAGAACCCGAAGACCAGCATGGAGTTCCCGGCGACGGCGGGCAGCGCGGCCAGCGCCCACAGGACTGCCGCCGCCAGCAGGGGTGCCGCGAACGCCATTCGCAGCGGCCGGTCGGTGAACGGGAAGGCGCGCCGCAGGCCGGCCGAACGCGCGATGACGTGCAGGCCGCCGCCGAGCGGGCGGAGCGCGAGATAGCCGACCACCACCGCGAGGAGCGGGGTGAGCGTGGGTACGCCGATCCGGTCGACGGCGTACGGCACCGCCAGCAGGCCGACGGCCAGCGCCAGTCGCTGGGGGGAACGCAACGACCGCTGCGCCTCGCGTACGGCGATGCCGACCAGGCCGGTCCCGTGTCCGCGCAGGGTGCGCCCGGCGCCCCGCTGCCGGAACCGCCGGGCGACGAGCAGGTCGGAGACCATCGAGGTGTCCAGGGAGGCCGCCGCGCCGGCCAGTCCGGACAGGAGTTCTCCACCCGCGACGAGTTCCCGACGCGGCAGCCGGCCGAGCCGGCCGACGACGGCGACCGCCAGCCCGACGGCCGCGACCGTCGCCACCACCGCCACGGCGAGCAGCGGACCCGGCCGCGCCCAGGTCGTCGACCACACCGCCCGGTCGAGGAGAAGCAGGGGTACGAAGGCGAGGGTGGCGACCACCACCACGTCGCAGCCGATGCCCAGCGCCCGGCGTACCTTCGGCGCGCCCTGGGCGAGGATCGACCCCGCGACCGCGGCCACGCCGACTCCGGCACCGGCCAGCGCCCCCGCACCGGCCGCGACGGGGTGGTCGGAGGTGAGCAGGACGAGGACGGTCGCCAGCCCGGCGCCGACGACGATCGCGCCCGCCAGCAGCGCGGCCGCCGGCCGGAGCAGCATCCCGCGCCGGTCGACCGGCGTACCCAGCAGGAACGTGCCGGACGCCCGGCTCGCCACCAGCGGACCGAGCGCGACCAGCGTCCGCACGGCGAGGGCCAGCACCGCCGCCCCGAGCGGCAGCGGCAACACCAGCCGGGCGTCCACACAGCCTGACCCGGAACAGCGGGCGATCTCCAGCCAGGCTCGCGACAGCGTCGTGCCGGCCATCGAGCCCACCATCAGCACCGCGAACAGCCACAGGTAGAGGTCGTCCAGCGCCTGGCCCAGGGTGCGGTTGGAGTGATCTCGGCGACGTTGCCGGAGATCGCGCCGCAGCGCGCGCGGCGTCGGCACGGTGACCCGGTGCTCGGGGGCGCCGACCCGGGCGGTCATGCGTCGCCGCCGACGCGCAACGTGTCGGTGGCGACCGCCTCGATCAGGTCCGGTGAGTGGCTGGCGAACACCACGGCCACCCCGGCGGCGAGGTCGGAGCGCAGCTTCTCGGCCAGCCACTGCCGCCCCTCGACGTCCAGCCGCTGCTCGGGTTCGTCGAGCACCAGCAGCCGGCGTGGCCGGACGAACGCCGTGGCCAGCGCGAGCCGGTGCCGCTGCCCCGACGACAGAGTGCTGGGGAACTGCCGGTTGGTGCCGGCGATCCCGAGTTCGTGCAGGGTGTCCTCGACGACCTCCTCGGGGTCGGGTACGCCGTGCGCGCGGGCCAGCAGGTCCAGATGCTCGGCGACGGTGAGGTCGGGGAAGAAGTCGATGTCGTCGAAGACGGTGGCCACGTCGCGGCGGATGTCGGCCGCGGTCTCCTCGTACGTCGTACCGTCGAACGTCACCGTGCCGCCGGTGGGCTTCTCGGCACCGGTGAGGCAGCGCAGCAGGGTGCTCTTCCCGGTGCCGTTGCGGCCCACCACGGCCAGCGCGGTGCCGGCGTTCACCGTGAACGACACCGCGTCCAGGACGGTGTGCGCGCCGTACGCGTGACGGAGCCCGTCGACGACGAGCAGCGGCGCGGTCATGCGGTCACCTTCTCCCCGTCCAGGCTGCCGTAGATCTGTCCCAGCAGGTCGACGAACGCCTGCTTGCCGGCCGCCACGTCGCCCTCGCCGGGCGGGGTGTCGACGGTCGCGGCGAACATGTCCGCCACCAGGTCGAGGGTCTGGCCGAGCAGCGCGGGTCCGGTCTCGGTCCCGGCGCGGACCGGGCCGATCATGATCAGGCCGAGCGAGACCACGCCCATCAGGTGGCCGAGCACCGCCGGGTCGACCTCGGCACGGACCAGGCCGGCCGAGCGCAGCCGTTCCACGAACGCCTCGCTCAGCGCCAGCCGCGGGCCGCTCGGGCTGGGCGGGTCGCGGCGAAGGCGGGTGCCCAGCACCTCGACGTCGCGGGTGTAGAGCGCGCGGAGGAAGGGCCGGTCGAGGAGTTCGGCGGTGCAGTGGTGGTAGATCCGGGACAGCCGGCCGCCCTGCTCGTCGGCCTCGACCCGCGCGGCGGCGGCCCGCAGGTAGGCCCGCAACTCGTGCTTGACGAGCGCCTCGACCAGCGAGTCCTTGCTCTGGAACTCCAGGTAGATCGCGCCCTTGGAGATGCCGGCCGCCCGGGCGATCTCGTCCACGGTGGTCTTGGCCACCCCGAACCGCACGAACAGCTCGGCGGCCGCGGCCAGCACCCGCTCGGTCCGATCCATCCCACTCCCTGCCCGCCGACGTGCCTGCGCTCCCGATCTTCGCCCGCCAACCTGCCGACCGGGCGGTCGGGGTCTGCTGACCGGATGGGCCTATCCGGTCAGAATGTACCAGCGGGTTCCCGGTCGGCTTCCGGCTCACCCTCGGTGCCCGGTGCGGGTGAGGCCGGCGCCGGTCCGCGTCCCGCCGCGCCCGGTTCCGGATCCGGATCCGGATCCGAGGGACCCTCCAGCGCCAGCCTGTGGGCCAGCCGGGCCAGCGGCCGGGGCGCCCACCAGGCGGCGCCGCCGAGCAGCGCGAGCACCGCCGGCACCAGCAGTCCTCGTACGATCGTGGCGTCCACGGCGATCGCGATCAGCATCCCGAGGCCGATCAGCTTCATGAACTTCAGCCCGCTCAGCGCGAACGCGCCCACCACCACGGCGAGCAGCAGGGCGGCGGCACTGATCAGCCCGCCGGTACGCCCGAGACCGATCACCACCGCCTCCTTCGCCGACGCGCCCGCCCGGTAGGCCTCGGCGATCCGGGAGAGCAGGAACAGCTCGTAGTCGGTGGACAGGCCGAACAGCACCGCCAGCATCAGCACCGGGATGGACGCGTCGATCGGCCCGGCCTCGGTGTTCAGCAGGCCGATCAGGTGGCCGTCCTGGAAGATCCACACCACGGCGCCGAACGACGCGGTGAGCGACAGCGCCGAGAGGACGACCGCCTTCACGGGTACGACGACCGACCCGAACGCCAGGAACAACAGCACCAGGACCGCCCCCGCGAGCACGGCGAGCATCCACGGCAGCCGGTCGCCGATGGCCTGCAGCGTGTCGACCAGCGACGCGGTGGGCCCGCCGACCAGCACCTCGTCCACCCCGGCCGGCGGCGCCAGGTCGCGCACCTTGCGTACGGCAGCCTGCGCGGCCTCGCCCTGCGGGTCGCCGTCGACCTGCGCGGCGAGCACCACCCGGTCACCCTTGCCCCCGAGCGGGGCGACCTGTCCCATGCCGGGGACCGCCGAGACGTCCGCGGCGAACTCCCGCACCGCCTGTTGCCCCGGCGCGCGGCCGTCGGTACCGACGAGGACCACCTGGGCGGCGTCGGTGGACGCGGCCGGCAGCCGGTCGCGGACCTGTTCGGTGGCCGTACGCACCGGGTTGCCCTTGGGCAGCACCGACGCGTCCACCTCGGCGTACTCCGCCCGCAGGAACGGCGTACCCGCGAGCAGCAGCGCGCCGATCACGACCACCGCCACCAGCGCGGGCTGCCGCATCACCGCCCGGCCGACCCGGCCCCAGCCGCGTTCGGTCCGGACCGCCGGCCGCGCGTGCCGGCCGGTGGGCCGGGGGCGGTCGCCGGCCCTCCGTCCCCACGGGACCGCCAGCGCGTCGACCCGGTAGCCCAGGACGGCGAGCAAGGCGGGCAGCACGGTGACGGCGGTCAGCGCGGCCACGACGACCGCCGCGATCCCGCCCAGCCCGATCGAGCGCAGCATTCCCTGCGGGAACACCAGCAGCCCGGACAACGCCGCGGCCACGGTGAGTCCGGAGACCAGGACGGTGCGGCCGGAGGTGCGCATCGCCACCGCCAGCGCGGCCCGGACGCGTTCCCGGTCGGCGTTACGGTCGGCGTCCTTGTCACCGCTACGCCCGCCGGCGGCCGCGCCCGCTCCGGTGTGCAACTCCTCCCGGAACCGGCTGACCATGAACAACCCGTAGTCGATGGCCAGGCCGAGGCCCAGCAGCGTCACGATGTTCATCGCGAACACCGACACGTCGGTGAACGCCGAGAGCACCCACAGCACGCCGAGCGCCCCGACGATGCCGATCCCGCCCACGACCAGCGGCAGGCAGGCCGCGACCAGGCCGCCGAAGACCACCACGAGCAGGACCATCAGGACGGGGAACGACACGAGTTCGGCCCGCTTCAGGTCACTCTCGGTCTGCGCGTTGACCGCGACCCCCATCGCCGTAGCGCCGCTGAACCGTACGGTCAGGCCCCGCACGCCGTACGTCGCGCCGGCCTTGCCGTCGAGCTCCCGCTGCACGGCCTCCCAGTCGGCCAGCTGGTCGCCCTGGCCGGTGACCCGCAGCCGGATGCCCACCGCGGCGGTACGCCCGTCGCGGGACAGCTGCGCCGGCTGCTGCCACCAGCCGGTCGCTCCGGCCACCTTCGCGGCGGGCAGGCCGGCGACCTTCCGCTGGACGGCGCGGACGGTCGCGGGGTCGCGCAGCGACTGGCCCGCGGGCACCGTGTAGACGGCGAGGGCGTCCACGCCGTGGTCGCCGAGCGCCTTGGCCGCGGCGGCGTTCGCGCGGACGGACTCGCTGCCGGGCACGTCGTACCCACCCTGGTCGAGCCTGCTGGTGAGCGTCGTCGACGCGACTCCGGCGAGCACCGCGAGGGCTGCCGCCACCGAGAGAATCCACCAGCGACGTCGCACGACCAGCCCCGCCCAGCGTGCGAGCATGGATACCTCCGGAATGCGGAAAATGTGACGATCCTAAACTTGCTAATGGATCGTAACGAATGACGAGGTGACCAACGACATGAGAGCGGCCACATCCGCGAGTGGTCCCCATCCGTCCTCGTCCGCTCACCCCGTGGACCCTGAGAACCCCGTGAACCCCGTGAACCCTGGGAACCCTGCCTCGGACGCCCGGCCGAGCCGCCGGGAGCTGCGCCGGCGAGAGCTCCTCGCCGACATCGGCGCCGCCGTCCGCGCGCTGACCGTCGCCGAGGGACAGCCGGCGGTGACCATGGCCGCGGTCGCCGCCCGGCTGGGAGTCACCGCGCCCGCCCTCTACCGCTACGCGCCGCAGGGCCGCGGCGGGCTGCTCGACCTGGGCTGTGCGTCGGTCGCGCACGAGGTCAGCGCGGCCCTGCGCGACCACCGGGCCTCACTCGGACCCGACCCGCTCGACCAGGCGGTCGGCATCTGCCGGGCGTTCCGTCGCTGGTCACTGGACCACCGCGCGGAGTTCGCCCTGCTCTTCGCGCACCCGGCCGACCACCTCAACCAGCTCACACTCCGCTCCGACGACGACACCGACGGGGGCGTGCGGGCCGAGGTGATCGAGGCCGTCCACGACCTCGCCTGGGTGTTCGAGGAGACGATGCTGAGGCTGTGGGCCGCTCGCGCGTTCGACGTACCCGCCGACGGGACGCTGCCCGCGGCGCTGCGTACCAGCCTCACCGGCTACCGCGACGAGGTGCTCACCCGCGCCCGGGCGGCCGGCATCGCCGTCGACTCGATTCCGGTGGCCGCGATCTCGCTGCTGTTGCAGTGCTGGGTCCGGGTGTACGGCCTGATCTCGCTGGAGACGTTCGGGCACCTGGCCCACATCGGCGGTGACCCCGAGCCGTTGTTCGAGTCCGTACTCGAGGAGCTGACCCGCTTCGCCGGCGCGGCTCCCACCCGCACGCCCGGGCCCGAAGCCACGCCCGAAGCCACAGCCACAACCACAACCGCAGCCACACCCGAAGCCTGAGCGCCGCCGGGATCAGTCCTCGACGCTGCCTCCGAGTACGAGGGCGAGCGTCGCCCCGGCCCCCTCGGCCAGCCGGACCGGCACGCCCCAGTCCTGCTGGTGGATGTGGCACATCGGGTGCTCGGCGTCCACGTCGCAGCTGGCCGCGGTGGCTGCCACGTGCAGCACGCCGTCGCCGACAGCGGCGTCCAGGACCAGCCGCCGGGAAAGTTCGGTGCCGCTGCCCTCGCCCTCGCGCAGCAACGCCGGCGGGGTCGCGGACACGTACAGCCGGGTCGCCGGCCCCGCGGTGTCGTCCAGCTTCTGCCCAGGCGGCGGCTCGAACTCCACCAGCAGCTCCACCGCACCGGGCGCGACGGTCGTCACCGGGCGCTGGGTCTGGTGGGCAAACTCGCGTACGGACCCCACCTGCCCGCCGAGCGGGAATCTCGCCACCCGGTGCGCGGCGGACTCCACCACGACCAGCGTGTCCCCGTCGACCACGGCACCGCTCGGCTCGGCCAGGCCGGCGAGCAGCGTGGCCACGGTGTTCGCCGCGGGGTCGTACCGGCGGACCGCGCCGTTGTAGGTGTCGAGGACCGCGACCGAGTCGTCGGGCAGCATCGTCACCCCGAGCGGGTGCTGCAGCAACGCCTGCCCGGCCGGACCGTCCCGCAGGCCGAAGTCGAACAGCCCGGTGCCCACGACCGTGTGCACCTCGCCGTCCTCGACGTAGCGCAGGGCGGAGGTCTCGGCGTCGGCCAGCCACAGCCGGCGCCCGTCACCGGAGACCGCGAGGCCGGACGTCTGGGCGAACCACGCCTCGGTCAGCGGACCGTCGGCCAGCCCCTCGTTGGTCGTACCCGCCACCGGCCGCGCCTCCCGGCTCGCCGGGTCGAACGTCCACAGCTGGTGGATCCCCGCCATCGCCACCCACACCTGGCCGGCGTACCACGCGACGTCCCAGGGACTGGACAGCGCGCCCACCCCGTCGCCGCGCATCCACTGCATGCCGTTGCCGGCGAGGGTGTGCACCTGACCGGTCGACAGCCGTACGCCGCGCAGGGCGTGGTTGGCGGTGTCGGCGACCACCACGTCGTAGCCCGCGGACGCGGCGACGTCGGGCGGGAGGAGGCACAGGCCGTTCGGCTCGCGGAAGGCCGCCTCGTGCGGGCCGCCGTCGAGGAACCCGCGGTCGCCGGTGCCGATCCGGTGGACGACGGTCTCCAGGTCCGGCGCGAGCACGGCCAGGCTGTGCGCGCCTGCGTCGGCCACCAGCAGGTTGCCGTCGGGCAGCGGCACCGCCTTGGCGGGGAAGCGCAGCGCGGTGTCCGGCGGGGGCGGCGGGACGTACGGCGAGGAGTCCCGGCGCAGGGTCGCCCGGGCGTCGTGAGCGGGTACGAGCTCGGCCAGCAGGGCGTCCAGCGCGTGCGCGTGGCCCTCGCCGGAGTACTGCGCGACGACGTACCCCTCCGGGTCCACCAGGGTGAGCGTCGGCCAGGCCCGCGCGGTGTACGCCTGCCAGGTGGTCAGGTCGGGGTCGTCGAGAACGGGGTGGCGGACGGCGTACCGCTCGATCGCGGACCGGACGGCCGCCTCCTCCGCCTCGTGGGCGAACTTCGGCGAGTGCACGCCCACCACGACCAGGACGTCGGAGTACTTCTCCTCCAGCGGCCGCAACTCGTCCAGGACGTGCAGGCAGTTGACACAGCAGAAGGTCCAGAAGTCCAGCAGCAGGAAGCGGCCCCGGAAGTCGGCCAGCTCGTACTGCCGGCCGCCGGTGTTCAGCCAGCCGCCACGTCCGACCAGCTCAGGGGCACGTATCCGCATGAGCGGAACTTATCTCGTGCCCCCACGGCGTGCCCGTCCCGGCCGTCCACAGGTGTGGTCGTTGTCCACAGATCGTGGACCGCGCGTCGTCGGCCGGCCGGTTCGGGCTACTACAGTGCCCGTTGGTCTTGCCGAGCCGGTCGAGTGCGACAAGGGTCGGCCTGCGGGTGCCGGCGAGTGAAGCCGAACAGGAAGAGGTGGACGCCGATGTCGCGAGCCGGGAGAGCGGGTTGGTTCGTGCTGGTCGCCGCCGGTGCGCTGGTGGCCGGATGCGGCGCACCCGGGGTGCAGCCGGCCAGCCTGGCCGAGCGCCCCCCGAAGGCTCCGCCGAGCCGCACACCCCAGCCCGGCGAATCACCCATCTCGACCTCGGATCCCACGGCGGATCCCACGGCCACGCGGAAGCAGGAGTCGCCCTCCTCCGGCACCGTGCGGGTGACCTGCGCGACCCTCGCGTTCTCGACGCCGACGTCGTGGACGGAGAAGAACGCGACCAACGGCGCGACCTACACCGTTCCCGTCGATGAGGGCGGTGGCCAGGTGAGCGTGTCCGGGACGTACTTCACCGGTGTACGGGCGCAGCGGTCGCAGGAGGACCTGCGGGCGGTCGTACGCGGCACCGACGGCGTGACCCTGCAACGCGACACCGACAACCAGGTCGTCGGCAAGCTGAGCGTGCAGGGCGGCACCGAATGGCGGTTCGCGCAGGCCTTCGACGACGACCGGAGCGAGCTGGTCAAGGTCACCTACGCTCCGGCCGACGGCAGCTCCGACGATGCCGTCACCAAGACGACCGACCTGCTGCAGGACGCCGTCAGCAAGCTGGAGATCAGCGACCCCGGCACCTGCGACCAGGCCCCGTCCTAGCGCCTGCCGTCACGACGTGCCCGGGGCCGGCTCACCGCCCGCGGTCGCGGTGAGCGGGGCAGGCGCTCCAGGCACCCGCCCCGCTCCCGATCACGTCCTCAGATGGGCTCAGATGGGCATCAGATGGGCATCGACACGAACGGCGAGGTGTACGCGTCGACCTTGTCCAGCTGCCCGGCGATCTGCTCGGCGCCCAGCGCGGAGCGGTCCCGCTCGGCCTGGACGAGCTTGGAGAGCAGGCGTACCTCACCCGGCGTGGCGATGCCGGTGATCTGCGGGTGGGACAGCACCCACGCCAGCGCGGCGGTGACGTTGTCCTGGTCGTCCAGCGGCTCGTACCACGTGGTGTAGCGGTGGTCGTCCTCGGTCCAGGTGCGCCGGGCGACCGTCTTGATGATCATCAGGCCGGCGTCCACCCGCTGCGTCTCGGCTGCCAGCTCCTGCCACGCGGTGTAGTAGGTCTCGTCGCGGCCGAGAGCGTAGTTGAGCGGGGTGAGCACGGTGTCGAACGGGAACCTGCGCAGCGCCTCGCGGTGGGTGGCCGGCGCCTCGTGGCCGTGGCCGGTGATCCCGATGTGGGAGACCAGGCCCTCGTCCCGCGCCCGGATCGCCGCCTCCAGCGCGCCACCGGTCCCGGTCGCCTTGTCCAGCTCCTCGCGGTCACCGACCGCGTGCAGCTGGATCAGGTCGAGCCGGTCGGTCTGCAGGCGCTCCAGCGAGCTGTTGATCTGCGCCCACGCCGCCTCGCGCTCCCGCTCACCGGTCTTGGTGGCGAGGAAGATCTGGTCGCGGATGCGCGGCATCCACGGGCCCAGCCGCAGCTCGGCATCGCCGTAGCTCGCCGCCGTGTCGAAGTGGTTGATGCCCGCGTCCAGCGCCTCCTGGATGGACGCGTCGGCGACGTCCTGGGTCACCTCGGCCAGAGAGGCCGCGCCGTAGATGAGGACGCTGCTCTGGTGTTCGAGTCGTCCGAGCCGCCGCTTTTCCATGTCGAGCTCCGCTCCACGAGTCTGGTACACATCGTGCGCCGGCACGCCAGCGTGCCCGGGCACGGCGTTCACTCTACGGCGGCGGGCTGCCATCCGCTGTGGCCACGCCTGGCCAATGCCGGTGCCGCGCGGCCGGACCAATTCCCGGGAGGTGGTCCTCAGGCCGGCGCCGGCCGCCGGCTCTGCACGATCCGGAACCGGCCGGTCACGTATGCGGCATCGACGTAGGCGGCGTTGGCGGCCGGGTTGGCGCCGGTGCCGTGGTAGTCGCTGAACGCGGCCGACTGGTTGACGTACACCCCGCCGGTGAGGTTCTCCGACAACGCGACACCCACGTCCAGCGCGACCTCCCGGGCGGCGTCCAGGACCGGCTCGGAGGTGGAGTAGACCGCCGCCGTCATCGCACCCCGCTCGTGGCCGAGGCGGCGTACCAGCTCCAGCGACTCACTGGTGTCGGCCGTCCGGACCAGGAACGTCACCGGGCCGAAGCACTCCCGGGCGTACGGCCGGTCGCAGGCACCCTCCGGGGTGCCCGCGTCGACCGCCACGATCGCGGGGGTACGAACCACCGCGTCCGGGTGCGTGGGATGGGTCAGCGCCCGCGGCTCCAGCACCAGCTCACCGAGGTCGGCGGCCTGGTCCACCCGGCCGAGCACGTCGTCGTTGACGATCGCGCCGAGGAGCTCGACCGCCCGGGCCTCGTCGGCCAGCAACTTGTCGACCGCCGCGGCCAGTCCCGCGCCGACGTCGGCGAAACTCTTGTGCCCCTCGTCGGTCTCGATCCCGCCGGCCGGCACGTAGATGTTCTGCGAGGTCGTGCACATCTGCCCGGAGTACAGCGACAGGGTGAACGCGAGGTTGGCGACGAGGCCCCGGAAGGAGTCGGTGGAGTCGATCACCACCGGGTTGACGCCGGACTTCTCGGTGAACACGAGCGCCTGGGTGGCGTGCGACTCCAGCCAGCCGCCGAACTCCCCCGACCCGGTGAAGTCGACGATCCGCACCTCCGGGCGGGTGGCGAGGTCCCTGGCCAGGCCGGCGCCTTCGGCCTCGGCCGCGAGGGTGACCAGGTGCGGGTCGAAGCCACGGTCGGCCAGCACCTCCTGGCAGGCCTGGACGGTGACGGCCAGCGGGAGCACGGCCCGCGGGTGCGGCTTCACCACGACCGGGTTGCCGGTGACCAGGGAGGCGAACAGGCCGGGGTAGGAGTTCCAGGTCGGGAACGTCGTACACCCGATCACCACGGCGACCCCGCGCGGAACCACCGTGAACGTCTTCTCCACGCGCACCGGGTCGCCCTTGGCCGGGCGTTCCCACACCATCGTCGCCGGGTGCCGGGTCATCTCCGTGTGCGCGTACGCCACCGCCTCCAAGGCCCGGTCCAGCGCGTGCGTCCCGCCGGCCTGGAAGGCCATCACGAACGCCTGGCCGGTGGTGGCCATCACGGCGTTCGCGAGCTCGAAGACCCGCAGGTGCAGCCGCCGCAGGATCTCCAGCGTCACCTCGACCCGGGTGTCCGGTCCGGCGTCCCGCCATCTGGCCATGCCGGCCCGGGCGGCGGTGAGCAGATCGTCCAGCCCGGCGGCGTCGACCTTCGGATAGCGCACGTCGAGCGGGATGCCGAACGGCGACCTCTCGGTGGCCACGTCGCCGTCGGAGCCCGGCGTGCTGACGGGGAAGGTCCGGCCCTGCCACGCCTCGAACGCCCGCTGCCCCTCCGCGGCCGCGTCGGCTCCGTAGATCCGCGGGCTCGGGGATTCGGGGAACGCGGAGTAGTAGCCGCGGGTACGGATGGCGGCGACGGCCTGGTCGAGAGTGTCGGCATCCACGGCGTCAGCGTAGGCGTTCGGCGGGCTCCCCGGCGCGCATTGCGCGGTCTCGTTCCGGCGTCGGATCGGACCCGCTACCTATCCCCGTGCATGCGCTGCTGGACCTCGCGGAGCTTTGGGCCGAGCAGCGTCAGCACGTCCCCGCCCGGGTCCTCGGCCCGGGGGAGGTTCTCCACGAACGACGCGGAGATCAGCTCGTCGACCTGGTAGTCGTGGCCGTACTCCGCCTCCAGCTTCTCGATCACCGCCCGCGCCCGCGCCTGCTGATCAGGCTCGCCCGGCTCCGCCCACTCGACGACCAGCGGAGTGACCTCGCCCATGAACAGGTGCGGCAGCAGCTCGTCGTAGAAGTCGAGGTGATCACGCAGGACGGGTTCGAGCGCCGGCACTGCCCGCACCAGCCGGTCGACGAGCCCGGCCTCCGAGCTCCTTCCGGACCCGGCGGCGACCTTCACGGCGGCCCGCAGCTTCGGGCCGAGCACGTCGAGCGCTCCGGCCTGCCGGCCGTCCGGAGCCGGTAGGTGGGCGAGGAACGCGGCCGAGATCAACCCGTCGCTGTCGGCGTCCGCGCCGAACCGGGTCTCGAGGTAGTCCGCGACCCGGCGCGCCTGCGCTGCCCTGGCGGGGTCGCCGGACAGGTAGCCCGTGACGACCCGGAAGGCCAGCGTGCGCAGGAACGCGTGCGGGGCCTGGTCGGCGTACGCCTGCTGATGTTCGGACCAGATCTCCCGCAGGGCGGGCACGGCCAGCACGAGTTGGTCGACGAGCATCTCGGCGTCCTGCGCCATCATCCCCACCCCTTGCCGAACGCGTCACCGAACCGACGGAGCAGGTCCTCGGCGATCGCCCGGTCGGCGGCCGAGGTGGTCGGACTGTCGATGATCTTCTGGAGACCGCGCATGCTCTCGATCGACTTCTGCATGTGGAAGATCCCGTTGGAGGGGCGACCGGTCAGAATCTCGTTGCGCAACGCGTCGAACGTGGTCCCGTCCCCCGCGGTGCCGGACTTCCCGGCGTGCTTCCAGATGTTATCAATGATGTTCTTCAGCCTGGGGTTGGTCGCACTGGGCTTCGGGGGCGCGGGCCGCTTCGGGATGTCGAGGTTTCTCACCCGCCGGACGTTCTTGACCCTGGGCAGGACTTCCTTGGCACCCTTGGCGATCTTGCCCTTGGCGTCCTTCGCCAGCCCGGCGAGCACTCTGGCCTTACCCAAGGAGCACCTCCAGCGCCTGGCTGATCAGGAGGTTGATGATCCGGCCGAAGATCTCCTTGAACACCGGGATCTCCAGCAGCGAGGCACCGAAGGTGATGGGCGCGGTGGCGATGGCCTGGGCGATGGCGATGACGAGCAGGACCAGCTGGGTGATGACCCAGATCTTCAGCATCAGGACGACGACGGCACAGACCAGGATCAGCGCACCGACGACCACCACGCCCGTGGCGTCCTTCTGCAGGGTGTCGAGGGCGTCCTCGGCCTTTCCCCACGCCTCCTTGAAGGCGTTCACGTCGTCGCCCTTGTTGTGCGTCCACACCTGCTCCGCGGCGCGCTGGGCCTCGGTCACCACACCGTCGAGCTTGGACTGCAGGCTCACCCACGCCTGCCCGAGTTGCATCAGCCGAACCTCGTCGGCGTCCGGCCAGAGGTAGCCGAGCTCGCTCAGGACGGTGACGAGCGAGTCGGGGAGGTCGAGTCCACGCGCCATCGTCAGATCTCCACGGCGTCGAAGGTGGTCTTGTTGCCGAGCTCGGTGAGCTCGTCACTGCCGGCCATCGCCTCGAGCTTGCCCGCGAAGATCTCGAACCCGGTGACCACCGAGGCGAGGCCCTCGACGATGACCTCCTCGGCGGCCGCGTAGCTGATGCCGAGCAGCATGCCGATCGGCTCGGCGTCTCCACACGCCTCCCCGATCGACTTGGTGTCGTCGAGGAACGAGTCGATCTCGTCGTCGAGGTGGTCGGCGGCCTTGAGCAGATCCTTCGCCGCCGACCGGATCTTCGCTGGGTCGAACTCATTGCTCACCCTGCTCCGCCCCTCCTGCCGATGCGATCGAACTCCTTGGTCACCCTGCTCAGCCCCTCCGGCCGATCCGGTCCATGGCGTCCTGGAGGCTCGCCAGCATCGAGCGCGCGCTGACGAGCGACTCTTCCTGTAGGCGTTCCAGGTCACCGGCCAGCGCGCTCGGGTCGACGGTCGCGGCACCGGAACCACTCAGCACGGAGGAACGCAGGCTGTCCATCGCGGCGTTGGCGGCTTCGGCCATCGCCGAGCAGACGGCTTCGGAGCCCTCTCTCATCAGCCGCGGGTCCATCTCCAGGGAGGCGACCCGCCCGGGCACCTCGACGACGGCTTGCACCCGCCCGTCGGCGGACTCTCCGATGCCGCGCGGCGGCTCCTCCGGACCCGACGGCGACGGACCGTCCGGCGCGCGCATCCGCTCCAGCGCCTGCCGGGTGTCGGTGAGCAGTCGTTCGACGGTGGCAGTCGTGAGGTTCAGGTCTTCGCTCACATCGCACCTCCGGAAAACGATCTTGGCACCTGGGACGGAGCTCGTGCCGGTCGTTCGCCTCACGGCTGTGGAAAACCGGTCCGCGGGGCGGGCTGTGGACAGGAACCGGGCAGACGACCTGCCCGCGCACGCCGCGCCGCGGGTCGTCCACGGTACGAGTGCACCCGCGGTCGGACGTACGCCAGGATGGGAGCCATGGCGGGACTCCCTGTTTCCACTCCGGTCGGTGTCGTCGGCGCCGGGACGATGGGCGCCGGCATCGCCCAGGTCGCCCTGGTCGCGGGCCACGAGGTGCGGTTGTACGACGCGCAGGACGGCGCCGCCGGCCGCGGCGTCGCCCAGATCCTGTCCCGGCTGGACCGGCTGGTCGAGAAGGGCCGGCTCGACCCGGCCGACGCCGACGCGGCGCGAGCCCGGCTGACCGCGGTCGCCTCGCTGGCCGACCTCGCGCCGAGCGGCCTGGTGGTCGAGGCCGTGGTCGAGCAGTTGCCGGTCAAACGCGAGGTGTTCGGCACGCTGGAGAGGGTCTGCGCCGACGACACGATCCTGGCCACCAACACCTCCACGCTGTCGGTGACCGCGATCGCCGCCGGGCTTCAGCGCCCGGGCCGGGTCACCGGCATGCACTTCTTCAACCCCGCCCCGCTGATGGCCCTGGTGGAGGTGCCCGCGGGAGCGGCCACCGATCCGGAGGTCGCGCGGACCGTCGCCGAGACCGCCACCGCCTGGGGCAAGACACCGGTGCGGTGCGCGTCGACGCCGGGGTTCGTCGCCAACCGGGTGGCCCGGCCGTTCTACGGCGAGGCGATGCAGGTGCTGGAGGAGGGCGGGGCCGACTGCGCCACCATCGACGCCGTACTCACCGAGGCGGCCGGGTTCCCGATGGGCCCGTTCACCCTCGCCGACCTCGTGGGCAACGACGTCAACCTCGCCGTCGGCCGCTCGGTCTGGGAGCAGACGTTCGGCGACCCCCGCTACGCGCCGTTCGTCGCCCAGCAGCAGGTCGTCGACGCCGGCTGGCTGGGCCGCAAGACCGGGCGCGGGTGGTACGAGTACGGCGGGGACGCCGAGCAGCCACGGCCGCGGACGGCGGAGCCGCGAACGCCGCCGGACCAGGTGACCTACCACGGCGGGTTCACCGCCTGCTTCGGTCTGCTCGACCGGATCGCCGCGGCCGGGGTGAGCATGGAGCGGTACGACACCGGACCGGCCGCCCAGCGTTCCGGACCGGGCGAGTTCGAGCCGGGTGAGTCCGCGTACGGCATCGAACTCCCCGGCGGCGGCCTGGTCCTGGAGACGAGCGGCGAACCCGCCACCTTCGACGGCGACGCGGTGACGCTGGACTGGGTGGGTGACGCGGCGACCGCGACGCGGGTGTGCCTGGCTCCCGGAGACGCCTGCGAGCCCGGCACCCTGGACCAGGCGATCGGGTTGTTCCAGGCGGCCGGCCTCGCGGTCAGCGTCATCGACGACGTGCCCGGACTGATCGTCGCCCGCACGGTGTGCATGCTGGTCAACGAGGCCGTCGACCTGGTGGCCCGCGGGGAGGCGAGCGCGCCCGACGTAGACGTGGCGATGCGGCTGGGCACCGGCTATCCGCGCGGCCCGCTGGCCTGGGGTGACCTGGTGGGACCGGAGGTCGTCGCGGACGTTCTCGGCACGCTCGCCCGCGCCTACCCCGGCGGTCGGTACCGCCCGAGCCCGCTGCTGGTCCGCGCCGCCCGGACCGGGCGTTCGCTGCGCGGCCTCTAGGCTCCGGCGCGAGCCATGCCGGAGAAGTTTCCCCGAAAAAGTCCCGAACCCCCGTCGGGGCCCGGACATAGACGGGATGTGGATCAACTCCGGCCCACCGGCGTGCCCGACGGGGAGCTCTGGCGCAAAGCCGCCAAGGGCGACGACCCGTCGGCGTTCGGTGAGCTCTTCGAGCGCCACATCGACGCCGTCTACAACCACTGCTTCCGTCGTACCGGATCGTGGGAAGCAGCGGAGGACCTCGCCTCCGTGGTGTTCCTGGAGGCCTGGCGGCGCCGGCACGACGTGTCGCTCAGCGGAGAGTCGATCCTTCCCTGGCTGCTCGCGGTGGCCAACAACGTCGTCCGCAACCGCGACCGCAGCCTCCGGCGTCATCGGCGCCTGCTCGCGAAACTGCCCCCGGCGGTGGTCGCTCCCGACCCCGCCGACGACGCGGTGTCGCGAGTCGACGACGAACGCGCCATGCAACGGGTGCTCGAGGTCTTCACCCGTCTTCTGCCAGACGAGCAGGACGTGCTCGCGTTGTGCGTCTGGGCCGGACTCAGCTACACCGACGCCGCCGTCGCCCTCGGAATCCCCGTCGGCACGGTGCGCTCCCGGCTCTCCCGCGCCCGCGAACACCTACGCCGGCTTGCCGGGCTGGAGGCGGGCGCGGGACGAACGGGGGGTCCCGCGCCCACCTCGAGCCCGGGAAGTGGCCAGGGACCGGCCCAGGGGAGGGCCTCGGGAAGGGCCCCGGGGAGGGCCCAGGGAAGGGCTCTGTCGGCGCACCGCTCGAACCACGTGAACGGGGAACTCCAGCCATGACTGACGACGACTTCCACCTCCCGCCCCCGCGTACGATGCCGCGGGAACGCCGGGACGCGCTCCGCGCCGCGCTCGTCGCCGAGGTGAGCGGCACCGGCCGCCCGTGGTGGCGGCGCACCTGGAAGGGTGCGGCCGTCGGAGGAAGCGCGTTCGCGATGGTGCTGGCCGGCGGCGTGGCCACCGCCTACGTCGCGTTCAAACCGCCGAGCGACACCAGCAGCGTGATGTGCTACTCCGCACCGAAGGTCGACGCGTCGCGGGTCGACGTCACCCGGGTCGCGGTCGCACGGAAGATGCCGGCGGGAAGCTCCGCCTCGGCCAGTGGCACCGTCGCCATCCACGACCCGGTCGCCGCGTGCGGGCAGGCGTGGCGAAACGGCCTCGTCTCCGCCGGCACCCGGGGCTCCACCGCAGTCACGCCGGGCCGATCGGCCCGCGTCCCCCTTCTTGTGGCGTGCACACTCGACAAGGGCGTGGCGGGGGTGTTCCCGGGACCTCCCTCCACCTGTGAACGCCTCGGCCTGCCGAGCGCCACGAGATGAGCCGGCCGCGCTGCCCCCGGGCGGCGGCGCGGCCGGCGAGCCCCCACGACCGGGCCGGGCGTGACCCGCTCGGCCCGGTCGACCTCCCGGTCCTCGCCGAGCTTTCGTACCCGAGAGGCACGGAGGGCCGGTGGGCCGAGAGAGGTTGGCTCAGAAGAACTTGATCGACGAGGTCCGGTCGTTCATCGTGCCGAACGTCGAGCAACTCCCGTCGCAGTAGCGGTAACTGCCGGTGTAGCTGGTGCCGTCGTGGTGGCGGCCCAGGCAGTTGGAGTACGTCCGGGCCGCGGAGATGCGGTTGTCGAAACCGAGACTGGACATGCTCGGGAAGCCGTACCACGTGCCGGAGTAGCAGCCGGAGCCGCTGGAGCCGTAGAGGACCAGCGAGTCACCGCCGTAGTTGGAGTCTTCGTACTCGATGCCGACCAGTGGCTGGGCGGCGAACGAGGAACCGGTGGACACGACTCCCGCGGCCTGCAGTTGCCGGGTGCTCACCGAGCGGGCACCGGGAGCCAGCCGGACCCGGCCGGCCGTTGCGTAGGAGACGGATTCGGCGAACGAGCCGAAGCAGGAGACCCTGCTCGGCTTGGCGAGGTGGGCACCGGTGTCCGCCTGCGCGGCGCGCATGGCCGGCATGCCGACCGCACAGTGCCGGGATCGGTCGGGGACAGTGGTGGCCGCCTGTGCGGCCTGGGCCTGCCAGGACACGAGAACGAACGTGGCCAGGACGGCCAGCCACGTATATCGACGTCGACGCACGATGAGTACCTCCCGGTAAGGGCCTGCCCCCGCATGATGACATGTACCACTCGTCACGGTCACGTACGTTTGTCCGGTAATCACCTAACGTACCCGCGGTCTTACGGTGGTGGCGGCCTCGGCCGTACGGAATCTTCGGTGGTTCGCTGATCGCCACCGGCACGTCACCGGCCGTTGTGCCGCCGGTCACCGCGCGGGCGTACACAGACGATCATGTCCGCATCTCGTGCCTCCCGGTCGGCCACGTCTCCCCGGCCGTCCCAGCCGACCCCGTCGTCCGCGCTGCCGCGCCGCACGCTGTTGCGTGCGGGGCTCGCCACCGCCGGCATCGCCACCGCCTCGCTCACCGGCTCCGGAACCGCGCTCGCGGCACCGGCCGCGCTCCGCTCGGGCCGGCCGCGCCTGACCCACGGCGTCGCCAGCGGTGACCCGACCGCGAACGGCGCGGTGGTGTGGGCCCGCGCCGACCGCACCGCCCGGATGTGGGTCGAGGTCGCCCGTACGCCGGACTTCCGCCGGACGGTCACCGTGCCCGGACCCGTGCTCACCGCGCAGACCAACCACACCGGACGGGTCGACCTGCACGGCCTGCCGTCCGGCCAGGAGGTCTTCTACCGCGTCCACCTCGAGGATCCCGACCGGCACGGTGTCGTCGGCGAGGCCCTGTCCGGCCGGCTGGTCACCGCGCCCCGGCACCGCCGGGACGTGCGGTTCGTGTGGTCGGGCGACATGGTGGGGCAGGGCTTCGGCGCCAACCCCGACCTCGGCGGCATCCCCATCTTCGACCGGATGCGCTCCCTCTCCCCGGACTTCTTCCTGCACTCCGGAGACTCCGTCTACGCCGACGGCCCGCTGACCGAGTCCGTCGCGCTCCCCGACGGCCGGGTCTACCGCAACGTCGTGACGGAGGAGAAGAGCCGGGTCGCGCAGACCCTGGACGAGTACCGCGGCCAGTGGGCGTACAACCTGCTGGACCGCAACGTCCGCGCGTTCGCCGCGGAGGTTCCGCAGGTCAACCAGTGGGACGACCACGAGGTGCACAACAACTGGTACCCGGGCCAGATCCTGGACGACGACCGCTACACCGAGAAGCGGGTGGACGTGCTGGCGGCGCGGGCGCGGCGGGCGTTCTTCGAGTGGATGCCGATCCGGACGTCACACCGCGACCCCGAGGGCCGGGTGTACCGGAAGGTGTCGTACGGGCCGCTGCTGGACGTGTTCGTGCTGGACATGCGGACCCACAAGGACCCGAACACCCCCGGCCTGGAGACCGTCCCCGACGGCGGCGTACTCGGTTGGCGGCAGCAGCAGTGGCTCACCGACGGGCTGCTCCAGTCCCGCGCCACCTGGAAGGTCGTGGCCAACGACCTGCCCCTCGGCCTGGTCGTCCCCGACGGCGTGACCGCGATGGAGGGCCTCGCCCAGGGCGACCCGGGCGCGCCGAAGGGACGTGAGCTCGAGCTCGCCACCCTGCTGTCGACCCTGCGCCGCCACCGGGTCGAGAACGTCGTCTGGCTGACCGCCGACGTCCACTACACGGCCGCGCACCACTACTCGCCGGACCGGGCGGCCTTCACCGACTTCTCGCCGTTCTGGGAGTTCGTGTCCGGTCCGCTCAACGCCGGCGCGTTCGGGCCGAACAAGCTGGACGCGACGTTCGGGCCGGAGGCGGTCTACGTGCACGCACCACCGCGCCAGGGCGCCTCGCCGATGGAGGGCTGGCAGCACTTCGGCGAGGTGGAGATCGCCGGGGACAGCGGGGAGCTGACCGTACGGCTGCGCGACCAGGAGGCGAACGTGTTGTACGCACGGACGCTCACCCCCGGCCGCCGCTGACCGGCTGGCTCCGCCCGAGCTCAGGCGAGCAGCAGGGCGGAGGCGGGGTCCTCCAGCACGCTCGCGACGTCCATCAGGAAGCGCGAGCCCTGTTCGCCGTCGACGATGCGGTGGTCGAACGACAGCGACAACGTCGCCACCCAGCGCGGGACCACCTCGTCGTCGACGACCCACGGCTGCTTGCGGATCGCTCCGACGGCGAGGATCCCGGACTCGCCGGGGTTCAGGATCGGCGTGCCGCCGTCGACGCCGAACACGCCGACGTTGGTGATCGTGAACGTCGTACCCAGCATGTCCGCGGGCTGCGTCTTACCGGCCCGGGCGGTCTGGGTCAGCTCGGTCAGCGACCGGGCCAGGTCGACCAGCGGCATCCGGTCGGCGTTCTTGACGTGCGGCACCATCAGCCCGCGCGGCGTGGCCGCGGCGATGCCGAGGTTGACGTGGTGCTTGAGGACGATCTCACCGGCCGGCTCGTCCCAGGTCGCGTTGAGTTCGGGGGTACGCCGCAGCGCGAGCAGGCAGGCCTTGGCGACCACGACCAGCGGGGACAGCCGGACGTCGGCGAAGTCGCGGCGGGCGCGCAGCCGGTCCAGCAGCTCCATCGTCGCGGTGGCGTCCACGCTGACCCACTCGGTCACGTGCGGGGCGGTGAACGCGCTCTGGGTGACCGCCTGCGCGGTGGCCCTGCGTACGCCGCGGACCGGGATCCGGGTATCGCCGGCGCCCGCGGACACGGCGGCCTGGACGGGCTCGGCCGGGGTGACGTCGGCCGGGGCGGCGGCTGTCGTGCCGGCGGCGAAGGCCTCCACGTCGGCCCGGGTGACGGTGCCGTTCGGCCCGGTGCGCGGCACCTGGTTCAGGTCGACGCCGAGATCCTTGGCGAGCTTGCGGACCGGCGGCTTGGCGAGCACACCGGGGCTGGTGGGAGCTGCGGGGGCGGGGGCCGGCGCGGGAGTCGCGGGTACGGGAGGGGCCGCGGGAACGGCGGGAGCAGCGGGAGCAGAGGCCGCCGGAGCGGGAGCCGCCGTGGTGGTACGCGGGCGGCGACGGGCGGAGGTCGTCCGCGGGCCGTACCCGACGAGCATGCTGGTCTTCTGCTCGTCGGCGGCCGCGGCCTTCTCGGTGGTCGCGCCCGGGGTCCCGGCGGCGACGTCGAACGAGCCGGCGACGGCCGCCTCGGCCGCTTGGGGAGCGGAGGCTGCCGGAGCCGCCTCGGCGGCCGGAGCGCCTGCGGCCGCCGATCCCGGAGCGACCGCCGCACCGGGCGCGGCCACCCGGATGATCGGCGTACCGACCGGAACGACCTGGCCCTCGGGCACCAGCAGTTCGGCGATCGTCCCGGCGTACGGGCACGGGAGCTCGACCAGCGACTTCGCGGTCTCGATCTCGACCACGACGTCGTTGACCTTCACCTCGTCACCCGGCTTGACCCGCCAGGACACGATCTCGGCCTCGACCAGACCCTCGCCCACGTCGGGGAGCCGGAACTCGCGCGCTTCGGTCATGGACCTTCCCTTCGTACGTTCGGGCCCTCAGTAGGCGAGTACGCGGTCGACCGCGTCGAGGATGCGGTCCAGGTCGGGCAGGAAGTCCTCCTCCGCCCGGGCCGGTGGGTACGGCGTGTCGAACCCGCCCACCCGCCGCACCGGTGCCTGCAGGGAGTAGAAGCACTCCTCGGTGATCCGGGTGGCGAGCTCGGCGCCCAGGCCACCGGTGATCGGCGCCTCGTGCACGGTGACGACGCGACCGGTCCGGCGTACCAGCTCATACACCGGGTCCAGGTCGAGCGGCGACAGTGTGCGCAGGTCGACGACGGCGAGGTTCCGGCCCTCCTCGGTGGCGGCCTGCGCGGCTTCCAGGCAGGTCTTCACCATCGGCCCGTACGCCAGCAGCACCGCGTCGGTGCCGTCGCGCACGACCCGGGACGCGAACAGCGGGTACGGCGCCTCACCGGCCTCGGTCTCGACCTCGGCCCTCTCGTAGTAGCGGCGCTTGGGTTCGAGGAAGATCACCGGGTCGTCGCTGGCCACGGACTGCTGGATCATCCAGTACGCGTCGCCGGGATTGGAGCAGGCGACGACCTTCAGCCCGGCGGTGTGGGCGAAGTAGGCCTCGGGGGACTCCGAGTGGTGCTCGACCGCGCCGATGCCGCCGCCGAACGGGATCCGGATCACGATCGGCATCGGGAGCCGGCCCTGGGAACGGGCCCGCATCTTGGCGACCTGGCTGACGATCTGGTCGTACGCCGGGTAGACGAAGCCGTCGAACTGGATCTCGCAGATCGGCCGGTAGCCGCGCAGCGCGAGGCCGATGGCGGTGCCGACGATGCCGGACTCCGCCAGCGGGGTGTCGATCACGCGGTCCTCGCCGAAGTCCTTCTGGAGTCCGTCGGTGACCCGGAAGACGCCGCCGAGCCGGCCGATGTCCTCGCCCATGATGATGACCTTCGGGTCGTCCTCCATGGCGCGGCGCAGGCCGGCGTTCAGGCTCTTGGCCAGGGTGAGCGCGGTCATCGGGTCACCTCCGCGTGGGGCGCGCCGCCGTCGGCCGCTCCGCCAGAAGGATGGAAGGACGCGTGGTACTCGCGGAACCACTCCTGCTGGGCGCGTAGCTCGGGGGTCATCTCTGCGTACACCCGGTCGAACGTCGCCGCGAGGTCGGGTTCGGGCATGGAGAGCGTGCCGGCGCGGACGTGGGCGGCGAGGTCGTCGGCCTCGGTGTCCAGGTCGGCGAGGAACGCGTCGTCGATCAGGGCGTTGCGGGTGAGGTACGCCTTGACCCGGGCCAGCGGGTCCTTGAGTTTCCAGTGCTCCAGCTCGTCCTGCAGGCGGTACCGCGTCGGGTCGTCGGTGGTGGTGTGCGCGCCCATGCGGTAGGTGAAGGCCTCGATCAGCGTCGGGCCGCCGCCGTCGCGGGCCTGCTGCAGCGCCGCCTTGGTGACGGCGTAGCAGGCGAGGACGTCGTTGCCGTCGACGCGTACGCCGGGGAAGCCGAAGCCCGCGGCCCGGCGGTAGAGCGGGATCCGGGACTGCTTCTCCTGCGGGGCGGAGATGGCCCACTGGTTGTTCTGCAGGAAGTAGACGGTCGGGGTGTTGAACACCGCGGACCAGATGAACGACTCGTTCACGTCGCCCTGGGCGCTGGCCCCGTCACCGAAGTAGGCGAGCACCGCGGCGTCCCGCTCGGGGTCGCCGGTGCCGACGCAGCCGTCGCGCTGCATGCCCATCGCGTAACCGGTCGCGTGCAGCGTCTGCGCGCCGATGACGATCGTGTAGAGGTGGAAGTTGACCTCGGCCGGGTCCCAGCCGCCGTTGTCGACGCCGCGGAAGAGGCTGATCAGCGCCAGCGGGTCGATGCCGCGACACCACGCGACGCCGTGCTCGCGGTAGGTCGGGAAGATGAAGTCCTGCTGCCGGACCGCGCGGCCGGAGCCGATCTGCGCGGCCTCCTGGCCGAGCAGCGACGCCCAGATGCCGAGCTCGCCCTGCCGCTGGAGGGCGATCGCCTCGGCGTCGATGCGCCGGGTGAGCACCATGTCACGGTAGAAGCCCCTGACCGCCTCGTCGTCCAGATCGAACGCGTAGTCGGGATGCTCGCAGCGCTCGCCCTCGGGCGTGAGCAGCTGCACGAGGTCGGGCTCACCCGCCGGGGCCCCGAACGTGCCTTCAGTCACCGTGCACTCCTTCAGTCCATCGGTGGGCGGGGTCGCCGCCACCGGGCCGGAGCTCAAGCCGTGTCGGACTCGTCGCCACCGGTGGGCGCGACCAACGTCCGACACGCACGGCTGTGACCGATCGCACAGCCGTGCCACCTAACGTACCGACAGCGCCCGCTCGACGCACCCGAACCCTGGCTGCGTCAGGTCGTCCCAAGCGTGCCCGCCTGGGTTGTCCGTCCAGGATCTGCCCTTCCGGCCAGACCGCACCATGTCGGATCCGACGGTTAGCCGCAACCGAAGTCGTTCGGCTCCCACAGTTTGTCGGACGTCCGAACGGATGGTCGGGCGTACGACTATCCGCGCCGGTCAGGGGCCGGTCGGCGGGGTTGGCCGCGCAGGTCGCGCAGAGTCACCGGGCGACCGCGACCGCGCCGGAGCGGACCAACTCGCCGATCTCCGCCTCGCCGAACCCCGCACCGGCCAGCACCTCCCGGGTGTGGGCGCCCGGGGCGGGTGCCGGACCCGGCACCCCGCTCGGCGTCCGCGACAGCCGGGGCGCGGGGGCGGGCTGGACCTGCCCACCGACGTCCACGAACGATCTCCGGGCCACCGCCTGCGGATGACGGGGCGCCTCGGCCGGGTCGAGCACCGGGGTCACGCAGGCGTCGGTGCCGGCGAAGCGTTCGGCCCAGTCGTCCCGGGTGCCGGTGGCCAGCACCGCCGCGAACGTCTCGTGCAGCACCGGCCAGCCCGCCTCGTCGTACTGCCCGGGCAGGTCCTCGTCGACCAGGCCCAGCCCGGCGAGGAGTGCTGCGTAGAAGCGCGGCTCCAGCGCGGCCACCGCGACGAACCGGCCGTCCGCGCAGGGGTAGCAGCGGTAGAACGGCGCGCCGCCGTCCAGCAGGTTGCCGCCGCGCGGCCCGGTCCACATGCCGTCGGCGAGCAGCCCGTGCAGTTGCGCGGACAGCAGCGCGGCGCCCTCGACCATCGCCGCGTCCACGACCTGGCCGTGGCCGGAGCGTTCGCGTTCCCACAGCGCGGCGAGGATGCCGACGACCGCGAGCATGCCGCCGCCGGCGAAGTCCGCGACGTAGTTCAGCGGCGGGGTGGGCGGCGCGCCGGCCGGGCCGATCGGCGCCAGCACCCCGGACACCGCGAGGTAGTCCAGGTCGTGCCCGGCCTCCTTCGCACCCGGTCCGTCCTGGCCCCACCCGCTGATCCGGGCGTAGACCAGCCGCGGGTTGACGGCCAGGCACTCCTCGGGTCCGATGCCGAGGCGTTCGCACACACCCGGGCGGAAGCCCTCGATCAGCACGTCGGCGGATTCGGCCAGCCGGAGCGCGACCGCGATCGCCTCCGGGTGCTTGAGGTCCAGGGCGATCGACCGCCGCCCACGCGCCAGCGGGTCGCCCGGCCGCGCCGGGGCGCCGGTCACCGAGTCGTGCCGGTCCACCCGCACCACCTCGGCGCCGAGGTCGGCCAGCATCGTCGCCGCGAACGGCACGGGGGCGAGGTTGGTGAACTCCAGGACACGTACGCCGGTCAGCGGGCCACTCATCCGCCCATCATTCCCGCGTGGGGCGTCTTACTCCCCGGAAGGGTCCGCGAGCATGGCGCGGCTGATGATGTCCTTCATGATCTCGGAGGTGCCGGCGTAGATGCGCTGCACCCGCGCGTCGGCGTACGCCCGGCAGATGGGGTACTCCCACATGTAGCCGTAGCCGCCGTGCATCTGCACACAGTCGTCGACGACCCGGCCGAGCATCTCGGTCGCGAACAGCTTCGCCTGCGCGGCCGACGGCGCGTCCAGCGCACCGGCGTTGGCGGCGAGCACGCACTGGTCGACGTACGCCTGCGCCACGTCCACCTCGGTCCGCAGCGAGGCGAGCCGGAACCTCGTGTCCTGGAACGCCGACAGCGGCCGGCCGAACGCCTGGCGTTCGCGCACGTACGCGATCGTGTCCCGCAGCGCGACCTCCGCGCTGGCGACCGCGCTCATCGCGACCACCAGGCGTTCCTGGGCGAACTGCCGGGTCAGCTGGACGAACCCCTCGCCCGGGTGGCCGAGCACGTTCTCCTTCGGGACGCGGCAGCCGTCGAAGAACAGCTCCGCGGTGTCCTGCGTACGCAACCCCAGCTTGTCGAGCTTGCGGCCCCGGGTGAAGCCGGGCGTGCCGCTCTCCACGAGGAACAGCCCGATGCCGTGCCGGCGGTCGGGTTCGGTGCGGGCGGCGACGAGAACGACGTCGGCGGTGATGCCGTTGGAGATGAACGTCTTGGCGCCGTCCAGCACCCAGTGGTCGCCGTCCTCGACCGCCCGGGTGCGCAGGGCGGCGGCGTCCGAGCCGGCCTCAGGTTCGGTGATCGCGATCGCCAGCACGGTCTCGCCGGTGACCGCGCGGGTGAGGTACCTGCGCTTCTGGCTGCGGGTGGCGGCGTGCAGGAGGTACGGCGCGACGACGCCGTTGTGCAGGCCGAGCCCGAAGCCGGACTCGTGCACCGCGGCGAGCTCCTCGACCATCACCTGCTCGTAGCGCAGGTCGGTGACGCCGAGCCCGCCGTACGCCTCGTCGGCGGCGGGCACCAGGAACCCCTGCCGCCCGGCGGCCAGCCAGACGTCCCGGTCGACCAGGCCGGCCTTGTCCCAGCCGGGCTGGCGGGGCACGACCTCCCGGGCACAGAACGTACGAAAAGACTCCCGGAAGGCGTCGTGGTCGGCGTCGAAGTAGCCGTAGGCCCGCATGGTCTCGATCCTGCCGTGCCCGGCCGGGGACGTAAACGGGGTCAGCGCACCGAACCCCGCAGCAGCAGGCCGATGCCCGCGGCCCCGCCGGCCCACAACAGGCTGACGAACGTGCCGATGATGAACCGCTCGGCGGCGCCGGAGGCGCGCAGGTCGGGGTAGCGGCCCAGGCCCTTGACGGCGAGCACCACCGCGACGCCCTCGCCGTACCCCACCAGCAGGCAGCTCGCGATCGCGGCCCGCTCGAGCACGCCGATCCAGGCGCCACCGCGGAGTACGGGACGGCCGGTGCGCACCCGGCCGGGCCGGCGCGGCGTCTCCGTCCCGGTGATGCTCCGGGCCGCGCCGGGCACCCCGGCGGGCAGTCCGCCGCTGCCGGACAGGCCCCGCTCGGCGGCCACGCCGGACAGGGGGTCGCTGCCGGGCGAGGACGGGCGGGCGCCGGTCCCCGCGAGCGCTCCCCCGTCGGGCCGCCCGGGCGTCGCCTGGGCTCCCGGAGTCGTTCCCGGACCGCCGGGCGTCCCCCCGTCCGGCCCCTCGCCGGCCGGTGGCGCCGGCGCCACCGGCCGGGTGATGTCGGGGATCCCGGACTCGCCGGCGCCGCGCAGGATCGCGTGGGTCACGGGTTCGCCGCCGGAGATCGCCACCGCGACGCTCAGCACGACGGCGAGCACCTGGATCTCGTGCGACGGGTCGCCGGCCACCCCGCTCGCGAACAGTCCGGCCAGCCCGAGCAGGCCAGCGGGTACGAAGGCCACCAGCCACCAGGGGAGCTGCTCGACCCGGTCGTGGAGCGTCGGCACCCACGACCCGACGGCGACCACGGCCAGCAGGGCGAGGACGACCAGCGCCAGATCGCCCCACACGTTCATCCGGAACTCACCTCGTCCCCTCCCCGTCGTCCCCGTTCGGCAGGTGCTCCGTCGGCAGGTGCTCCGTCGGCCGGTGCTCCGTCAGCAGGTGCTCTCCGTACTCTGACAGCCGCTCTGCGTACTGTGACAGGTGCCCGGTGGCCTTTCCTGGTGCTCGTACGTACTTTTCAGTCGCGACCGGAGGTGGCCGCCGGGCTGCGGTCCGTCCGGTCGGCCTGGGTGAGCAGCCTGGCCGCCAGCGGCCGGGCCCCGCGCTCCTCCTGCCACAGGGCGGTGCGCAGCCGCTGGCTCACCGCCTGCGGGCTGATCTTGAGGTCGGTGGCGATGTCCTTCTGCGGGAGCCCCTGCTTCATCAGGTCGACCACCTCCCAGCCGGGTCCGGTGCGGCGCTGCACCACCGCCGACAGGAGCGCGAGCAGGGACTCCGCCTCGGTGGCCGTACGCGGGTCAGGCCCGACCACGGCCAGCCGGGACGGGGTGTTCTTCGCCCGCTCGACCGCCTCCCGGGCGTTGATGAACGCCGGCCCGGCGGCCGCGCGCACGCTCGCCGGGATCGGTTCGCGGATCGGTCCCACGCCCACTCCCGCCCACCAGTCGCCGGCCCGGACGACGTCGAGCACGACGTCGACCGCGTCGTCGGGATGGTTGAGCAACCCCTGCACCTCGTCCCCCGCCGTGCGTTCGAAGTCGCGGACGAACCGCGCGGATGCCGGGTTCGCGCGCAGCCGGGCGAGCAAACCGTCGATCTTGTCGACGCCGTTGCGGCTGCCGCGCTGATCAAGCGTGAGAACCAGCATGTTTCCCTCCGGTACTCACAGGGACCGAGGTCCGGGGGCGACATTATCCAGGCGAGAGGCTTGATTGGGGGGAAACAAGTCTCACCACTTGATGGGGGGTGGCTGGAACCGGTCGCCGTAACGCGCCATCAGCTCCTTGGCACGCGCCGTGAACACCGCGGGCCCGCCGTACGCCGAGACGAACTGCGCGGCACCGCCGGTCCAGGCCGGGAAGCCGATCCCGAAGACGGTCCCGACGTTGGCGTCGCGGGCTGTCTGCACGACCCCCTCGTTCAGACAGCGCAACGCCTCCAGCGCCTGGACGAACAGCAACCGGTCGGCGACGTCACCGACCGGCACCTCGCCCGGGCCGGTGGCGAACCGCTCCGCCAGCTCCGGCCACAGCCTCTTCCCCTCGTCTCCCCCGTAGTCGTAGAAACCGGCGCCGCCACCCTTGCCGGGCCGGTTCAGCTCACCCACCATCGCGTCGATCACGTCGTACGCCGGATGCGGTGCGGGCGTGCGCCCCTCCGCGGCGAGATCGGCCACCTCCTGCGCCCGCACCCGGGCCAGCAGGGTGAGGCTCACCTCGTCGGCGACGGCCAGCGGACCGACCGGGAACCCCGCCGTCCTCGCGGTGTTCTCCACCACGGCCGGCGGGACGCCCTCGACCACCATCGCGATGCCCTCGGTGACGTAGGTGCCGAACACCCGGGAGGTGAAGAAGCCGCGGCCGTCGTCGACGATGATCGGCAGCTTGCCGATCTGGCGTACGAAGTCGAACGCGGCGGCCAGCGTCACCGGCGAGGTCTGCACGCCCCGGATGATCTCCACCAGCGGCATCCGGTGGACGGGTGAGAAGAAGTGCAGCCCGACGAACCGGTCCGGTGCCCGGACCGCCTCGGCCAGGCCGGTGATCGGCAGGGTCGAGGTGTTCGACGCGAGGAACGCCCGGGGCGCGGCGCGTTCGGCGGCTGCGTGCACGGCGTTCTTCACCGCGCGGTCCTCGAACACCGCCTCCACCACCAGGTCGCAGTCGGCCAGCCCTGACGGCCCGGCCATGCCGGGCCCGGTGTCGGTGACGGTGATCCGGGACAGCACCTCGTCCCGGCGGCCGGGCGTGAGCCGGCCCTTCGCCACGCGTTCGTCCAGCAGCGCGGCGATCCGGTCCCGGCCGGCCCGGGCCTGGTCGGCGGTCACGTCGGCGAGCACGACGTCGATGCCGGCGTACGCACTGACGTGGGCGATCCCGGCGCCCATCATCCCCGCGCCCAGCACGCCGAGCGTGCGCACCGGCCGCTTCTCGTAGCCGGGCGGCTTGGACGCGCCGCGGGCCACCTCGTTCCGGCCGAACCACAGTGTGCCGATCATGTTCTTCGCGACCTGGCCGGTCACCAGGTCGCAGAAGTACCGGGTCTCGATCTCCAGCGCGGTGTCGACGTCGACGAAGCTGCCCTCGACCGCGGCGGCGAGGATGCGTTCGGGTGCGGGATAGGCGCCGTGCGTACGGCTGGTCAGCATCGCCGGAGCGGCCGACAGCGCGGCGTACCCCTGGGCGTCGGCGGGCTGGCCCGGCACCCGGAACCCCTTGCGGTCCCAGGGCTGGACCGGCCCCTCGGGCTCGGCGGCCCGGGCCTCGATCCAGGCGCGGGCCCGGGTGAGCAGGTCCTCCGGTGTAGCGGCGAGCTCGTCGACCAGCCCCGCCTTGACGGCCGCGCCCGGGCCGAGCTGGGTGCCCTCGACCAGCAGCGGCAGCGCGGCGGTGAGGCCGAGCAGCCGGACGGACCGGACGATGCCGCCGGCTCCGGGCAACAGCCCCAGCGTCACCTCGGGAAAGCCGACCCGGACGGCCGGGTCGTCCAGCGCGACCCGGTGGTGGCAGGCCAGCGCGATCTCCAGGCCGCCGCCGAGCGCGGACCCGTTGATCGCGGCGACCACGGGGCGGCCGAGGCGTTCGAGCCGGCGCAACTGCGTCTTGACGTTGGTCAGGAAGCCGCGGAACTCCGCGAGATCGCCGCGGTCGACGTCCCGCAGCATCTCCAGGTCGCCGCCGGCGAAGAAGGTCGGCTTGGCGGAGGTCAGGACCACCCCGCGCAGCTCGCCCGCGTCGCGGTCGCGTTCGAGCCGGTCCACCGCCACGCCCATCGCCGTCATGTAGTCGGCGTTCATGACGTTCGCCGACTGGCCCGGCTGGTCGAACGTCAGCGTGACGACACCGCCGGCGTCCCGGTCGTACCGCACGGCGTCTGTCATCACGTCCTCACCCACGCTCCGGGGACGGCGGATTTTTGGAGCGGTGTTCGTCGCGGTGTTGTCTGGAGACGCTACCCGCCCGACGCGGCGTTCAGTCAGTACGCCCGGCGCGCCCACGAGGCCGGAGCCGGTCCCGCCGACGAGCCGAACGGTCGGACCGGCCACACTGGCGGACCGAACGTAGGACACAATCCTGCGCCAACCGGTTCGGGCGCCAGTCCCCGTCCAAGATCAGATCGATAACAATGCGGAACGATCGGGATCAGGACGGGATCGGGGTCGGGACCGGACCGCCGGACGGACCGCCCCCGTGGTGAGGAGACGCCGATGCCGCAACCGTTCCTGCACGAGCTGGTCAGCTGCGTGCACGCCCCCGCAGTCGCGTTGTCCGACCCGGACGGGCAGATCCGGCCCGGCGGCGTCCAGGGCGTCCTGCTGCACGACCGGCGCGCCCTGTCCACCCTGCTGGTCGACGTCAACGGCGTCGAGCCGACGCCGGTCGGGCACGCGCTGCAGGACGCGGCCACGGCGCAGTTCGTGAGCGTGGCCCGCGACCTGGGCGACCCCGGGGCCGACTCGACGGTCCGGGTGGAGCGCGAACGCCGGGCGCACCCCGACGGCATCGAGGAGAACCTGACGCTGGTCAACGCGGCCCGGACCGCGGTGGAGTGCGTCGTACGGGTGCGGGCCGGGTCCGACCTCGCCGCCATGGACGACGTGCGGCGCGGCGGCCGGCCGGGCCTGGCGCCGCTGGCGGTGGCGGGTTCGGGCACCTGCGCCTGGGACGGCGGGGACGTGCGGGTGACCCTGGTGGCCGCGGACGGCGGGCAAGCCGACTCCCAGACCGGAACGGACGAGCTGACGCCGGTCGCGTACGAGACCGACGCCGAGGGCCACGCGGTGTTCGCCTGGCGGGTCCGGCTGCCCGCGCGGTCCCGCTGGTCGACCACGCTGCGGCTCACCGTCGAGGAGGCGGCGACCGCCGGAACCGGCACCGCCGCCGTGACCGCCACCAGCGCGTTCCTGCCCGCGGCCGGCGGACCCGGCTGGTCCGAGGTCGACGTCTCCGGCCCGGCCGACCTGGTGCGCCTGGTCGACCGCAGTGTCGAGGACCTGGCCGCGCTCGCGCTGGCCGACCCGATGGCGCCGGACGACGTGTTCCTCGCCGCCGGCAGCCCGTGGTTCTTCACGTTGTTCGGCCGGGACTCGCTGTGGGCGGCCCGGCTCACCCTGCCGCTCGGCACCGACCTCGCCCGCGGCACGCTGCGTACCCTCGCCCGCCGGCAGGGCACCCGGACCGACCCGGACACCGCCGAGGCGCCGGGCAAGATCCTGCACGAGGTACGCCAGGACAACCTCGCCGTCGGCGGCCCCGGCGGGCTCCCGCCGCTGTACTTCGGGACGATCGACGCCACCGCGCTGTGGATCTCGCTGCTGCACGACGCCTGGCGCTGGGGCATGCCGACCGAGGAGGTCGCCGAGTTCCTCGACCCGCTGGAGGCGGCGCTCGGCTGGCTGACCGGGGACGCCGACGCCGACGGTGACGGCTTCCTGGAGTACATCGACGAGTCCGGGCACGGCCTGGCCAACCAGGGCTGGAAGGACTCCAACGACTCCATCCAGTTCCCCGACGGCACCATCGCCGACCCGTCGATCGCGCTGAGCGAGGCGCAGGCGTACGCCCACGAGGCGGCCATCGGCGGCGCCGCCCTGCTCGAGGCGTTCGGCCGGCCCGGCGCGGACCGGCTGCGGGACTGGGCCGAGGCGATGCGCGAACGCTTCCGTACGACGTTCTGGGTGTCGGACCGGCGCGGCTCCTTCCCGGCGATCGCCCTGGACGGCGCGAAGCGGCCGGTCGACACCGCCACCTCCAACCTCGGCCACCTGCTCGGCACCGGCCTGCTCAACCCGGAGGAGTCCTCCCGGGTCGCAGCCCGGATGGCCGAGTCCGACCTGGACAGCGGCTACGGCCTGCGCACGATGAGCGCCGACGCGGCCGGGTTCAACCCGCTCGGCTACCACTCCGGCTCGGTCTGGCCGCACGACACCGCGATCGGCCTGCTCGGGCTGTCCCGGGCCGGTCACCACCGGGTCGCGGCCTCGCTGGCGTTCGGGCTGCTGCGGACCGCGCCGGACTTCGCGTACCGGCTGCCGGAGCTCTTCGCCGGCACCGACGCGCACGCCGGGGACCCGGTGCTCGCCTACCCCGCCTCGTGCCGGCCGCAGGCGTGGTCGGCGGCTGCCTCGGTGGTGATGCTCACCGCCGCGCTCGGGCTGGAGCCGGACGTACCCAACGGGACGTTGCGGGTCGCGCCGGCGGCGGACTTCGCGCAGTGGTGGCCGCTGAGGGTGAGCGGGCTGCGGATCGCCGGGCATTCGCTCGCCGTCGCGGTGGACGCCACCGGCCAGGTCGAGGTGCAGACGTCCGCGCCGGTCAAGGTCGAGACCCGGAAGGTGTAGGGACGCGACGGCGTCCGATTGGGTCACCGCCCTCGCGGGCCACGCGAGACCGGCCGTAAGGTCGGTGCCGCGTGGTCAGCGGCGACCCGCGATGCCCGCCCGACAGTTCGCGAGCGGAGGAACCGCGTGCCGACCGACCAGCGCCCTGACAGACGGCCGAACCGCCCCAACATCGTCATGGTCCTCACCGACGACCACGCCGCGCACGCCATCTCCGCCTACGACGACACTCTGCTGCAGACGCCGAACCTCGACCGGCTGGCGGACGAGGGGATGCGGTTCGACGCGACGTACTGCACGAACGCGCTGTGCGCGCCGAGCCGGGCGTCGATCCTCACCGGCACCTACAGCCACGTCAACGGCGTCCGCACGCTGACGACGTACTTCGACGCCGCGCAGCCGACGTTCGTGTCGATGCTGCGCGACGCCGGCTACCAGACCTGGCTGGCCGGCAAGTGGCACCTCGGCCACGGCGGCGAGCACGACCCTCAGGGCTTCGACCACTGGGAGGTGCTGGACGGGCAGGGGCCGTACTGGGATCCGGAGCTGATCTCCGAGCACGGCCGGCGCACCGTGCCCGGCTACACCACCACGATCCTCACCGATCTGGCCATCGAACGGATCCGGGAACGCGACCCGGACCGGCCGTTCTGCCTGCTGCTGCACCACAAGGCGCCGCACCGCAGCTGGGACCCGGACACCGCGCACGCCAAGCTGTTCGCCGACGAGGACCTGCCCGAGCCGGCCACGTTGTTCGACGACCACGCGGGGCATGGGCGCGCGGCCCGCGAGGCGCGGATGCGGATCGGCCGCGACCTGAACGAGCGTGACCTGAAGGAGCCGTTCCCGCCCGGGCTGACCGAGCCGGAGCGGACCCGGTGGGCGTACCAGCGCTACCTCAAGGACTACCTGCGCTGCGTGGTGTCGGTGGACGAGAACACCGGCCGGCTGCTGGACGTGCTCGACGACGAGGGTCTGCGCGACGACACGGTCGTGGTGTACAGCTCCGACCAGGGGTTCTTTCTCGGCGACCACGGGTGGTACGACAAGCGCTTCATGTACGACGAGTCGCTGCGGATGCCGCTGCTGGTGCGCTATCCGCCGGAGGTGCCGGCCGGGTCGACGACGGACGCGATGGCGCTGAACATCGACTTCGCGCAGACGTTCCTCGACTACGCCGGTCTCGAGCCGCTCCCGCGCATGCAGGGCGAGAGCCTGCGGCCGATCCTGCGCGGTGAGCGGCCGGACGGCTGGCGGGACTCGATCTACTACCGCTACTGGGAACACGACGACGAGCCGCACCACGTCGAGGCGCACTACGGCGTCCGCACGCAGCGGTACAAGCTGATCTACTACTACGCCCGCGGCTTCGGCCTGCCCGGCGCGTCGGAGCGCACGATGTCGCCGGAGTGGGAGCTGTTCGACCTCGAACGCGACCCGGCCGAACTGCACAACGTGTGGGCGGATCCGGCGTACGCCGCCGTACGCGAGGAACTGCGGGCGGAGCTCGCCCGGCTGCAGGCGCAGTACGCCGACGACCCCTGCGACGACCTGGCGTAGTGCTGACATGGAGTGACTTCCTGTCGAGTGCAGCGCGATCCGTTCGGCGGGCCGCTACCAGGAGACATCGTCGAGCGCTGGCCACGGCGGACCGTCCCGCAGAGCGTCGAGGAACGCGAATCCCGACCGCCTCCCGCTGGGGTGTTGGTCGTCGCGGCTCCACCGGTGGGTTGCGATGATCGCGAGGACCAGGCCCCGGCAGTCGCCCACCAGGTCCTCGTCGGCATGTGGACAGAGCCGGCCGACCTCCTCGGGCACCCACGCGAGGTCGTACTCGACCGGCCCTTCGGCGGTGTTTTCGAAGTCGACGAAAAGTGGCCCGCTCTTCGTGTCAAGCACGTTCCCCGGGTGCGGCTCGCCGTGCAGGAGCTGCTCGGGAGCGCGCCGGTCCACGATCGACCGGCCCAGGTCGCGCAGTGTGTTCGCGAGCAGCTCCCGGTCCGCATCCGCGAGTTCGGGAGTGGCGTGCCGGCTCGCAACGTCTCGCCGGGTAGCCGCGACGCGATCCGTGAAGTGCGGTGCCGTGACCTCGAGTTGCCGCAGGCCGGCATGAAGACGTTCGAGCGCCTGCGCGTAGTCGGCCGGCGGGAGTACTCGAGAACGCACAGGCTCGTAGTAGGTCCACATGGTGATCTTGAAACCGTCACCCACGAAGACGCGTGGCTCGACGCGGGCGTCGAGCGCGGCGACCGCGCTGTCGGTCCGGGCGAGCTGTTTCACGAGTTCGACCTCTCGCTCTGCGCTGGCGAAATGGGTCATGGGTGTGACCCGGGCGACGATGTCGCATGGCGTCAGCCGGACGACGAGCCGGTTCGAGTCGCTGAGGACGACCACGTCGTCGACCGTCAGGCCGAGCGATGTGGCCGTCGACATCGCTGCTTGCACCGCACGCCGAGCCCTTGCCGCGTCCATCTGTGGTTGCTCCCTTCCCTTTGAAGCAGGGCTGTGCCGTCAGCGGTGGCCGGCGTCGAATCCGTCGAGGAACTCCCTGATCGCCCGCTTGGACCTGAGCACGTCTCCGGTCACGTGTTGCCCGTGCCGGGCGATGATCGCCAGCTCGGCTTCGGGTTCGGTGCGCCGACCGCGCCAGATGGCCGGGATCAGGCGCCATTCGTCGCGCAACCGTTGCCAGGCTGAGTACTCACACCCTTCCGGCAGCCGGCCCGGCATCCGGAACCCACGCAGGAACGCTCGTCCCGCGCACCGCCACCACGGCGTGGCGAGGACCACCACGGTGTCCGCGCGTTCGAGACGGAGATCGAGCGTCTCGGTGTAGTTGCCATCGGCGATCCACGCGTCGCCGGCAAGGACACGACGTTGCTTCTCGCGCCACTCTGCCTCCGACGGTTCGACCCAGCCGGGTTTCCAGAACTGGAGGTCGAGGTGAATGAGGGGCAGGCCGGACCTGGCCGCGAGGGCGTGGGAGAGCGTGGATTTTCCGGACCCGGCCTGTCCGGTCACGACGATGCGGCGCCCCGGCGGCACAGGTTGAGCAAAATCGGATACGGCTGAGGAAGTAGACGACACAAGGACCCCTTCGGGTTACCGAGAACGAGGCCGCCACCCGGCGCACGACAGGCACGCGCCGGCGGTACAGGCGGATAGGACTCGCTGTGCCGCACATCCAGGGCAGCACGCGATGACAGGCCACTCAGGACCTGGAACGTCAACGCGCGCTTGAACGACCGGGCATTCCTCAGCTCCTCGCGGGGTCACTCGCTGCCCGCAGCGTAGCGCCTCCTCCAGCCGGGCGATACCCGGCGGCGAGCCGGCGTACGTCCTCCTCGGCGGCGGCGTAGGAACTGTCCGTCAGGTCGGCGAACCGTGCCAGCGCAGGGATGTCGCGGGTCCGGGTGAACTCCGCGCACACGACGTGCAGGTCCTCCTCGGCCACGCCGAGATCGCCGAAGTACGTGCGCAGGTAGGGCTCCTGGAAGTCGTACGCCGCCCGCGGCGTGCCCGGCCCGTACCCGCCTCCCCGCGCCAGCACCGCCACCACCCGCGTCCCGCGCAGCAGGCTGTCGCCGGTGTCGGGGTCGACGTACATGCCGGGGAACGTGATCCGGTCGATCCAGGCCTTCAGCGCCGCGGGTACGGAGAAGTTGTGCATGGGTACGCCGAGCAGGATGGTGTCCGCGTCGAGCACCTCCTCGACCAGCGGCCGGGTCAGCGCCCACTCGCGTTCCTCCCCCTGGTCGGCGACGTAGGCGGACACGTCGGCGCGCGCGATGACTCCGTGCGACTCCAACCGGGTGCCGAGCGCGACGTACGCCGGACCCACCAGCGGCACGGGGTCGGCCACCACGTCGCGGCGGACGTACCCCGCGGTGCCGTACAGGTCGTACCAGACCCGGGCGAACAACGCTGTCAACCTGCGGCTGACAGACTCTTCGGACGGGCTCGAATCCACGTGCAGCAAGGACGTCATGGGTCTGCTCCCTCTTCTCCTCGGACCGCCTGTCACCTCGGCCGGAGCCGTTTCGTCACTGGTATGACGGAAGGCGACGAGCGAAGGGGACACATGACCGACCGGGACGATCGGGGCGACCGGGACGCGCTGGCGGCCGAGTTCGAGACGCACCGCGCCCACCTGCGGGCGGTGGCGTACCGGATGCTTGGTTCGGCGGGTGAGGCCGAGGACGCCGTGCAGGAAGCCTGGTTGCGGCTCAACCGGGTCCACGCGGCCGACGACGGCAGGATCGACTCCATCGACAACCTGGGCGGCTGGCTGACCACCGTGGTGGCGCGGATCTGCCTGGACCTGCTGCGCTCGCGCAGGTCCAGGCGGGAGCAGTACGTCGGTCTGGACCTTCCCGAGGCCGCCGATCCCGCCGGGGCCGGCACCGATCAGGACACCGCGGCCCGTGCCCGCACCGATCCGGAGGCGTCGGCGATGCTCGCGGAGTCGGTCGGGCAGGCGCTACTGGTCGTGCTGGCATCCCTGTCGCCGGCCGAGCGGGTGGTGTTCATCCTGCACGACACGTTCGGGGTGCCGTTCGCGGAGATCGCACCGGTCGTGGGCAGGACCCCGGCCGCGACGAAGAGGCTCGCCAGCCGGGCACGCGGCAAGGTCCGCGCCGATCCCGCCGATCCTGCCGATCCCGCTGATCCAGCCGGCATTGCCGCTCCCGCACCCACCGGCGCCGACCTTGCCCGGCATCGCCGGGTCGTCGAGGCCTTCCTGAACGCCGTACGGGTGGGCGACGTGGACACGCTGGTGCACGTCCTCGCCCCCGGCGTCGTACGCACGGCCGATCCGGCCGCCCTGCCGGCGGGCACCCCGACCCTGGTCAGCGGCGTCGAATCCGTCGTCGAGGAGACCCGCCACTTCGCCGACCGCGCCCGGGCCGCCGAACTCGTTCTCGTCGACGGCGCACCCGGCCTCGTCGTCGCCCGCGAAGGCCGGCTGTTGCTGGCTCTGACGTTCACGATCGAGCAGGACACCATCACCGCGTACGACGTGATCGCCGACCCGGTCCGCCTGGCCGCGCTCACCCTTGCCGTACTCGACGACTGATCAGAAGACCGATTCGTACGACTGAGCGAGCGGCTCGGGCACCGCTCAGACGCGCTCGATCACCGTGGCGACACCCATGCCACCGCCCACGCAGAGGGTGACCAGGCCGCGGCGCAGGTCCCGGCGTTCCAGCTCGTCCAGCAGGCTGCCGACCAGCATCGCCCCGGTGGCGCCGAGCGGGTGGCCGAGCGCGATCGCGCCGCCGTTGACGTTCACGATCTCCGGCGACAGGTCCAGCTCGCGCATGAACCGCAGCACCACCGCGGCGAACGCCTCGTTCACCTCGTACAGATCGATGTCGGCCGGTGTCAACCCGGCCTTGTCGAGCGCGCGGCGGGCGGCCGGGCCCGGCCCGACCAGCATCAGCGTGGGGTCGGTGCCGACCGCGGCGGCGCTGACGATCCGGGCACGCGGGGTCAGGCCGAGGTCACGCCCGGCGCGTTCGCTGCCGATCAGGACCGCGGCGGCACCGTCCACGATCTGGGAGGAGTTGCCCGCGGTGTGCACGTGCCGGATACGTTCGACGCTGGGGTAGCGGTCCATCGCCACCGCGTCGAAGCCGAGCGCGCCCATCTTCGCGAAGCTCGCCGGCAGCGCGGCCAGTCCGTCGACCGTCGTCTCCGGCCGGATCGCCTCGTCCTGGTCCAGCAGCACCTCGTCGTTGACGTCGACGACCGGAACCAGCGAACGTTCGAAGTACCTCTTGTCCCGTGCCAGGGTCGCCCGCTGCTGCGACGTCGCCGCGAACGTGTCCACGTCGGCGCGGTCCAGACCCTCCAGGGTCGCCAGCAGGTCGGCACTGATGCCCTGAGGTACGAACCCGGTCTTCAGGTTGGTCTCCGGGTCGATGAACCACGCGCCGCCGTCGGAACCCATCGGCACCCGTGACATCGATTCCACACCGCCGGCGACCACCAGGTCGTCGTACCCCGACGCGACCTTCTGCGCGGCCAGGTTGACCGCCTCGAGGCCGGATGCGCAGAACCGGTTGAGCTGGGTGCCGGGCACGCCGACGTCCCAGCCGGCCACCAGCACCGCCGTCCTGGCGAGGTCCGCACCCTGTTCGCCGACCGGCGTGACGATCCCGAACACCACGTCGTCCACCCGCGCGGTGTCCAGATCGGCGCGGTTGGCGAGCGCGGTCAGCACGGTCGTGGCCAGGGTCACCGGCTTCACGCTGTGCAGGGAACCCCGCTTCCCCCTGCCCCGGGGCGTACGGACGGCATCGAAGACGAACGCGTCGGTCATGTCCCCAGCTTGCCCCCTCGCCGGTGGGCCGGGCGCCGCAACGACCGTTTCCCGGATGGGTTCGTCCTGATTTACGGCGTACGTATGGATAGGCCTGGACAGGCCTGGTTTCCGGGGACCAATCGCCTCTCATCCGACGATTGGGACGTTTCGGACCGTGTCCGCGGCCTCGCGCGAACGGGACGAGGGCTGCCGACGGGCGTGCCGGGTGGCGCGTCACGACGTGGGCGGGGCACCCTGTCGGGATGGTCGCCGAGAGTTCAACTGGTCGCCACCGCGCCGCCGCCGCTGCTCGGGTCGAGGACCCCGACCCGGGGACGGCGCCGGCGCCTGGCCCCACGTACGTCCAGGACCTTCTCCGTCACCTCGGCCACTACGGCTGGCCCGGCGCGCCCAGGTATCTCCGCGACCGCGACGGCCGCGAGGTGCTCGGCCGGCTCGACGGGCACGTCGCGTGGGAGCCTGCCCAGCCGCCGCCGGTCTGGTCGGAGGACAGCCTGGTCAGGGTGGCGAAGCTGGTCCGGCAGTTCCACGACCTGACCGCGGGCACCCACCTGGCCGGTGACCAGGAGGTCGCCTGCCACCACGACCTGGCGCCGCGCACCACGGTCTACCGCGAGGAGGAGGCCGGGCTGCGTCCGTACGCGTTCGTCGGCTGGGACCACGCCGGACCGGGCCGCCGGGTGCACGACGTCGCGCTGGTGTGCTGGCAGTTCCTCGACCTCGGTCCGCGGCGGGCCAGCGCCGCCGGTCCGGCGAGGCTGGTGGCTCTGATCGCCGACGCGTACGGACTGCTGCCGAGGGACCGGGCCGACCTGGTGGAGACGATTCTGTGGTGGCAGGACCGGTGCCTGCGCGGGCTGGCGGCCTCCGACGCCGCCGGAGCCGGTGACGAGGTGGCGGCCGCCGCGGTCGAGGACGTCCGCGCGTCGTACGCATGGATGGCCGAGCACGCGGACCAGTTCGCCGCGGCGATCGCCCCAGCCCGGGTGCTGAACGCCGGTACGCACGCCCGCCAGGCCTGACCGGCGTAGGGCGTACGCCTCAGCCGGTACGTACGCCGGCGGGTTCGTCCTCGCCGACCTCGGTGACGACGTGGGCAGTGGGTGTCAACGGCGCCTTGGCGCAGCTGGTCTTTCGGTCCGGCGTCAGCGTCTTCTCCCGGCCGGCGACGGTCCAGGCCCGGTCACCGGCAACCACTCGTACCTGCCACCCCGATGCGCCGGCGCCCGTCGCGTGGGGCACCTCCGGATCCGGTCGTACGGCGTCCGGGTCGGCCTCGCCGGTCTGCTCGCGTACGGCGAGTTCGGCCACCTGGCCCGGCGCGGACCAGGTGGAGCGGCCGCGGCAGCGTTCGGTCACCATCCGGCCCGCCCTGGCCTCGGTGAGCACGTGCTCGGCGAAGTCGACGTCCAGCCGGCCGTACAGATAGCCGGTCGGCAACAGGACCGCCGTCGGCGCGAACCGGTGGCCGCCGGTGTGCGTGGTCTCCCAGACCGTGCCACCCGTCGGGCCGGTCACGTCGGCGGCGTGGCGCCGGGCGAGCTCACCGGCCAGCGGACGGCCGACGAGCGCGCAGCACAGGTCACGGCGGCCGTTGCTGCACACCAGCAGGACCGGCCCGGGCACCCGTTCGCCCCAGCCGAGCGGCTCCTCCCCCGCCGCCAGCGCCGCGAGGTCGAGGTCGAGCAGGGATCCGGGATCGTCGACGACCGCCGACCGCAGCCAGGTCGCGCCGGGCCGGGTGTGCGCCACGAACACCCGGCGCCCACCCGGCAACGTGTCCGGGGGATGCGCGTCGGCGTGCCGCCCGGGCCGGCGGATCAGCTGGATGCGTACGCCGGTGCCCTTCGCCCGGGCGGCGAGCTCACCGCCGAGTTCGACGTCGAGGTGGCTCTCCACCAGCGCGTCCGCGCCGTAGGGGCCGGGTTGCTCGATGCACAACCAGGTCGTCGCGGTCGCGGCCGAGCCCGCGATGGGTTCGTCGTACGTCGCGGACAGGACCGAGCAGGCGTCGGGTGATCGCCCGGCCTGACTCTGGCCGGCAACCGGCTCGTCGGGACTCGCGTTCACTTTCGCCCCGGCCTCCGCACCGTCACGTGTCACCGGACTCCTCCGTCGCATCCGCGGACCATCTCCTGCCACCGGCAGGCACTCCTCGTCCACTCTGTCAGCCCGGCGCGGCGGGTCGGGTCCGGGGCGCCACTATCGGCCAGCCGGGCCGACTGAGTCCCCTCGGGTCTCGTTCCGGGCGGGGTTCCGGGCATTCGCCCCTCAGAACGGTGGCAGGTCGTCGTCGGCCGACCGTGCTCCGGCGGTGGCTGGCACGGGCTCGGCTGGTTCGAGCGGGTCGGTGAGGGAGGGCGCTCCGCTGTGGTACTTCCGGCCGAACGGGTCGGTCAGGGTGTGCTCGCCGGGGCCGGTCTGCTTCAGTTTCCAGTCCCTCTCGGTTTTCGCCTTGTGGTGGCGTGGGCACAGTGGGGCGATGTTGTCGACGGAGGTTTCGCCGCCGTCGGCGTACTCGGTGTTGTGGTCCAGGTGGCAGGTCGCGGCGGGTCTTCTGCAGGTGGTCCACACGCAGCGCTGGTCGCGGGCATGCACCAGCTCGGCCTGCAGCCCGCGCAGAAACCTCGCCGGGATCGGATGCAGGTGCAGTAACCGCCCGGTGACCGGATGGGTGACCCCGACACTGAAGCGGGCTTCGGGGTTGTCGAGATGGTTCGCCACGATCCGGCGAGCCACCTCGGTGATGATCGGTCCGACTCCGCCGAGTTCCCCGGGCCGGGTGGACAGTCCCATCAGCGTGGTCAACGGCATGTTCAGCTGCACCTTGGCGCGCGTCTTGATCGGACCCCAGCTCGGCTGCGAAGAGGTCCACGGCGGTGGCGGCGGTGTGGAATTGTCTGTCGGCGGATCAGGCCGACCCCGCGGATCAGGTGGATCAAGTGGATCGGGTGGATCGGGCTGTCCCGGCGGCTCGGCGGTGCGGGCGGCCTCGTGGGCGGCGGTGTCGTGGACTCGGACACCGTTCATCGCGGCCGCACCACACACGGTGCAGCTGGCCACCGGTGCCGGAGAACAGTTCCCACACTCACACCAGCTGTCGTGCAGATCGTGGTCGGGGAACCGGTGCACGGCACAGCGCCCCAACTCGTCCTGGTCGGTGCCTCCCCGCGCCCGCTCGTTCCCGGTCCTCGGCTGCTCGGCGTCGTTCTCGCTGTGCGCCTGCGCGTTCTCGCTCTCCGGCGAGACGCCGTCCTCGGCCGAGGGGTCGTCTTCGACCTGCTCGCCTTCGACCTTCTCCTGCGGAGCGTCGCCTTCCGCGGGCCGCAGCCCAAAGTCGTCCGGTACAGACTCATCCTGCTCAGCCTCGTCCTGCACCGCCTCGTCCTGCGCGGCGTGGTCCTGCGCGGCCCGGTCCTGCGTGCTCTGGCCCTGGTCGGCGTGGTTCTCCTTGCCGACTGGGGCGGAGCAGTCGACGAGGTCGGCGGTGCCGCTGAGCAGGGAGAAGGCGACGTCCGCGCGTAGCTGGCTCAGCTTGCGCGGGTCGCCGGCGGACTTCACGGCACGTGCGATCGCGTCGATGTACCCGTACGCCTCCGCGGCCTGGTCAGCGGACAGGCCTCGGATCGCCAGGTCGGCAACACCGTCGACGGCCGGCCAGATCGCCACGTTCCGCCCCGTACGTGCTTCCCGGTGCCGTTTGCCGGCAGCTTCGGGGTCGGCTTTGATGACCTCGGCTTCGACCTTGGCCCGCAACAGCCCGCCCCGCAGTTCGAGCACCTTGGGGAAGATGGCGTCCTCGATCGCATCCCACAGGTCGGGTTTCGCGTCGGTGATCCGGTCCACGATCGCCCGCACGTCGGGCAGCTCCAGCCCACCGGACGCCAGCGCCACACGCACACGGGGCAGGCGGGGCAGGGTGAGGGCCAGCGCGAGGTACCAGCTGGTGTGGTAGCCCGACCATCGCAGCAGCGGTTCGAGGACGGCCTGGGTCATCGGGTCCATCTCGGGACTGCGCTGCGCCGGCTCGTCGGGCATACCGGGTTCGGCGTAGGCGAGTTCGTTCACCTCCGACAGGCACTCGGCCTCCGCCCAGCCGATCAACCGCCGCCACGCCCTGGCCCGCTCCTCCACCTCGAACCCGTTACACACCCCGCGATCCACCGACGCGAGCAGCACCGCAAGCCGCGGACCACCCCGCACATCAGCGAACCCATCCGGCAGCACCCGGCGACGACCCGGGCCCTCACCCAGGTCGCCGCCGAAGCACTCACCGCCGTCGCTCATGTGTCCCTCTCCTCGGCTTGGTGTGGGTTCGTAACCAGGGCCGGGAGGGGGTTGGTGTGGCTGGGTTGGGGTGTGTGGCGCGGGGCGGGGCATGAGAAGACGCGCACGTGGTTGCCCTTAGGTTCTGGGTGTCGAATCCTTAACCGTCTGGAGCAACGCACGTGCGCGTCACCACGGTATTCAACCGCATTCTGGGTTTGCCCGGGGCATCGGTGTGCTCGGTGGACTTCACCACCGACGGCCTCGTTCTTGGCCTTCGCCGCCGGCGTGGCCGCCGCTACCGGTGTGAGTGCGGGTTCTCCACCCGGGCCCGCTATGACATATCCCGCCGCCGCTGGCGCCACCTGGACTTCGGGGCCACCAAGGTGTGGCTGGCCGCCGACATCGCCCGGATCGCCTGCCCGGCGTGTGGAATCCGCACCGAGACCGTGCCCTGGGCGCGGCGCAACGCCCGGCACACCCGCGACTTCCAGGACGTGATCGGCTGGCTGGCCCAGCGCATGGACAAGACGAGCGTGGCCCGGCTGCTGCGGTGCTCGTGGGAGGCGGTGGACCGGGCGGTGAGAATGCTGGTGGCCGACCATCTGCCCACCGACCGGCTGGACGGGCTGTATCGGATCGGGGTGGACGAGATCTCCTACAAACGCGGCCACCACTACCTGACCATCGTCTGCGACCACGACACCGGCCGGGTGGTCTGGGTGACCAAGGACCGCACCCGCAAGGCGTTCGAGGGCTTCTTCACCGCCCTGGGCCCTGACCGCAGCAAACAGCTGACCGCGATCACCATGGACGGCTCCCCGATCTACATGCCCGTCGCCGCACAGAAGGCGCCACAGGCCGCGGTGTGCCTGGACCCCTTCCACGTCATCAAGTGGGCCAACGAAGCCCTCGACAGAGCCCGCCAGGCCAACCCCGCCGCCCCACCACTGCCAGCCGCCCCGGCCAGCCCGGCCAAGCAGCACACCGTCGCACAGGTCAACGCCCCGGCCAGGGCGTGGCGACGGCTGAAGACAGCGCTGCGCTCAGGCGCTGAAAACCTCACCGACGACCGCCGCGCCCTCATCAACGCCCTGCGCCGCCACAACTACCAGCTCTTCCGCGCCTGGACCCTCAAAGAACAACTACGAGACCTCTACCGCATCCCACCCGAACAGGCCCGCCGCTACCTCCGAAGGTGGATCACCCGCGCGTTCCGATCCACCATCCCCGCGATGCGCCAACTGGCCACCCGCCTGAAGAAGTACTTCCAACAAACCATCGCAGCCGTCGAACTCGGCCTGTCCAACTCACGAGCAGAAGGCATCAACAGCAAAATCCGCGTCATCCAACGCCGCGGCTACGGACACCCAGGACCAGACTCCCTCACCGCCATGATCTACCTCTGCCTCGGCGGAATCACCCTCAACCTCCCCACACAAACCTGAGGAGAGGGTCATGCGTTCGAGTCTACCGCACAAGATCAGCTCCCGCTCGCGGGAAACCCCTTACCTACAAGAAGAATCGACGTCAATCTCGCCTTGCATGACGACTCACCAGCCTGTCAGGCCCATACGTACAGTCCAGGCCGACACCCGCACGCGGGAAGTTGTTCAGCACACGTGAGCCCGTTGCTGGTCTCGTACTTCCCGTCGCGAAGCCACGCGATGGCTTGAGCGGAGACCGAGGGCCACGCCGCACGCACACGGACCTCAGACGCCGACGGGCCCTTCCCCGCACGGGGAAGGGCCCGTCGAAACGTGACCGTCGACGCGACCAGCGCGTCCAACCGCTGTGAACCTGCCGGAGTCCGCCGAAGCGGATCAGAAGCAGGGGCGGTACGGGCTAGTTCTTGCTGAGCACCTCGTAGGTGACTTCCTGGCGACCCTGGCCGCGGGAGACGCCGAGCGCGTCCCACGTGTCGGGCAGCAGGTCGATCACCGCGCCGGTCCAGCCGGCCGGGCCGCGGTCCGCGACCGGGGCGATCACGCTCTTGCCGGTCTGCTTGCTGGTGATCCGCACCATGGTGCCGCAGGGAATCTTCCACAGCGCCACACCCTTGGTGATGTTCTGGCTGTTGCCGCCGCAGGCGAGGGGCTGGTACTCCGTGGAGTCACCGAAGAAGGTCCCCGGTCCGCTCTTCGTCTCCAGCACCTTCCAGACGGGCCCGGAGGCCTTCTTGACGGTCTTCGCCTTCTTGGTCACCTTCGGCTTCGGCTTGGTGGTCTTCTTCACCACCTTCTTCTCGGCCTTCTTGACGACCTTCTTCTCGGCCTTCTTGGTCGCCTTGGGCTTCGGCTTCGGCTTCGGCTTCGCGGTCTTCGTCGGCGTGGCCTTCGGAGTGGCGGTCGGTACCGGCTTCCGGTCAGCACCTCGGGCGGCGGCCTTGGGCGACTTGGCGGCCTTGATCGGCTTGTCCACGGACGCGGTGGCCGGGGCGGGCTCGGACCGGTTGGCCAGGACCAGTCCACCCGCGGCGACTCCGGCCACCACGAGAGCCGCGGCCACAATTCCTACGACGATCTTTCGACGGGCACTCTGCGAGAATTTCTGCAGCCCAGACAAGAGCAAAACCTTTCGATCGGGACAAATCGTTCTGCACCGCTGCGGAATGATCTCCCCCGACCGCGCGCGACCCGAATACGCGGGCCGCCGGCGTCACGAAACCTGACGTTGTGTCGCTTTTGTGTGAGGTCTCGATACTTATGTACGGACAACCGCGGGCAGTCGGCGCGATGGGACACGACTGCTCGGCGCAGCACCGGAATGTAGCTGGCGAAACCGCGCAGGGTTCGCCACGACGCCACCCAGATTTGCATGTACGGCGAGATCATTCCAAGTCGGTGCGCACCGCAGGAAAGTGACCTTCACCACATCAAATGCGGCGAGTAACCTGGTGACAGCGCAGACCGGATGGAACCGAAAGAATATGCGCACACCCTGCGGGCCCACGAAAGATTATCAGCACTTCGTGGTGCCTTTATCGGGGCAACTCTAGCTTTCCCGGGCAGAACTGTCCAAACAGCTCCCGAATTGGTCCGCGGGCACCGGGGCAACGAGTCGTTGACAGATAACCGACAGGCAACCGACAGGCAACCGACTGACAAATGACAGCGCCCGGCCCCACCTCGTCGGTGGGGCCGGGCGCTGAGAGCTACCGGAAGCCCGGTACGCCTACTTCGTCGCGGGTACGACTACTTCGTCAGTCCGTCCACGAAGTCCGCGTTCTTCTTCGACCAGTCGGACACACCCTTGGCCTCGTTGCCCTTGTTCTTGTTCAGGGCCTCGTCCTCGAGGGTGCCGAGCTGCTTGTCGGTCATCTTGAAGTCGGCCATCCACTTCTTGACCTCGGGGAAGTCCTTGCCGAAGTCCTTACGCCCGACCACGTGCAGCTGCTCGCCCTTGCCCAGGGTCCCCTTGGGGTCCTTGAGGTCGTGGATGGGCAGCTTGGCGTAGGCCCAGTGCGGCTTCCACAGAGTCACCACGATCGGCTTCTTGGCCTTGATCGCCTTCTGCAGCTCGGCCAACATCGCCGGCGTGGAGGACTTGGCCAGCTGGAAGTTGTCCAGGCCGTACGCCGGCATGACCTTCTTCTCGGTCGTGCTGGTCAGCCCGGCGCCCGCCTCGATGCCGGTGATCTTGCCGCCGAACTCGCCGGACTTCGCCTTCAGGTCCCCGATCGTCTTGACGTCCTTGACGTAGTTGGGGACGGTGATGCCGAGGGTGGCGTTGTCGTACCAGACGCCCACGTCCTCCAACTGCTTCCCGTAACGGTCCCAGTACGTCTTGTGGGTCGTCGGCAGCCAGGTGTCCAGGAACAGGTCGACGTCACCCTTGGCAAGGCCGGCGAAGAGCGGTCCCGGGTCCAGCTGGACCATCTCGACCTTGTAGCCCTTCTTCTCCAGGGCCTGCTTCCAAAGGTGGGTGGTGACGACGTCCTCGTCCCAGGGGATCCAGCCGATCTTGATCGTCTTGCCGTTCCCGGAGCCGGAGCCACCTTCCTGGGTGGTCTCCTTCTTCTTGTCGCCACCGGCGGCGTTGTTCGCACCGCCGATGGTGCCGCAGCCCGCGGCCACCAGCGTGGTGGCCACCAGTGCCGCGAGCGCAACCGCCAGGCGGCGCCACAGTCCTCCAGTTCGCACGGTTCTACAGTCCTTTCGTCGTCAGGTAGTTCACGTCACGCGCCCAAACGGCACGTGAGTGCCCCGCATGGTCGGTGTCAGCGCTGCCGGAACGTCATCGGTTTCCGGCGGCCGACTGCGCACGGACCACTGCCGAACGACTCGTCAAAGAGGCCGTCAGCCGGTCGAGGTAGACCGCGAGCACCACAACCGCCAAGCCGGCTTCGAAGCCGCCGGCCAGATCGATGGTGGAGATTGAGGTGTAGACCTTGCCGCCGAGGCCACCGGCGCCGACCAGCCCGGAGATCACGACCATGGACAGGGCCAGCATGATGACCTGGTTGACGCCGGCCATGATCGTCGGCAGGGCGAGCGGGATCTGGATCCGGCCGAGGATGCGTCCAGGCGGTGCGCCGAACGACTCACCGGCCTCGACGACCTCACGGTCGACCTGGCGGATCCCCAACTCGGTCAGGCGTACGCCGGGTGCCATCGCGAAGATGACGGTGGCGACGACGCCGGGTACAACCCCGACGCCGAACAGGAAGATCGCCGGGATGAGGTAGACGAACCCCGGCATGGTCTGCATGAAGTCCAGCACCGGCTTGACGATCCGGCTCACCGTCTCGTTCTGCCCGGCGGCGATTCCTACCGGGATGGAGACCACCACCGCGACCAGGCTCGCGACCAGGACCAGCGCCAGCGTGTCCATGGTCGGCTTCCACAGCCCCATGCTGTCGATGAGGAGGAACGCGACAACCGAGAACACGCCGAACTTCCAGCCCCGCAGGGCCAGTCCGAGTACGCCGAACGCGACCGCGAGCACGATGGCCGGCGGCAGGCCGCCGAACGCCGCCGCGTAGCCGAGCGCCATCGCGACCACGAAGGCGCCCGCGCCCCACTTCCAGCCCTTCAGGGAAAGGGCGAGCAGGCCGAAGACGACGGCCAGGCCGACGATCACGGGTGCGTTGAAGAACCCCGCGAGCCCGTCGACGACGAAGCCGACAGCACTGCCGATGGCGTCGAACAGCCCACTGAGGTTGTTCACCAGCCAGTCGACGACGGCGGCGAAGACCTCGCCGATGGGCAGGCGAGGAATCGAGAACGTGGCGAGCAGACTCACGGCCTGACCTCCTCGGTGTCCGTGCCGGTGCTGCCGGCGGGCTTGTCGTCAATCCCGGCTTGCGTGCCGTCAGGGACGGCCTGCGCCCCGTCGGAGTCGGCCGGCGTGCCGTCGGATTCGGCCGGCGTGCCGTCAACCAGGGCTTGCGTGCTGTCAGGCACGGCCTGCGTCCCGTTCGAATGCACCTGCACACCGTCGACGTCGGCCGCGTGGGTTCCGCTGCCGAGCGCGGCCAGCAGGGTCACCCTGGGGATCACGCCCAGCAGTCGCCGTTCGTCGTCCACGACGGCAAGCGGCACCGGCGCCTCCGACGAGGGGGTCAGCAGGTCGGCGAGCATCACGTCCGGCCCGACCGACACCACGTCCTCGTCGTTGGTCAGCCCCTCCAGGGACTCCTTGCCGGTCCGGGTCGCCTCCGCCGCAACACTGTCGCGCACAGCGCCGATCAGGCGCCGGTCACGGTCGACGACGAACGCCGCTCCGACCTGGTTCTCCCGCATCACCCGCAGCGCCTGGCGGGGACCGGACTTGGCCCGCACCAACGCCACCGGCGGCTCCATGACCGCACTGGCGGTGAGCACCCGCGAGCGGTCGACGTCCTGCACGAACTGTGCGACGTAGTCGTTCGCCGGGTCCTGCAGGATCTCTTCGGACGTACCGATCTGCACGATCCGGCCGTCCCGCATCATCGCGATCCGGTCGCCGAGACGCATCGCCTCGTTCAGGTCGTGGGTGATGAAGACGATGGTTTTGCCCAAGCGGGCTTGGAGTTCCAGCAGCTGTTCCTGCATCTCCCGCCGGATCAGCGGGTCGAGTGCGCTGAACGCCTCGTCCATCAACAGAATGTCGGTACCGGCGGCGAGCGCACGGGCCAGGCCGACCCGCTGCCGCATCCCGCCGGACAACTGGGTCGGCAGGTGGTCTTCCCAGCCCTCCAGCCCCACCATGGAAAGCGCCTCGCGGGCTCGGTCGACACGCTCGGCCTTGCCGAGCTTGCGGATCTCCAGCGCGTAGGCGGCGTTCTCCAGGACGGTGCGGTGCGGCAGGAGCGCGAAGTGCTGGAAGACCATGCTGATCTTCTCCTGCCGGACCGCGCGCAACCGCTTGGGAGAAAGGCCGCTCAGCTCGGTGTCCCCGAGATAGACCTTGCCGGAGGTGGGAGTGAGGAGGCCGTTGAGCGTCCGGATCAACGTGGACTTGCCCGAGCCGGACAACCCCATGACGACGAAGATCTCGCCCTCTTCGACGGCGAAGGACGCGTCGATCACGGCCGGCGTAACGCCCATACGGCGCACGTCCTTGGCTTCCTTGCCCTGCTCCAGCAGGGGAACGGCATCGTCTGCACGACGCCCGAAGACCTTGTAGATCTTTTCGGCACGTACTGCGTGCACGAGCTCCCAATCTCTTTGATCGCACCTCGTGACACACGGCTGTACAGCCGGGCACGGCGAAGCACTCGGGGCCACGTCAACCGCTGGTTGGCACACGCGGGTCGCGTGCGCTCGTACGGTCACAGTCGACCGGCACCCCCTGAATCGATCACGACGATCGACAGCACGGGCGCGAGTGCGCCCAGCGGCGTCCTCTCGTCGGACACCTGTGCGGGCCGGTCCACCCCTGACGGAGTAGTTCGGGTGTGGACGCTACCGGGACCCGCGGTCAGATCGCCAATCCGGTAACCGGAATGTTGCCTATCTCCTACCCGATGTCACGTCGCGTGCATGGGGGGAACGCCTGCGCCACAAGGAAGCGCGCACGGTTCGTACGCGGGCACCGAAGGTGACGACGACCTGGACGACGAAAGAGCCGCCTCCCCGCGCAGGGAGACGGCTCCTTCGTCGTTCGCCGTGGCCGGCCCGAGCGGGGCCGGCCACGAGTGATCAGCTGCTCAGGCCAGGCTCTCCAACCACGCGTTGTGCAGGTCGGCGAACCGCCCGGTCTGCTCGATCAGCTGGCTGGGCGACCCGTCCTCGACCACCCGGCCCTGCTCCATGACCAGTACCCGGTCGGCGATCTCCACCGTGGACAGCCGGTGGGCGATGATCAGCGCCGTACGGTCCGCGAGGATCGTCCGCAGTGCCCGCTGCACCAGCCGCTCGCTCGGGACGTCCAGGCTGGACGTCGCCTCGTCGAGGATCAGCACCGCGGGGTCGGCGAGGAACGCCCGGGCGAACGCGATCAGCTGCCGCTGCCCGGCCGACAGCCGGCCACCCCGCTTGCCCACCTGGGTGTCGTACGCGTCCGGCAGCGCCTCGATGAACTCGTCCGCGCCGATGGCCCGGGCCGCCGCCACGACCTCCTTCATCGTGGCGTTCGGCCGGCCGAACCTGATGTTGTCGGCCACCGAGCCGGTGAACAGGAAGTTCTCCTGGGTCACCATGACCACGGCCTTGCGGAGCGTGGCCTCGTCGAGGTCGCGCAGGTCGACCCCGTCCAGACGTACGCTTCCCTTGATCGGGTCGTAGAAGCGGGACAGCAGCTTCGCCAGCGTCGTCTTGCCGGCGCCGGTCGCACCCACCAACGCGACCGTCTGGCCCGCGGGCATCCGCAGGTCCAGCTCCGGCAGCACCGGCCGGCCCTCGACGTACCCGAACTCCACGTGGTCGAAGTGCACCTCGCCGCGGGCGTTGTCGAGCTTGACCGGCTCGGCGGGCTCGGCCACCTCCGGCTTCTCCTCCAGCACACCGGACAGCTTCTCCAGTGCGGCGCTGGCCGACTGGAACGTGTTGTAGAACTGGCTGATCTCCTGCATCGGCTCGTAGAACTGCCGGAGGTACAGCAGGAACGCCGCCAGCACACCGACGGTCACCGCGTCGTGGAACGCGAGCCAGCCGCCGTACAACAGCACCGCCGCCACCGTGACGTTGCCGATCGCCTTCACGCCCGGCATGAAGACCGCGATCAGTCGCATGCCCTGCATGTTGGCGTCGCGGTAGTCGGCGTTGACCTTCTCGAAGATCTGCTGGTTGCGCGGCTCACGACGGAACGCCTGCACCGCGCGGATGCCGCCCATCGACTCCACGAAGTGCACGATGACGACCGCCACCGTCTCCCGCGTCCTGCGGTAGGCGAGGCTGGACTTCTTCCGGAACCACTGCGTGAAGAACAGCAGGATCGGGATCGGGACCAGCGCCACCAGACCGAGGTTGACGTCGAGGATCAGCAACAGCACGGCCGTACCGACGAGGGTGAGCACCGCGCTCACCATGCTGTCGAAGCCGGACTGCAGCAGCTCGTAGATCGCCTCGATGTCGGAGGTCAGGCGGGAGATCACCCGACCGGAGGTGTACTTCTCGTGGAACGACAGCGACAGCTTCTGGAAGTGGTTGAAGATCCGCCGCCGCAGGTGCAGCAGCACCTCCTGGCCGATCCGCCCGGACAGCTGCAGGAACAGCTGCCGGGTGATGGCCTGGGTGACCGCCGCCACCACCAGCGCCACCACGACGGTGACCAGCGTGGTGGCACCCTCGTTGTGGACCAGCGGCGGGATGCCGCGGTCGATACCGACCTTCACGAGGTACGGAATGGCCAGCCGGGCGGCGTTCTCGACGACCACCGCCACGATCAGCAGCGCGATCAGCTTGCGGTAAGGGCGCAGCAGGTCGCCGAGCAGCTTCCGGGAACGCTCCCGGAGGAACACCGACGCCTTGTCGCCGATGTCGTCCTGCCCTTCGGCCGCGACACCCCGCCAGTCCTCCGCCGGCTGGGCGTCGGCGGCGTTCCGTGCGTTCTGTGCGTTCTCGTCGGCCTCGTCACCGGAGGTCTTCGTCGTGTCCTGGGTCTGGGTCGTCACGAGTACACCTCCTCAGCGTCGAGATCCGCGTCCTGGCCGAGCAGCTCGCGGTAGGCGGGCACGTCCGCGAGCAGCTCCTGGTGGGTGCCGACGTGGGTCACCGTGCCGCCCTGCAGCAGGGCAACCTTGTCCGCCAGCAGCACCGTCGACGCCCGGTGGGCGACCACGATGCCGGTGGCCTCGGCGAGCACGTGCCGCAGCGCCTTCTCCACCAGCGCCTCGGTCTCCACGTCCAGCGCGGAGAGCGTGTCGTCGAGCACCAGGATCTTCGGCCTGGTGAGCACAGCCCGGGCCAGCGCCAGTCGCTGCCGCTGGCCACCGGACAGCGACAGGCCCTGCTCGCCGATCCGGGTGTCCAGGCCCCACGGCAGGTCGTGCACGAACCTCGCCTGGGCGACCTCGAGCGCCTGGTGGACCTCCTCCTCGGTCGCGTCGGTGCGACCGAGAGTGAGATTCTCCCGCACGCTCATGGAGAACAGCGTGGGCTCCTCGAACGCGGTGGCCACGATCGAGCGCAGTGCCGGGAGGGTGAGATCGCGGACGTCGCGCCCGTCGATGGTCACCCGGCCCGCGGTGACGTCGTGCAAGCGGGGCACCAGCGCCGTCAACGTGGTCTTGCCGGAACCGGTCGCGCCCACGACCGCCACCGTCTCACCGGGCGCGACGTCGAGCCACACGTCGTGCAGCACCGGGGTGTCCTCGTCGGGGAAGTGGAAGCCCACGCCCTCGAACCGCAGGTGACCGGCCGCGCGGGGCGCCTCCTCCGAACCGCCCTCGATGGCCGGCTCGGTGTCGAGCACCTCCATCACCCGGTCGGAGCCGGTCATCGCCTCCTGCGCCATGGCGAGGATCTGCCCCAGCGAGGCGATCGGCCACACCAGCTGCAGCACCAGGGTGCTGAACGCCACCAGGTCGCCGAGCGTCAACGCGCCCTTGCCGACGGCCAGAGCGCCGAACAGCAGGACGAAGGTGAGAGTGAGGTTGGGGACGAAGCCGAGGAACGTCCAGAACCTCGACGACAGCCGCACCTTGTCCATCGACGTGTCGTAGACCAGGCGGGCCTGCTCGTCGAAGGTGTCGTACATGTGGTGCCGGCGGCCGAACGCCTTGATGACCCGGATCCCGACCGCGCCCTCCTCGACGACGGTGGCGAGGTCACCCTGCTGGTCCTGCACCGCGCGGGAGATCCGGATGTAGCGCTTCTGGAACCGCGCCGACAGCACGATGACCGGCGCCGCGGTCGCCGCCACCAGCAGCCCCAGCGGCCAGTACATCTGCAGCAGTAGCACCGTGACGACGGCCAGCTGGACGACGTTGGTGACGAGGAAGATGATGCCGAATCCGAGGAACCGCCGGATGATCGACAGGTCGGTGGTGATCCGGGACAGCAGCTGGCCGCTCTGCCAGCCGCCGTGGAAGCTCATCGGCAGTCGCTGCAGGTGAGCGTAGATGTCGTCGCGGATCTCGGTCTCCAGGCCGAGCACGGCCACGGACTGGATCCAGCGACGAAGGAAGATGAGGAAGGCCTCGACGAGTCCGAGTACGACCGCCAGCAGGCCCAGGAGGACCAGACCGCGGGTGTCACGTTCTGCGATCGGTCCGTCGATGATGTGCTTGGTGACCAGAGGGATCGCCAGGCTCGCGCCGACACCGAGAAGTGCCGCGGCGAACATCACGATCAGCCGGCCGACGTAGGGCCGGAGGTAGGTCCGCAACCGCCACAGCGAGTCGAGGCTACGGAGCCGGGATCTGGAGTTGTCGGTGGTGCCGGGCTGGTTGGGCTGGTTGGCGACAGCCGTCGCCGAGGTATCTGATGGCATTGTCGGGCAGGCCACTCCTCACCGAGTGCGTTTCGGAAGAAGGACGCCGGATCCTGAACGCCGCCCCTCCACGGGCGATCCGGCAAGAACTGAAGCTGAGACCTCCTCAGGATAATCGGTCCGGACAACTACTCGCACCGGAGAAACCGAGATGCCCGGGGGAGACCGCCAAGCCCTGTTGGGCTTCTGGCCGCATCTGGCCAGGCAGGTTCACCGCAGCCGGACGTACGACATACAGCACGTGACGCATCCCGGCGTGCGGGACCTCGCGGGCGAAGCGCATTCCCAACCGGTCCATCACCGCACGTGAACGCGCGTTGTGCGGCAACGTGAAGGCGACCACCTCCCGCGCACCGAGCTCGGTGAACGCGAGCACCAGGCCGGCCGCACCCATCTCGGTGGCGTAGCCGCGGCCCCACCGCTCCGGGCGTACCGTCCACCCGATCTCGTGCGTGGAACGGCCGTCGAGGACGTACGGAGCGATGCCGCCCCGGCCGACCAGCTCGCCGTCGTCACGGTCGTAGGCGGCCCACGTGCCGAACCCCGCCGCGTCCCAGCCGGCCCGCAGGCGCAGTACGCTCCGGCGGCCGGACTCCCGCGTCCACGCACCGCCGAGCCAGTCCGCCACCTCCGGCCTGGCGTGCAGGCGCCACAGGTCCGTCCCGTGTTCGGGCCCGATCGGCTCCAGCCGCAGCCTCCGGGTCAGCCGGGTACGCGCGGCCTTCACCACCGTCTCGGTCAGGCCGGGGTCGGCCACGGTTCCCGGCGACCGCAGCCATCCGGTGTCGCCGAGTCCGGCCCAGGTGAACGCGTCGTGGCCGGTGCCGGTGAGGTCGGGCGCCGCCGCGGGCTCGGCAGCCGCAGCCTGGGCCGCGGTGACCAGGAAACGGAGCTCGCGACGGACCGGCCGGCCCGTACGACCTGACCCGTTCGGGACCGGCGCGGCGGGCTCGATGATCGGCTCGACCGCACGGACGGTCCAGCCGGTCGACCGGGTGACGGCGTGGCGGAGGGCTTCCCCGGCGGTCGTACCGACCGGGACGTCGGCGACGACGGGCTCCCACGTGCCGGGCCGCGGCGCCCCGTCGGGCCGGCGCAGCAGCAGGATCCGGTGCCGCCGGTCGCGGACGAGTGCGGTCACCCGCAGCGCGGGCCCGTCATGGTCGCGGATCAGCCCGCACAGGTCCGCCGCGACACCCATGAACTCCGCCTACCCACCTGCGGCGCCCACACTCGCGACCCGGCGGGCGGGACAGACGGGAAGGACGAACGGGCGGGACGGGCGGCTCGGTCAGCGGGCTCTGGCGGCCCAGCGTCCGGCGAGCTCCAGGAAGAGGTCGTTGGCGGCGGGTTCGCCGACGCTCACCCGGCACCCCTCGTCACCGAACGGCCGGACCACGACGCCGCCCTCCTCACACGCCCGGGCGAACGCCTGCGTGTCGGCCCCGAGCGGGACCCAGCTGAAGTTGGCCTCGGTCACCGGTACGTCGTAGCCGAGCGCGCGCAGCCCCTCGGCCACCCGGGTGCGCTCCTTGACCAGCACCTCGACCTGTTCCAGCAGCTCGTTCTCGCAGGCCAGCGCCGCCAGCGCCGCCTCCTCCGCGACGCTGGACACTGCGAACGGCGGGGTACACACCCGCAGCGCCTCGGCGACCGGGTCGTGCGCGATCGCGTACCCGACCCGGAAGTTGGCCAGGCAGTACGCCTTGGAGAACGTCCGCAGCACGCAGACGTTGGGGTACTCGCGGTACAGCGCCAGCCCGTCGGCGGCCTCCGGGTCGCGGACGAACTGCAGGTAGGCCTCGTCGACCACGATCAGCACGTCGCTCGGGACCCGGGCGCAGAACTCGGCCAGCTCCTGGTGCGTGACCACCGGGCCGGTCGGGTTGTTCGGCGTACAGACGATCACGACCCGGGTCCGGTCGGTGATCGCGGCGGCCATCGCGGTGAGGTCGTGCCGTGCGCCGGTGGTCAGCGGCACCTCGATCCGGGTGGCGCCGGCGACCTGCGCCGCGATCGGGTACGCCTCGAACGAGCGCCAGGCGTACATCACCTCGTCGCCCGGCTCGCAGGTCGCCTGGAGCAGGTGGTAGAGCAGCGCCACCGAGCCGGTACCCGTGGCGAAGTGGCCGGGCGGGACGTCGAGCCGGTCCGACAGCGCGCCGACCAGCCGGCCGCAGGTGAGGTCGGGGTAGCGGTTCATCACCCGGCTGGCCTCGTGCGCCGCCTCGGTGAGGGCGGGCAGCGGCGGGAACGGGTTCTCGTTGCTGGACAGCTTGTACGTCGGCCGGTCGGTGGCCGCCGCGGCCGGACGGCCCGGCTTGTACGACGGGATGCCCCGGAGGGCTTTGCGCAGGCGAGGTCCGGTCGACGGGTCGGTCATGCTCCTCACCATAGGGTCTGCCGGGCGGGACACGGCGCCCGGATCCTCGACCGGGACGTCGTGGCGTTCTCGCTGATCAGATCGGTGCGAACCGGGCCACCGGCGGGCTCCGTCGTTGCCGCGATCAGGCAGGCTTGGTGACGTGCGGGCAGACAAGGTCGGCGAGCGCGACTCACACCATTCCGACGACCATTCGGGCGACCATTCGGGCGAACGGGACTCGCTGGCCCAGGTGCTCGGCGGCTGGGACGCCTCCGTCGACGCCGCGCTGCCGCCGGTCGCGTTCGTGGCCGGCTGGCTGCTCACCGGCAACTCGGTGGGATGGGGCGTCGCGGCCGCGCTGGCCGTCGGGGTCCTGGTCGCGGCGTTCCGGTGGTCGCGAGGCGCCCGGCCGCGCGCCGTCCTGCTCGGGATGCTCGGGGTCGCGGTCGCCGCCGTGGTCGTCCTCCGCACCGGCCGGGCCGCCGACTTCTTCCTGGTCCAGCTCGCCACCAACGCCGCCAGCGGGCTGGCCTGGATCGTCAGCATCGTGGTTCGCCGGCCGCTGCTCGGCATCGTCGTGGGCGCCGCACTCCGGCAGCGCGGACGCTGGCGCCATGACGCCGACCTGCTCCGGGCGTACGGCCTGGCCTCCTGGGTCTGGGTCGGTCAGTACGCCGTACGGGTGAGCGTCTTCGGCGCGCTGTACGCCGCCGACGAGGTGCTGGCGCTCGCCGCCGCCCGGGCCGCGCTCACCTGGCCACTGGTCGCGGCGTGCGTCGCGGTGAGCGCGTGGGTGCTGCGGCGTTCGCTGCCGGCCGGACATCCCGGCTTCCGGCGACCGCGCGTCGAGGCTTCCTGACTCCGGCCCGAACCCCGCGCACCTCACTCGGCGTACCCCGTTCCCGGCGTACCCCACTCGGCGCACCCCACTCGGCGCACCCCACTCGGCGCACCCCACTCGGCGCACCCCACTCGGCGCACCCCACTCGGCGTACCCCACTCGGCGTACCTCGTTCTCGGCGCACCCCCGCACGAACTGACGGCCCGAATCTTTGTCCTCACGACTTGTCGCCGTCGTATCGGCGATATATCGTGAACCATCGGAACGACAGTTCGGCGACACGTCGCCACACCTGAGGAGAGATCACATGACTCGGCACACACCACCTTTCGAGAAGTTCGGCGCCGGCGAGTTCGCGCCCGAACGCCCGGAGCGGCCCGGGCGACCTGGACGGCCCGGAAAATCCGGACGGCCCGGGCCGTTCGGGCATGCACGGTTCGGCCCGTTCGGGTCCACCGGCTTCGAGCCGCCCGGCCCACACCAGGGCGACGAGTTCGCCGACGCCGGTGAGTACGACGTCCCCGGCGACCCGGAGGGACATTTCCGCGGCCACTTCTTCGGCGCGCACGCAGACGAGGGACGCGGCGGCGGCCGCGGCCGCGGCGGACGGGGACGTGGCGGCGGACGAGGACGCCCCGGCGGCTTCGGCCCGGGAGGGTTCGGTCCCGGCGGGTTCGGGGGCTTCGGGTTCGGCGGTCCCGGCGGGCCCGGCGGCCCTGGCGGCTGGGGACGCGGCGGCTGGGGTCCACCGTTCGGGCCCGGTCGCGGCCCGCGAGCGCGTCGCGGTGACGTCCGGTCCGGAATCCTCCATCTGCTCGCCGACACCGGCCGGCCGATGCACGGCTACGAGATGATCCGGGAGCTCGCCGAACGCAGCGGCGGCGCCTGGCGCCCCAGCGCGGGCTCGATCTACCCCACCCTGCAGTTGCTCGAGGACGAGGGCCTGGTCAGCTCCACCGAGGCGGCCGGCAAGCGGTCCTACGCCCTGACCGACGCCGGCCGCGAGCACGTCGCCACCCATGGGGGACAGGCGCCGTGGGAGGAGTTCGCCGACCCCGCCGACTCGCCGTGGCACGACCTGCGGAACGCCGGGATGGGCCTGGCCGCCGCCGCGATGCAGGGCGCCCAGGTCGCCGACGAGGACCAGCTCGCGAGGATCGTCGACACCCTGCACGAGGCCCGGTCGAAGATCTACCGGATCCTCGGCGAGGACCCGCCCCGCGGAGATGCGGACGCGACGGAGGAAGGCGACGGGGACGAGGACGAGGACAGCTGATCCTCCGCCGACCGATCCCACGACCGGCCCGGCCGACCCCGTACCCACGGGCGACCGGGCCGGTCGGCATCCTGGGACCGTGCAGCTTCCTCCGCCTCGCGACCCGTCCGCGTATCACCTGAGCCTGGTCTGCCTGGGCAACATCTGCCGGTCACCGATCGCGGCGGTGGTCGTACGCCGGCAACTCGTCGAAGCCGGGCTCGCCGCGGTCCGGGTGGACAGCGCCGGCCTCGGCGGCTGGCACGTCGGCGAGGAGATGGACCCGCGCTCGGCGCGCGTACTGGTCGCCTCGGGGTACGACCGGGACGAGGTGTCCGCCCACCGGGCCCAGCAGTTCGACCGCGGCTGGTTCGAAGGCCGCGACCTGGTGCTCGGCATGGACGACGCCAACCTCGATGGCCTGCGCCGGCTCGCCGGGCCGGCCGACCGGCACCGGGTGGGGCTGTTCGGCTGGTTCGGAACGAACGTGGGTGAGATCCCCGACCCCTACACCGCCGGCGGCGAGGCGTTCGACGAGGTGCTCGAACTGGTCGAGGAGGCGGCCGCCGGGCTGGTCGAGGAACTCGGCCCGCTCCTGCGGCCCACCGGCTGATCGTCACGATCCCGACTCGCCCGCCTACGCAAAGTAAGACAACAGGTCTTACTATCGGGCAATGGCTCGGCAGGCAAGCATCGCTCAGCACGTCGAGGAACTCCTCGGCACCTCGGTCGTCGCGACCAACCCCGTGGCCGGCGGCGACGTCTGTGTCGCCACCCGCGCCCGGCTCGGCGACGGCCGCAGCGTCTTCGTGAAGGCTCGGCCGGGCGCCCCCGACGACTTCTTCCCCACCGAGGCAGCCCATCTGGACTGGCTGGCCTCCGCCGGGGAGGACGCGGCAGCGATCCCGGCCGTGCTCGGCGTCGGCCAGGAGTGCCTCGTCCTGGAGTGGCTGGAGGCCGGCCGGCCCACGCCGGAGGCAGCCGAACAACTCGGCCAGGCGCTCGCCCGCACCCACCGCAGCGGCGCCGCGTCGTTCGGCGGACAGGCGGACGGCTACATCGGCGCGCTGCCGCAGCCGAACGAACCGGCCGGCACCTGGTCCGCGTTCTACGCCCGCAACCGCGTCGAGCCGTACCTCCGTACCGCGTTCAACCGGGGCCGGCTGCAGGCCGACGACGCGAACGCGATCTGCGCGGTTCTGGACCACCTCGACGACCACGCCGGTCCGCCCGAGCCGCCGGCCCGGATCCACGGCGACCTGTGGTCGGGCAACATCGTCTGGGCGCTGGACGGCGTGCCCCGGCTGGTCGACCCGGCCGCGCACGGCGGGCACCGGGAGACCGACCTGGCGATGCTGGCGTTGTTCGGTACGCCGCACCTGGACCGGCTGGTGGCCGCGTACGACGAGGTGTTCCCGCTGGCCGACGGCTGGCGCGACCGCGTTGCCCTGCACCAGCTCCATCCGCTGCTCACCCACGCGGCCGCGTTCGGTGGGGGGTACGGCGCCCGCGCCGGACAGGCCGCCCGGTCACTCACCGCGGCCCTCGCCACCCGGGGCGCGGAGACCGAGGCCTGACCGCCTCCCTGGTGAGCCGACCCAGTGACGCGTCCCAACGAGCGACACCTCGTCGTTGTGACCGGAACCAAGACGCGGGCCCACCTGTCGACTCTGGCTTGTTGAGCTCGGCTTGTTGACCTCGTCCGGGGTTGAGGTCGTACGGTCCAGGCCATGCCCGACCACGCCGACCACGCCGACCACGCCGACCACGCCGACCACGCCGAACTGGCCGACCGGTTGACCGTCGACCTCACCACCAGGGGACGCCGCAGCGGGCGGCCGCTGCGGGTGGAGATCTGGTGGTTCCACGTGGACGGAAGGTTCGTCATCACCGGGACGCCGGGGCCTCGGCACTGGTACGCCAACGTGCTCGCCGACCCGCACGTCATCGTGCACGTCGACGGCCTGGACCTGCCGGCGCTCGCCCGGCCGGTCACCGATCACCAGGCGCGACGCCGGGTGTTCACCGACCCGCGGACCGGGTGGTACCGCGAGCAGGCCGGCCTCGACGAGCTCGTCCGGACCTCGCCGATGATCGAGTTGGAGTTCACCGAGCCTGGCCCGCCCGGACCGCGCTGACTCCGGTGTCGGCCGGCGCTCGGAGCCGCGGCGACGGGCCACGCGACATGTCCGGTGAGGACCGGACGAGGGCGACGACGACGAGGGGTCCGCCGGTCATCAGGACGGCGGCGAGCACCGCCACCCCGGAGTCGTTCAGCGCGAAACCGAGCAGCCCGGTGAGCCAGACCGCACGCAGGGTCGGCCGCGCCGTGGGCCAGCGGAGGTAGGTGCCGGCGAGCGCCCGAGCGCCGGGCCCGCGCGGGCGCAGGAGGAACACGCCGACGCCGACGTACACGAGCAGCGTCAGCCAGCCGAGCGGGCCGCCGTAGGTCAGGCTGGCCAACGCGGCCTCGGCCTTGCGGGCGACCACCGGGCCGCCCTGCCCCTCGGCCACCCGCTGCACGAAGGTGCCGAGATGCGACCTGCTCTCCGGCGGCCGCAGCCAGTCCGCGACCGAGACCGCGCCCACCGCCGCGACGGTCGCGACCGCGACGAGGACCACCCGGCGTACGGTCAGCCGGATCCCGGCGACGTTCGCGGCGAGCACCAGCACCCCCGGCACCAGCGCGAGCACCCCGCCGAAGTCCGCACCCCAGCTCGGCCAGCCGTCCAGCACCACCGCGGCGAACCCGATCGCCAGCACGACGAACGCGGCGCGGCGGCGATGGTGGCGTTCCACCGAACGGGCGGCCAGGCCGCCGGCGGCGAGCAGGGCCGCGGTCGCGAAGATCGCGAACGCGACGTTGCCGAAGCCGAAGTACCGTCCGCCGACCAAGGGCAGGTCGCCGGGCGTCACGAGGTTGCCGCCCTGCAGGTGGGAGCCGGTCAACACGTCGGCGCCCAGCACGACGGCGGTGATCAGGGCGAGCGTGGTCGGCGCCGCCCAGGGCGGGTCGTACGGTGTGCGGCCGGCGAGCGTGGCCAGCACCGCGGTGAACGCGGCGACGGAGAGGACGAGCGACCACACCGGGACCGGCGAGGTGGCCCAGGGCACCAGCCCGGCGAGCACGGCCGCGATCGGGGCGGCGCCGCAGACCAGCCCGGCCGCCGACGCCAGCCGGCCCGTGCGCCGGCGCCACGCCGTGCGCCGGGTGCGGGCGGCGACCAGCAGCGCGAGCCCGTACGCCGCCAGTTGAGCGAGGACCAGCACGGTGAAGAACCAGAAGCCGTAGGTGCCGACCACGCGGTCGGTCGTGTCGAACGCCCGCAGCCGGTCCAGAGTGGCGACTCGGCCGGCCGGTCGGTCGCCGGTGGTGCGCCAGCGGCCGCCGTCGAAGGCCTCGTCGGTGTCGGTGCCGAGGAGTTCGGTGAGGGTCGGGGTCAGGTCGGTGAGCTGCACCAGCGCCTCGCGCCGGGTGCCGCCGCTGGTGAGCCAGCTCCCCTCGAACCCCGGCCCGGCAGCGGCGGCCAGCCGCAGCGACGTACCACCGCCCGAGGACTCGTCGGACAGCCCGGCGACCAGCACGGTCGCGCCCGGGCCGGCGGCCGCGACCACCTTCGCGACCAGCGCGTCCGCCGCCGCGACGGCGGCGGCACGTCCGGCGTCGCGGGGAAGAGCGCCCCCGTCGACGACGGTCAGCGGGCAGTCGCCGGTGGGTGCGGCCGTACGGTCGAACGCCGGAAGGTAACGCGCCACCGTGCCGCTCCGGTCGGCGAGGGCGACGGCGGCGCCCGGCCCGACGGCGGTGGTGCAGGTGCCCGCCCGGGCGAGGTGTTCGGCCAGCCGGCCGGGCTCGGCGCCGTAGCCGGTGCCCGCCTGTGCCGCGACCAGCCGCCGCCAGCCGGGCACGGCGTACGTGCCGGCACCGCCGGGGATCGGCGCCACCCGCGGCAGCGGACCGCAGGTCGCCGGCCCGGCCGCGCGTTCGCCGGCGGAGACGGTGAGCCAGCCGTCCAGCGGGCAGGTGTGGGTGCGCACCGAACGCGGGACGAGTACGCCGGGTGCGCCCCGGGCGACCAGCGCGGCCAGCGTGGGGGTGCGGGCGGGCGAGACGTCACCGGCGGTCAGCCCGCCGATCCCGACCAGCACCACCGGCCGCACGGGACCCGCGCGCTCACCCTGGCCGGCGTACGCCCGATCCGGCGCGCCGACCAGCGCCGTCGCGGCCACCGACAACGCGGCGAGCACCCACACGACGGCGGCAGCGAGAGACACCCGGCGCGACATCGCGACCAAGGCTAGGCGCAGGTGCCGACAGACTCCGCAGATCGGCTCAGGAGTCGTGAGACCACTCGCGGACCAGATCGGCGAGCACCTCGTGGAACTCCGGGAACGTCTTCTTCACACACCCCGGATCGTCCAGCGTCAGCCCCGGCGTCCGCAGGCCGGTGACGGAGAAGCTCATCGCGATCCGGTGGTCGCCGCGGCAGTCGATCTCGGCCGCCCGCGGCGTGCCCGGCCACACCTGGATCCAGTCGCGGCCGGTCTCCACCCGGACACCGAGCCGGGCCAGGTTGGTCGCGCAGGCGTCCAGCCGGTCGCACTCCTTGACCCGGGTGTTGTAGACGTCCTCGATCCGCACCGGCCCGTCGGCGAACGGCGCGATCGCGGCCAGCGTCGGCATCGTGTCGGAGATGTCGCGCATGTTGACCGTGACGCCGGACAGCCGCTCGGGTCCGGTGACGGTGACCGAGTCCGCGGCCAGCGTCACGTCCGCGCCCATCCGTCCCAGCACCTCGGCGAACCGGACGTCACCCTGCAGCGCGTCCGCGCCGAGCCCTGGAACGGTGACCGAACGGCCGGTCAGGGCGGCCGCAGCGAGGAAGTAGCTCGCCGTGGACGCGTCCGGCTCCACGAGGTAGTCACCGGCGCGGTAGCGGCCCGGCGGCACCGTGAACGTGTCGCCGGTGCGGGTCGCCTGCACCCCGAACCGCCGCATCATCGCCAGCGTCATCTCGACGTACGGCACCGACACCAGGTCGGTCACGGTGACCTCGAGGCCCTCGGTCATCAGCGGCGCCGCGAGCAGCAGCCCGGTCAGGAACTGCGACGACAGCCCGGCGTCCAGGGTGAGCGCGCCGCCCTTCAGCCCGGCGCCGCGGACGGTGACCGGGAGGTGCCCCTCGCGCTCCTCGGCGCGGACGTCGACTCCCAGCGCGGCGAGCGCGCCGACGAGCGGGCCGAGCGGGCGGCGGCGCAACTGCTCCGAACCGTCGAACGCGAACACGCCGTGCCCGAGGGCTCCCAGCGTGGGCAGGAAGCGTGCGGCCGTACCGGCGTCCCGGCAGAACACGTCCGCGCCGGGGGCGGGCGGGCCGGACGTGCTGCCCCGCACCGTGCACCGGTCCGGGCGTACGTCGACGGCGTATCCCAGCGCGGCCAGGCCGGCGGCGAACGCCTCGGTGTCGTCCGACCACAGCGGCCGGTGCAGCACCGACGTGCCGTCCGCGCAGGCCGCGAGGAACAACGCCCGGGCGGTGAGCGACTTCGACCCCGGGATCGCGACGTCCGTCACGCGTACTCCTTGGCTGGTGCGGTCAGAGGTGTTCCTGCGCGGCGGCGGTGGCCTGCGCCAGCACGGTCTTGACGGGGCGGCCGGTGAGTTCGGCCAGCGCGAGCACGTCGTCGTACTCCGGCTGGGCGTTGACCACCTTCCCGGCGTACGTCGCGACCTTCAGGCGCACCGTGCCACCGGGGAGTTCGAGGGTACGGAACTCGCGTTCCAGCGGCCGCTTGCGCACGGTGTGGCTGCGCACGCCGATCGCGGAGGTCTGGGTGAAGACCACCTCGCACACGGCGTCGTACCGGTCGGGGTCGACCAGCACGGCGAGGGTGTGTGCCGGGCGGCCCTTCTTCATCAGGATCGGCGTCAGCCAGGCGTCGGCCGCACCGGCGTCCAGCAGCCGCGCCAGCACCGCCGGCCACACCCGCGGGTCCAGGTCGTCGACGTTGGACTCCACCACGAGCTGGGTCGACTCGCCGGGGCCGGTCGTGCTGCCACCCGACCCGCCGGCGGCGGTCCACACCTCGGGGGCGGGCTCGCCGACCAGGAGCCGGACGGCGTTCGCCCGGCCGGGCGTCTCCCGGGTGCCGGCGCCGAAGCCCTGCGCGGCCACCCGCATCGGCGGCTGCGGTCCGTACGTCTCGGCGTGGGTGACCAGCAGCGCCGCGCCGGTCGGGGTGCACAGTTCGCCGACGGGAGTGCCGTCGATCTCCCCGGCGTACGACGGTGCGTCCGCCGCGGCCAGCAACTCCACCACGGCGGGTACGGGCACCGGCAGCCGGCCGTGCGCGGCCCGGACGAACCCGGACCCGACCGCGACCGGTGACACGACCAGCCGGTCCAGGCCCAGGTGAGCCAGGCCCGCGCAGACCCCCACCACGTCGGCGATCGCGTCCAGCGCGCCCACCTCGTGGAAGTGGATCGCCTCCGGTGTCGTGTCGTGCACCCGCGCCTCGGCGTGCGCGAGCCGCTCGAACGTCGCGTGCGCGGACCGGCGTACCGGCTCGGGCAGGTCGGCGGCGTCCAGCAGCGTACGAACATCGGCCCAGGTCCGGTGATGGGTGGAGTCGGTGCCCTCGACATGGACCAGCGTCGCGGCCAGGCCGTTGCGGACGACCTTCTCCGGGCGGAGCCGGATCGTCTCCGGCGCGACCGCGTCGACGGCGGCGGTGAGGACGTCGAGGGGTACGCCCGCGGCGACCAGCGCGCCGAGCAGCATGTCGCCGCTGGCGCCGGACGCGCAGTCCAGCCAGCCGATCCGGCTCACCGGGCGGCCCCGTTCGTTGTCGCCTCGCCGTTCGGAGCCTCGCCGTTCGGAGCCTCACCGTTCGGTGTTTCCGAGGGAGTGCGGCCGGCGTGCGCCCGCCGGGCCACCCGGGCCGCGAACACGCCCGCGCCGAAGCCGTTGTCGATGTTGCAGACCACCACCCCGGGCGCGCAGGAGTTGAGCATCCCGAGCAGCGCCGCGAGGCCGCCGAACGACGCGCCGTACCCCACGCTCGTCGGCACCGCCACCAACGGCACCCCGGTCAGCCCGCCGACGACGGACGGCAGCGCGCCCTCCATCCCGGCGACGACGATCAGGCAGTCGGCGTCGTCGAACTCCTCCTTCGCGGCGAGCAACCGGTGCACTCCCGCGACCCCGACGTCGGTGATGGTGCGGACGCCCGCGCCGTACGCCTCGACGGTGTGCACCGCCTCGCGGGCCACCCGTGCGTCGGACGTGCCGGCGGCGACGACGCACACCAGGCCCACCGGCGTGGGCGGTGGGCCGAGGGTCGCCGTGCCGGCCACCTCGTCCAGCCGGGCCTCGGGGAACGCGGCGCGCACCCGGTCCAGCGCCGTGGCGTCCAGCCGGGTGGCGAGCGCGGCCCGGTCCGGGTGCGCGGTGTGCAGGTGGCGCAGCAGGTCGACCACCTGGTCGGGGGTCTTCCCGGCGCCGTAGACGACCTCCGGGTCGCCGGTACGGGTGAGCCGGTCGGTGTCCAGCCGGGCGTAGCCGAGGTCGACGTAGCCGGGGTCGGCCTCGGTGAGCGGGGTGGCCTCGGTGGCGTGATCGGGGCGGGGGGTCCGGCCGGCGGCGTCGGGGGCGGGCGAAGTCATGGACCCGACCCTAAGTCCGAGCGTGGCGGACCCGGCCGGGAGCCTGCCGTCCACACCCCGCCGAGATCGGAGGAACCTCCCCTGCCCCTCCCCGCGGCGAGGTTGACATCCTCGAACACGCGTTCGATGATGCTGAGGTGGTCGGGACTTCACAGGCATCCGCTCTGGACGCGAGCCGGGCGCCGAGGCGGTCCGCGGCCGACCGGGCAGCCGTGCTCGCCGAGCTTCGGGCCGAGCTTGCCGCCCGGCCGACGACCGCGGGGGTGGCCGGGCGCGCGGTTCCCACCGTGCCCGCCCTGCCGGCGTTCGCCGAGCTGCTGCCCGACGGCGGGCTGCGGCGCGGCGCGAGCTACACCGTGGCGGGGTCCACCGCGCTCACCCTGGCCCTGATCGCCGGCGCCTCCAGGGCGGGGTCGTGGTGCGGCCTGGTCGGGTTCTCCCGGTTCGGCGCCGAGGCGGCCATCGGGATGGGCGTCGACCTGGGCCGCCTCGTCCTCGTGCCCGCCCCCGGCCGGAAGTGGCCGGCCGTGGTCGCGGCGCTGATCGACGTCCTCGACGTGGTGGTCGTCCACCCGCCCGCCTCGGCGCCCGACGGGGAGACCCGCCGACTGGCCGCCCGGGTCCGCGAGCGCGGCGCCGTACTCGTCGTCCAGGACTCCGACTGGCCGGGCAGCGAGCTGGGACTGTCGATCACCTCGAGCACCTGGCACGGTCTCGGCGCCGGCCACGGGCACCTGTCGGCACGCGAGGTCACCATCCAGGCGACCGGACGCGGAACGGCCGGCCGGCGCCGTACCTCCCGGCTGTGGTTGCCCGACCACGCCGGCGCCGTGGCGGTGGCGACCGAGCCCGCCACCGCCACGGCCGACCAGCCCGGTGACCAGTCCGGCGAGGTGATCTCCCTCACCGGGCGGCGGTTGTCGGCGTGACGCCGTGCCGACCCGAGCCGATCCGGCCGACCCTGAAACTCGCGGGCGACCTTGTCGGCGGGCGCTGGCATGATCACGGATGACTCGACAGCGCCACCGAGACATTCACGGGAGAACGCATGACGACGTACGCCATCGCCAACCTGCGGGTCGCGGGATACCACCCGGACATCGCGGAGTACATCGAACGGATCCAGGGCACTCTCGACCCGTTCAACGGCCGGTTCCTGGTGCACGCGACCCAGCACGAGGTGATCGAGGGCTCGTGGACCGGCGGCGTGGTCATGATCGAGTTTCCGAGCCTCGCGGACGCGCACGGGTGGTACGACTCCCCGGCATACCGGGAGATCCTCCACCTGCGCACCGACCACATTCCCGGTGACGTGATCTTCGTCGAGGGCGTCCCGGAGGGGTACGAGCCCGCGAGGACCGCGGCCGCGATGCGGGCGGCGAACGAAGGCGCGACCGGGCAGGAGTAGGAGCCCGAGCCTTCGGGAGATCCCGCTCTTCGAGCCACCTCGATCCGGTTGACACGGATCGAACGCGTGTTCGATAATAAGGCCCATGGTTCCGGTCCGGTCGGGCGCTCCGCGCGGCCTCACTCCCCACCCGGGGCAGCTGGGGGTGGTGGGGGGATGAGTGCCGTACGCACCCTCGTGGTGTGGTGCCCCGACTGGCCGGTGACCGCGGCCGGACGCGACGCCGGGTGTCCACCCGACGCCGCGCTGGCCGTGCTCGACCGGGGCCGGGTCCTCGCGTGCTCCCAGGCTGCTCGCCGTCAGGGCGTACGCCGGGGCCTGCGGATCCGCGAGGCCCAGTCCCGGTGCCCCGAGCTGACCGTGCTGGCGTACGACCCGGCGGTGGACGCCCGGGCGTTCGAGCCGGTGGTGGCCGCGGTGGAGGCGCTCGCTCCCGGCGTGGAGATCATCCGCCCGGGCATGTGCGCGCTCGCCGCCCGCGGCCCGAGCCGCTACTTCGGCGGCGAGCAGGCGTTCGCCCAGGCGTTGCGCGAGCACCTGCGACAGGCCGGTTTCCAGTGCGTGATCGGCATCGCCGACGGACCGTTCGCGGCCGAGCAGGCGGCCCGGCTCGCCGAGCGGGCCGGAGACCCGGAGCTGACGTTCCCGCCGGGTGAGTCCGCCCGCTGTCTGGCGTCCCTGCCGATCAGCACCCTCGACCGCCCCGACCTGGTCGACCTGCTGCACCGGCTGGGCATCCGCACGCTCGGCGAGTTCGCCGCGCTGCCGGCCCGGAGCGTGCTCGGGCGGTTCGGCTCCGACGGCGTGGCCGCGCACCGGCTGGCCGGTGGCCGCGACTCCCGCAGTCTCGCCACCCGCAGGCCGCCGCCCGAGCTGGCCACCGAGGTGGCGTTCGAGCCGCCCGTCGACCGGGTCGACCACGTGGCGTTCGCGATCCGCGGCGCCGCCGACCAGCTGGTCGCGGGCCTCGCCGAACGCGACCTGGTGTGCACCTGTCTGCGGGTGGAGACCGAGAGCGAACGCGACGAACCCGCCGGCCGGCAGTGGCGGCACCCCCGCTGGTTCAGCGCGACCGACGTGGTCGACCGGGTCCGCTGGCAACTCCAGGGCACCCGCACCGACTCCGGTGGACCCGCCCAGGAGCTGACCTCCGGAGTGGTCCGGATCCGGCTGGTGCCCGACGAGGTGGCCGCCACCGGCGCCTACCAGGACGGCCTGTGGGGCGACCAGGCGCCCGACGAACGCATCCACCGGACCTTCACCCGGGTGCAGAGCATGCTCGGCCACGACGCGGTGGTGACGGCCGTCCTGTCCGGAGGCCGGGCCGCCACCGAACGCGTGACCTGGGTGGCGTGGGGCGACGAGCCCACGCCCGCCCGGCCCACAGTGCCACCGTGGACGGGGCACTTACCGCCTCCGGCCCCGTCCACGGTGTTCCCCTCCCCCGAGCCGGTCGACGTGCTCGACCCCGCCGGCCGGGGCGTCGCCGTCGGCGAACGCGGAGAGATGTCGGGCGAGTGCCGGACGCTCGCGCGGCCCGGCGGTTCGGTGACCGCGCTGCCCATCGTCGGCTGGGCCGGGCCCTGGCCGGTCGACGAGCGCTGGTGGGATCCCGAGGCGGCCCGGCGCTACGCCCGGTTCCAGGTGGCGTGCGCCGACGGGAGCGCGTTCGTGCTGCTGCACGAGGCCGGCCGGTGGTGGATCGAGGCCAGCTATGACTGAGCTGCCCGGCGAGCTACCCGGAGGGGGCTCCTGATGGGGTGGAAGAACCCCCGGATGCCATGGTCTGAGCTGGAACGCAAGCTGTCCGGACGCCGCCCGGGCGGCCCACCGGCCGAGGTGGACGGCGGCGACAGCCCGGCCTGGACCTCCGTCCGCCCGCCCTACGACCCGCCTCCCGACGAACGCCCGAAGCGGCCCGAAGGCCCGGTCGTCCCGTACGCCGAGCTGCACTGCCACTCCAACTTCAGCTTCCTCGACGGCGCCAGCCACCCGGAGGAGCTGGTCGAGGAGGCGGTGCGGCTCGGCCTGCAGGCGCTCGCGCTCACCGACCACGACGGCCTGTACGGCGTGGTCCGGATGGCCGAGGCGGCGGAGGCGGCCGACTACCGGCTGGGGACGATCTTCGGGGCGGAGCTGTCCCTCGACCTCACCGAGCCGCAGAACGGCGCCGCCGACCCCGAGGGCAGCCACCTCCTCGTCCTCGCCCGCGGCGAGGAGGGCTACCACCGGCTGGCCGGCGCGCTCACCGAGGCGCAGCTTCGCGGCGGGGAGAAGGGCCGGCCCGTCTACGACCTGGACGACCTCGCCGCCCGCGCCGGCGACCACTGGCTGGTCCTCACCGGCTGCCGCAAGGGCACCGTGCGGCAGGCGCTCGACCGCGGCGGCACGTCCGAGGCGGGCCGCGAGCTCGACCGGCTGGTCGGGCTGTTCGGCCGCGACCAGGTGGCGGTCGAGCTGATCGACCACGGCTACCCCCTCGACTCCGACCGCAACGACGCGTTGACAGAGCTCGCCCGGTCCCGCCGGCTTCCGGTGGTCGCCACCAACAACGTCCACTTCGCCACGCCCGAACGCCGGCCGCTGGCCACCGCGCTGGCCGCCGTACGCTCCCGGCGCAGCCTGGACGAGATCGACGGCTGGCTGCCCGCGGCCGGCAGCGCCCACCTGCGCACGGGTGCGGAGATGGCCGCGCGGTTCGCGCGCTATCCCGGTGCCGTCGCCCGCACCGTGGAGTACGCCCGGACGCTGGCGTTCCCGCTGCGCCGGGCCAAGCCGCGGCTGCCCCGCCAGGACGTGCCTGAAGGGCACACGCCGATGAGCTGGCTGCGGGAGCTGGTCCGTCAGGGGGCCGAACGCGCCTACGGCACCTACACCGGACGGTTCGCCGAGGAGACGCGGCGCCGGCTGGACAAGGAGCTGCGGGTCATCGAGGAGAAGGACTTCCCCGGCTACTTCCTCATCGTGCACGACATCGTGGAGTTCGCCCGGAGCAGGCGAATCCTCTGCCAGGGAAGGGGATCCGCGGCCAACTCCGCGGTCTGTTACGTCCTCGGCATCACCTCGGTGGACGCCATCTTCTACGACCTTCCGTTCGAGCGCTTCCTGTCCGCGACCCGGGAGGAGGAGCCCGACATCGACGTCGACTTCGACTCCGACCGGCGCGAGGAGGTCATCCAGTACGTCTACGAGAAGTACGGCCGCCGCAACGCCGCCCAGGTCGCCAACGTCATCACCTACCGGCCCAAGATGGCGATCCGCGACATGGCGAAGGCCCTCGGGCACAGCACCGGACAGCAGGACGCCTGGTCCAAGCAGGTCGACTCGTGGGGCACCACCGCCACCGTCGACAGCGACATCCCCACCCCGGTGGTGTCGATGGCCGAGCAGCTGCTGACGTTCCCGCGCCACCTCGGCATCCACTCCGGCGGCATGGTGCTCACCGACCGGCCGGTGGGCGAGGTCTGCCCGATCGAGCACGGCCGGATGGACGGCCGCACCGTGCTGCAGTGGGACAAGGACGACTGCGCGTGGATGGGCCTGGTGAAGTTCGACCTGCTCGGCCTCGGCATGCTCGCCGTCCTGCACTACACGATGGAGGGTGTTCGCGAACACCTCGGCGAGGACTGGGCCCTCGCCACCATTCCCAAGGAGGAGCCGGGCGTCTACGACATGCTCTGCCGGGCCGACTCGGTAGGGGTGTTCCAGGTGGAGAGCCGGGCGCAGATGGCGACGCTGCCCAGGCTTCGGCCGCGCCGCTTCTACGACCTGGTGATCGAGATCGCCCTGATCCGCCCGGGCCCGATCCAGGGCGGCGCCGTCCACCCGTACATCCGGCGCAAGCTCGGCCAGGAGCCGCCGACGCCACCGCATCCCACGCTCGCCCCCGCGCTCGAACGCACCCTCGGCGTCCCGCTGTTCCAGGAACAGCTGATGCAGATCGCGATGGAGGTCGGCGGCTGCACCGGCGACGACGCCGACCTGCTGCGCCGGGCGATGGGCTCCAAGCGCGGGCTGGAGAAGATCTCCTCACTACGCCAGAAGTTGTACGCCGGGATGGCCGCGCGCGGGATCACCGGCGACACCGCCGACATGATCTACGAGAAGATCGAGGCGTTCGCCAACTTCGGGTTCGCCGAGAGCCACTCGATCAGCTTCGCGTTGCTGGTCTACGCGTCCTCGTGGTTCAAGCTGCACTACCCCGCGATGTTCCTGGCCGCGTTGCTGCGGGCCCAGCCGATGGGGTTCTACTCCCCGCAGAGCCTGGTGGCCGACGCGCGCCGGCACGGGGTGGAGGTACGCGGCGCCGACCTGCACCTGTCCGGGGTGCACGCCGACCTGGAACTCCTCGACCCGAACCTGTCCGCCGAGTCGCCGGGCGCGGGACCAGGTGCGGGGCCGGGTGCGGGGCCGACCGGGGATCCCGCGTGCGTGGACACCTTCCACCCGCCGGTCGGGGAGTTCGATCCGGACGCGCCCTTCGACGACGCCCGGCACCGGCGCGACGGGAGGCATGCCGTCCGCCTCGGGCTGGCCGGCATCCGCTCGATCGGCGCCGATCTCGCCGAGCGGATCGTCGCCGAGCGCACCGCGCACGGGCCGTTCGCCGACCAGGCCGACCTGGTACGCCGGGTCGGGCTGACCTCGGTGCAGATGGAGGCGATGGCGACGGCGGGTGCGTTCGGCTGTTTCCGGATGTCCCGGCGGGAGGCGCTGTGGGTCGCCGGCAGCGCCGCCCAGGAACGCCCCGACCAGCTGCCGTCCAGTGGCACGTACGCCAGGCAGGACAGCGGTTCGGCGTCCGGGCCCGGCGGCCGTTCGGCCGGAAAGCCCAGGCAGGGCAGGGTTTCCGAGCCCGCGCGTGGCGGGGTCCCCCGGCCCGCAGGCGGTGTCCCCGAGCCCGCACGGCCGGCACGGGAGGAGCGGCACGAACAGGTTCCGCTGCTGCCCGACCTGAACCCCGCAGAACGCGTGATGGCCGACCTGTGGGCCACCGGCATCTCCCCCGACGACTACCCCACCCGGCACGTACGCGACAAGCTCGACGAACTCGGCGTGATCCCGGCCGCCCGGCTGCGCACCACCGAACACGGCCGCCGCGTGCTGGTCGGCGGCGTCGTCATCCACCGCCAGCGGCCGGCGACCGCGGGCGGGGTCACGTTCCTCAACCTCGAGGACGAGACCGGCATGGTCAACGTCATCTGCCCGCAGGCGGTGTGGAACCGCCACCGCCGGGTCGCCCGCGACTCCCCCGCCCTGCTGATCCGCGGCCGGCTCGAACGCGTGGAGGGCGTGACCAACGTGGTGGCGGAGAAGTTCAGCCGGCTGCCGCTCACCATCGCCACCATGTCCCGCGACTTCCGCTGACCTCCCCCGCCGTCCGCTGACCTCCCCCGCCGTCCGCTGGCGTGCTTCGAAACCCGCCCTCGTGGGATCATCGCGGCCGTGCACCAGTCGACCTTGGACCTGACCTTCGACGCGCTCCTGTGCGACCTGGACGGCGTACTCCGGATCTGGGACGCCGAGCTCACCGACGCCGAAGCCGCCAACGGCCTGCCCGCCGGCGCGCTGGCGGCGGCCGCGTTCGCTCCCGACCGGCTGCTCCCCGCGATCACCGGCCAGGTCAGCGACGAACAGTGGCGAGCGGCCGTGGTCGGCGACCTCGCCGAACGCCTCGGGTCGCGCACCCGCGCCCAGGCGGCGGTCGACGGGTGGTCCGCGCACGTCGGCAGAGTCGACCAGGAGGTGCTCGACCTGCTCGTCGCGGTGCGTACGCACGTGCCCGTCGTCCTGGTGTCCAACGCGACCACCCGGCTGGAACGCGACCTCGACGCGCTCGGGATCGCCCCGCACCTGGACGCGGTGGTCAACACCTCCCGGATCGGGGTGGTGAAACCCGACCCGCGGGTGTTCCAGTACGCCGCCACGGTCGTCGGCGAGGACCCTGCCCGCTGCCTGTTCGTCGACGACCAGCCCGGCAACGTCGAGGCGGCCCAGGCACTCGGCATGCAGGGACTCACCTACACCGGCCCGGACAGCCTGCGCGCGGCGCTCGGCCACGCGGCCCACGTGCTCAGCGATGACGCAGCTGGTGAACCTGACCTGACGGGGGCGGCACCGCCGCCGCGTGGGTAGGTTCCGGTGCCAGTGCACGCAGGACGAACGGTGGAAGTCCCAGTCTTTCTGCTGCCATCGAGGAGCGGTACGGAGATGGCCCAAACCGGTTGACCAGCATCCGCCACAACAGGACCGGTTCCTCCGCGACAACCTCGACGGGCTCGGAATGCCGCCACCCGCGTACACGAAGCTCCTCGCACAAGGAAGCCGCGCGGTCCGCGCCGATCAACCCCAGCTCCGCCGCTCGGACGATCAGCGCCTGAATGGACAGACCCCACTCCGCCTTTGCTCGCGCGAAGTCGATCAGCGTTGCATCGGGGCCGAAGATCTCCGCGGCACGATGAGCGGGTATCAGAAATGCCGATGCGAACCTGTTCGCCTCCCACTCGGCGTCGACGCTGTGCCGTCGTGAGTGCAACACCAGGTGGCCGAGTTCGTGCGCCAGCGTGAACCTGTCCCTGTCCGGCCTGGCGCCGGGAAAGAAGCCAACGAGCGCCGGGCCGTCGAAGCCGGACCAGAAAGACACACCGAAGTGACCGGGCGCAAGGCACTGCGCGTCAGTCGATCCGGGCAGGATCAACGGCGCCACGGCGACGCCGTGACGTTCGAGCGCCCGCATCACGTACGGCACGTGCCCGTCAGGCCCCAGCCCCAACGCGGCGCGCACATGCTCCGCGACACTCTCGATCCGGTCTCCGGAAAGGCGATCTGCGGACGTGGCTTCAACCGGCAGGCGAGGTAGTGAATAACGCGTTTCCTCGAAGAGGACCTCAGTGACTCTCAGCGCTTCTGCGAACAACTGACGAATCCGGTCACGCATCCTCGCCGACAGATCTCCGTCCTCCGGGAGCCGAAGGGAATCACGCGGCACCTCTGCGGAACGTACGGCAAAGAACGACAACGGAAGTTGAGTGACCCGGGCTACCGCTTCGGCACTGTCAACCGTGAGTGGACACTGCCCGCGTTCGATCGCAGTGACCACGGAGTGATCGAGTCTCGCTGCCACCGACAGCTCGGAGTTGTCAAGGCCGAGGAGAAGCCTTGCCGACCGGAGCCTCTCAGCGAAGAAGGTCATCCCCATGATCCGTCTCCTCTTGGAGCTCCTCTTCTGGCAGGGTGATCGACCCGGCGTCCGGATCTTCCCTGGGTACGAAGACTAGTCCCCTGAACTCGTCCACATCCGGAAGGAGCGGCATGCTCAGGTCGATCCGGGGCTTTGTGCCGTGCGGCCACGGCTCCAGCGTGTGCACCAGCCGAAGAAGCACCTCTTCGGTTCGGAGATGCCGGCGCCACAGCACCAGGAAATCATGGCGCTCCACCAGAGCATCGGCTTCCATGCGGAACAGGTGCTGATTGGTATAGAAGGCTTGGCGCGCACCGTTGGGTCCAGCACTGGGGACGTCTTTCTCGCTGGTGGAATGCAGAACCCGAGCAGTCCACCGGTCGTCGGACAGCCAGAACGCGCCATTCTGGCCGTGGTAACCCACCAGTCGCCACCTGCCGTGCTCGGGTTCGTGCGCGAAAGCCTCGTGCGCGATCGCTCTGGCGAGGTGAGAGTGCAGGTAGGCATATTGGGCGCCCAGAAGCCGCAGCCGTCCGAGAGTTCGCGACGCTTCGCGGACTCCGGCCACCACACTTCGATGAAGCGGCTCGACCACAGGTGCGAACTGTTCCACTACCCGATCCGGGTCGAGAGTTTCCATGGACGGGGACAGTATCACCCATTTTAACCCGCTGTGTCCGTTTCGGTACTCCAAGTCGCCGTCAAGACATCCAACTGTCCAAGCGACGGCGTATGACGTCGCCGTCTTCTGGTGTAGTTCGGTCAGGAAACTGGGTCGGGCCGGTCGAAGGTGGCGGCGCAGGTGCAGGTGCCCGGCTCGACCTCGGTGTAACCGGCGTCGCGGACCGTCGCTGCGGCCACCTCGCCGTCGACGATGCGGCGCCAGCGCGCCGGGGTCGCCGTCACGACCCGCAGTGGGAAGTCCGCGGCAGCCCAGGCGGAGACGGTCTGCTCGTCGAGTTCGAGGAGCGCGAGGTGCGCGGCGTGCCCGACCTGGGCGCAGGCCTTTCCGGTCGACATCCGTACGCCCGGCGCGAGCACGATCGACAGCATCGGCCCACCGGCCTGCTCGCCACCCTGCTCGGCCTCACCGGCCTCGGCGTCCTCGGCGTCCTCGGCGGGCGCCAGGTCCAGCCCCTCCACCTGCAGCTTCGACACCTCCACCGGCGGCCGGGCCACCGGGTGCGGGGTCAGCGCGCGCACCTCCGCGCCGCCGGACCGCGCGGTGACCCCTGCCATCCGGTCCACCTCGACCCATCGAATTCCCCGTGCCCGGCGTACGACCTTGCGGATCCGGCCGTCCATCCAGCGTTCGAGGTCGGCGTGCCACGGCCCGCCCGGCGCGCTGTCGCGGTCGGCCAGCAGCCGTACGACGGCCAGCGCCGACGCCGCAAGCGCGTCCTCATGGGTCGGCAGGCTCTTCTTCTCCACCCGGACCACCAGCGGCAGCGCCCACGGCTCGTCGTCGTCGCGCTCCGCCTGACCGATCCACGCGAGGTTGCGCCAGTGCGTACGCCACCAGCGCACCGCCGCCATCGGATCGGGAGCCTCGTCAACCTCGCCTTGCGCGGGCAGGCCGGACTCCTCGCCGGGAAGGTCGGGTTCGGTCACCGGGCCAGTATCCGTGCGACGGCGAAGCGCACGGTCGGGTGGGTACGTTGGGACGCCGAACCACACCAGCCGACCAGGAAAGGGTCTCCATGACCGAGCAGCCGGACTTCGAGCCGATGCCAACCGACTGGGAGCGCTGCCTGGCGATCGTCGCGCATCCGGACGACCTGGAGTACGGCGCGGCCGGTGCGATCGCCGGCTGGACCGCCGCCGGCCACGAGGTCAGCTACCTGCTGGTGACCCGCGGCGAGGCGGGCATCGACAACCTCTCGCCCGCGGAGGCCGAGAAGGTCCGCGAACGCGAGCAGCGCGCCAGCGCCAGGGTCGTCGGGGTCGACAGTGTGCAGTTCCTCGACCACGCCGACGGCGTCATCGAGGAGGGTCCGCGGCTGCGCCGCGACCTCGCCCGGGCGATCCGCCGGCACCGGCCCGAACTCCTGGTGACCCTGAACCACCACGACAGCTGGGGGATGCCGGGCAGCTGGAACACCCCCGACCACCGTGCGGTCGGCCGGGCCGTGCTGGACGCCGCGGGCGATGCCGGCAACCGGTGGATCTTCCCCGAACTCCTCGACGAGGGACTCGAGCCGTGGGACGGCGTCCGCTACGTCGCGGTGGCCTCCTCCCCGTACGTCTCGCACGCCGTCGACGTCACCGCCACCCTCGACCGCGCGGTGGCCTCGCTCGCCGAACACCGCGCCTACATCTCGGCGCTGGACGGCCGGGACCCGGTGGAGTACGCCCGGGAGCACCTCACCACCCACGTGCAGAGCGCGGCGGAGCGGTTCGGCGGTCGGCCGGCGGTGTCGTTCGAGCTGTTCTGCCGCTGAGGAGCTCCGGTCGGTAAGCCGTCGGCAGTCAGCCGCCGACCTCACGGCGTACGGCGGTCACGGCGGCGCTCACCCGGGCCGCGCGCGTCCGTCCGGGGCCGGCCTCGTTGACGTACCCCACCAAGTGCCGAAGGTGCGCCTCGCCCACCTCGTCGGCGTCGATGCCCGCGCCGGCGAGGGCGGCGGCCAGGTCGGCCGGGACGTTCACCTGACGCCGGCCCTCCGGCAGGACGAGCGTCCCCTCCCACGACTCCGGCAACGAGTCCGGGTCCGGGCGCGGGTGTGTCCCCGGCCCGGCAGCCGCGCCGCTCGCTCCCAGCGGGCTGACCAGGGTCACGTCGTCCAGCGTCAGCACCCGCACCCGCACCGCCCGGCACGTCACCCGCGTCGAGCCCGCCGGGGGTTCCGCGGGCCGCGACTCGGTGAGCAACAACACCGCCGGGCGGTAGCTGTCGTACCCGGTGAGCCGGCGGTCCAGCACGTACGCCGTCGCTCCCGCGTGGTCGTGACGCTGCCCGCGCACCGCGATCCGCGTGGGCCCGGCCGTCCCGGCTGTCCCGGCCGTCCGGGTGGAGCCGCTCATCGGCACGGTCCGGTCAGCGCACGGCCCGCGTACGTCGAGTACCACAGCGGCCGGTAGCACCGCCATCGCTCGGGGACCAGGCCGCGCGGTGCGGCGGTGCGTTCGATCTCGCGCCGGATGTCGAGGTAGTACGCCAGGTCGCCGGCGTCCCCGGCGCGCAGCAGGTCCATCAGCGGCGTGTGCGACTGGTAGACCTGCACGGACGGGAACACCGTGCAGTGCGGGAGCAGCGTGCGCAGGAAGTCGCGCATCACCGGGTACGGATCCAGGCCCACGACGTAGGTGAACGACGTCTGCAGGCCGGCCGCCCGCGCCCGGGCCAGCAGGCCGGGCATCTCCTCCGGTGTCAAGCTCGCCTTGCTCGCCTTCAGCAGCACGTCCCGGCGCGACGCGCACTCGGCGGTGAGGAACAGCAGGAACGGCCCGATCTCGGCGGTGATCTCGGCGAACGCCTCCGAGCTGCGCAGGACCGAGGTCAGCAGGCCGATCCGGGGCGACAGACCGTGCTCGGTGAGCACCCGGCGCACCGTCCGCAGGTGGGTGAGCGCGGCCTCTTCGGTGTGGAAACAACCGGTGGAGATGGTCACCTCGTCGAGGTCGCGCAGAGATCCGCCGGGCGGCAACTGCGCGGCCAGACCCGCAAGCAGGGCAGCGATCTCGTCCTCCAGCCGCAGCCGGGGATCGACCGCGTCCTCCAGCGTCGTGGGGCAGAACGCGCACCCGGTGCAGCGGCTGCGGGCGTTCGGGTTGAGCGTGGCGGCCCGCCAGCGGCGGCCGTCCCAGCAGCGCAGGTAGCCCGGCACCGCGTCGTCCACGGCGCGGCGTTCGACCCGGGCGAGCGTCCGGCCGTCGACGCACAGCCGGTCCTCGACGAGTTCGAACGGCGAGTCCGGGCGGCCGGCGGGTACGACGACCACGCGGGACTCGCGCTCGCCGGCCACCCGCACCAGTAACCGGATCCGGGAGCCGAGCGGGGTGCGGATGCCGTACAGGTTGACCGCGACCAGAACCAGCTCGGTCCAGGCCACGCCGTGGTCGTGGGCGAGGTCGTGCCACCTCGCCAGGGGCGGCGTGTCCAGGAGTGCCGTCATGGCAGACCCACTTCCACCGACGCGCCGAGGCCGAACGCCGGTGGCGATTCGTGCGACAATTTTCCGCGGCTGGTTTCGTCCGCCGATCCCCCGTCCACCCGAGGAGTTCGCCGTGCCCGAGAGCCGCAGCATCCTGGTCACCGGAGCGACCGGCAACCAGGGCGGAGCCGCCGCACGGGCCCTGCTCGACCGCGGCTGGCCGGTGCGGGCGTACGTCCGCGACCCGGCCAAGCCCGCGGCCCGCGCCCTCGCCGACCTGGGCGCCGAGCTGGCGACCGGCGACCTCGACGACACCGACGCCCTGCGGGCGGCGATGACCGGCGCGCACGGGGTGTTCAGCGTGCAGCCGCTGGCGATCGGCGCCGAACAACTGGCCGCGGAAGTACGCCAGGGCACGGCGGTCGCCGACCTGGCCGCGCAGACCGGGGTCTCGCAGCTGGTCTACAGCTCGGTCGGGGGCGCCGAACGCCACACCGGAGTCGACCACTTCGAGACCAAGGCCGAGGTCGAACGCCACATCGCGCGGCTGGGTCTGCCCGCGACGATCCTCCGCCCGGTGTACTTCATGAACAACCTGCTCTATTTCGACGTGGCCGACGGCGAACGCGTCGTCAACCTGCCGTTGCGCCCCGACCGGCCGCTGCAGCTGGTCGCGGCCGACGACATCGGGTGGTTCGCCGCCGACGCGTTCGACCACCCCGACGTCTACCTCGGCCGGCAGCTCGAGCTCGCCGGGGACGCGCTCACCCTGCCCGAGATCGCGGCGGCGTTCGAGGAGGTCACCGGCGTCCGCACGCGCTGGCGGGCGGAGCCGGTCGAGTCGCGGATGTACGAGTGGTTCGCCGAGGCGGGCTACCAGGCCGACATCGCGGCCCTCCGGGAGCGGCACCCGGGGATGCTGACGTTCAGGGAGTTCCTGACCCGGCACCTCCCGAGGTAGGCAGGCGCTCGGGCCGCGTTCGTACGTCCTCACCGGTCGGCAGTACGCCCTCAACGGCCGGCGGCCGGTCGCGGTGGGACAGGCACCAGCGAACCAGCCACACCAGGATCGCGATCTGCACCAGCGGCGTCACCGTGTCGCGGATCCGGTCGGTCACGAAGCCGACCGCGGCCGGCAGGTCGACCACCCGGCCCGGCACGTACGCCGCGGCCATCATCGCCGTGCGGGCGAGCACCATCGAGTCCAGCCGGCCGGCGGCCAGCCCGGCCAGCGGCGCCCAGGCGAGCAGGTCGTACCACGGCAGGCTGTACTGCGTGGTGAACACCCAGGCCAGGCAGAGTACGGCAGCCACCCGGACCGCCTCCGGTGTCGGATCGGCCGCCGGGTCGCCCGCCGAGTCCGCCGGCCGTCCCCGTATCGCTCCCGTCACCGGCCCGCGCACCGCGGGCGGAACCGCCCGCCACAACAACGCCGCGAGCAGCACCGTCGTCACCGCGGAGGCGACGGCGATGACCGCACGGGCGGCGGGCATCGGCATCACGAACAGGTACAGCGGCCCGAACAGCAACCGCCACGGCGTACCCGACGACACGAAACTCGGCGCCGCCAGCACCCGGTCGAACACGTGCGGCCCGGCGAAGACGTACGTCCCGGCGAGCGTGAGCAGCGACCCGGCGCACAGGGCCGCCGCCGCTCGTGGCGACCGGCGCAGCGCCCACAGCAGCGCCAGCCCGTACAGCCCGACGGTGAGCTTCACCGCGCCGCCGAGTCCGACCAGCATCCCGGCCGCGAACGGCGAGCGGCGGACCACCACCAGCGCGGCCACCGCGAACACCACCGCCTGGGCGTCGTTGTGCGCGCCCGCGATCACCAGCCAGGCCAGCACCGGGTTGGCGAGGACGCACAGCACGGCGCGGGTGCGGGCCCGCGGCGCCCGCCCGGCCAGCCGTACCGCCAGCAGCCCGACGGCGACGAACGCCAGCGAGTTCGTGACCTGCAGGCCGAGGACCGTGGCCTGGGTGGAACCGCCGCCCAGCCAGGCCGCCGCCTGCTGCAGCCAGGTGCCCACCGGGCCGTAGACGGAGGTCGCGGTCTGCCACGGCCGTTCGGTCGCCGCGACCACCGGGTCGGGTGCGCTCAGCAGATACTCGGCCGGCGCGGTGAGGTACGGGTCCCCGCCGCGGGCCGCGATCCGGCCGTACGCGGCGTACATCAGGACGTCCCCGGAGGCCATCGGCGGCACCAGGGTCAACGCGGTCACCCCGGCGATCCCGAGCGCCGCCAGCCGCCGCGGGCTCGGCTTCCATCCGGCGGAGACCGCCCGCAGACCGGCGCACAGCCCGAGGGCGCCCACGGCCAGGCCGGTCAGCGCGAGCGTGACCACCAGCCAGGGCGGCGGATGCGTGTCGAACCAGTACGGCGGCCGCCATGCCGCGCGCTGGGGCAGGGTGAGCGCGACGACGGACGGGCCGAGAAGTCCGGTGACGGTGAACAGCGCCACGCTCGCGCCCAGACCGAGCACCGCGAGCCGGCCCGCCCGGCCGGCACCGCCGGCCAGGTCGGCACTGTCGGCCCGGTCGGCCCCGTCAGTTCGTACGTCGGTCACGACGGGGAGGATCGGCGCCGGCGTCCGGGCCGGCATCGGCATCGGCCTCCGGGCCGCTGGGTGGCGCGTCCGAGGCGCGGCGGGCGGTGGTCGTCGCGAACGCCGGAAGCGTGGGAACGGCCGAGAGGGGTACGACTCCCCGCCGGGCCAGCGCCTCGGCGACGTGCAGCCACTGCCGGCCGCGGTGAAGCTGCCCCCGCAGGTCGGCGCCGGTCACCCGGTGCTGGAAGTCGACCGGCACCTCCGCGACCCGGAACCCCCTGCGCAGCAGGTCGATCGTCATCCCCACCTCGACCCCGAACCCGCGGGCCAGCGGGCCGGCGGCGTCCAGCGCGGGCCGGCTCAGGCAGCGTTGGCCGCACAACGGCTGGCTGGCCTGCCATCCGGTGGCCCGGTCGATGCCGGCCCGCGCGAGCCGGACGACGAAGCCGTGCCCGCCGCCGGGTCCGGCGGTCTGCGGCGGCATCACCGCGATGGTGAGGTCGGCGGTGCCGTCCAGCACCGGGCGGACCAGCGGCTCCGCCCGGGCGGCAGTCTCGGCCAGGTCCGCGTCCAGGAAGAGCAGGTGCCGTGGTTCGGAAGGGTTCTCCCGCGCCTCGATCGCCGAGACCGCCTGCGCACCGGTGGCCAGTGCCGCGGCCTTGCCGCGTGGACGGTGATGGCCGACGACGACGGCGCCGGCCTCCTGCGCACACACGGCGGTGGCGTCCCTGGAGCCGTCGTCGACCACGACCACCAGGTCGACAGCGGGAACCTTCCCGGCGGCGCGGACGGTCGCGGCCACCCGCGCGGCCTCGTCCCGTGCGGGGATGACGACCGCCACCCGGGCCGGCTGCGTGGACATGGGACCGGACACGGCACGAGCCTAGGTGTTCCGGGTCGTGATTCGAAGTGGGACACCTGGGCCGAGTCGACCTCGGACCCGCACCTGTGGGTCAGCCCCGGCCGGTGCTGGGCGTCATGTCGAGGCTGGGCGTCATGTCGAGCACGGCGTACACGGTGGTGGTGCGGTCGCCGCGGCGTACACCCCACCGCGCGGAAAGGTCGTCGACGATCGCGAGACCGCGGCCGCCCAGGGCGGACGCCGGCAACTCCAGCGGGCGGGGCTCGGTCGGCCCGCCGCCGTCGGTGACACTCACCTCGAGCTGGTGCGGATGCCGCCTCCACGTCACCCGCAACGCTCCGGTGGCAAGGGGCCGCGCGTGCCGGAGGGCGTTGCCGACGAGTTCGCTGAGTACGAGGACCGCGTCGTGTACCTCGTCGGACGCGATGCCGGCGCCGCGGAGGTCGGCGGCCAGTCGCCGCCGTGCCGTCCGGGCGCTGGCGACCTCGAACGGCAGCACCAAGGCGGTGGAGGTCGTCGAACTCTCGACGGATACCACTGTCACGCCTTCTCCTTAGACCTCCGCTCGCCACACCTTTGTGCCGTGCCATCCCGCGTAGGCATGACGCTTTGCTTCCCGCACCGACAGGGGCGGAAACCCTCACCGGCCATGGCAAGGAGTTGTCCGGGGAGCGCACACGGGGTCACAGGCGGTGGTTTTCCGGATGTGGCCAGGGAGGACGGGCGCTCAGATCAGCACGCCGGACCACCCGGCACCACCCGGGTTTGGCTGTGGACGGCTCCAACGAGACACCCGGCGACGCCCGGTAATCTCGCCCAGTGTGACGTGGGCGAACGGCCGGACCATGCGAGCAGCGGGAATCCTACCCGCGCTGGCACTGGGCCTCGCCATCCTGGTTCCGGCGGCGGCCGCGCCGACGCCGGTGGCCGCCGCGCCGAACCCCACGCCCACCCCCACCGCGAGCCGGACGCCGCCGAAGTCTCCCACCCCGCCGGCCACGTCGCGGACCGGCGAGGACCCCGGGGACACCGGAGATACGGGGGACACCGGAGACGGCGCCGGTGAGGGGAACGCGCCGGTCAACCCCAGCCGCTACCAGAACAACGACTGCCGAAACCAGTTCGCCGGTCCCGCGGCCGACGCCGGGCAGCCCTGGGCACAGAGCCGCCTCCAACTGGACCGGCTGACCCCCTTCGCCACCGGGCGCGGCGTCACCGTCGCCGTGGTCGACACCGGCGTCGACTTCCGCAGCCGCCAGCTCACGTCCTCCCGCGCGCCGCACGCGGCCAGCTTCGTGCAGGACGAGGACACCCCGATCCCGCCGTGGCGCGACTGCGCACCGACCGGCCACGGCACCCTCGTCGCGGGCATCATCGCCGCCCGGGAGATGCCGGGGGCCGGACTGCGCGGCGTGGCACCACTCGCCTCCATCCTGTCCGTACGGGTCGCGCCCGGACCGGAGCAGGGTTCGGCCGCCGCGCTCGCCGACGGCATCCGGTACGCCGCCGACAACGGCGCCGACGTCATCAACGTGTCCGTCGTCACCGGCAACGAGTACGACCCGCTCGGGCGAGCCGTCCGCCACGCCCTGGACAAGGGTGTGGTGGTGGTCACCGCCGCCGGGAACACCGGGGGCAACCAGGGCAACGCCGAACAGTGGCCGGCGGAGTTCGCGGCGGAGAAGGGGTACGAGGGCCTGATCGTGGTCGGCGCGGTCGACGAGCAGGGCAAGGTCGCCGACTTCAGCACCACGTCGGTCCCGGTGTCCGTCGTCGCACCCGGCACCAACCTCACCAGCACCGCTCCGGTGAGCAACTACCAGCGAGGACAGCAGGGGACGAGCTTCGCGGCGCCGTTCGTCACCGGTCTCGCCGCGCTGCTGGTGGAGAAGTACCACCACAAGCTGACGCCGGTGCAGGTCAAGCGGCTGATCGAGGACACCGCCGACCATCCGGGCCTGGACCTTCCGGACCGAAGCTACGGCTACGGGATGGTCAATCCGTACGAGGCGCTGACGCAGCTGCTCCCCGAGCCTGAAACCACCCGGCGGCCGGAGACCGGTCCGGCGATCGCGCCGCTTCCCTCGCTCGCCGCGACCGACTCCACGCCGCGCACGGTCGCGCTCGGCGTCGGCGGTGGCGCGGTCGCCCTCACGCTGCTCGTGCTCGCCGGGGTCACGGTGGCCCGGCGGGGGCGGGCTCGCGGCTGGCGCCCCGGCCCGGACGCGGACGCCGGCGCCGGCCGCTAGGGCGTGCCCCCAGCAGGGCCGGTCAGGGGAGCGGCTCGTCGGTGGTGCTCTTGACGTACGCGGTCTGGATCAGCCGGGTGCCGAGACGGCGGCTCACCAGCGTGCCGCGGCCGGGCGGCAGCGGCGCACCCCGGACTCCACCCCACAGCTGGCCCTCCTCCTTGCTGCCGGACATGATCAGGCCCGGGTTGCCCATGTCCCGGATGCGCTGGACGATCGGGTCGTACATCACCCGGCCGGCGCCGCCGAAGCCACGGGCGATGATCACGTGCAGGCCGATGTCGCGGGCCTGGCTCACCAGGTCGGTGATCGGAGCGAGCGGGTTGCCGGAGGAGGTGGCGACCAGCTCGTAGTCGTCCACGATGAGGTAGAGGTCCGAGCCCTGCCACCAGGACCGGTTGCGCAGCTGCTCGGGGGTGACGTCCGGACCGGGCAGCCGCTTACGCAGGGCCGCGCCGACGTCCTTGAGCAGCGATGTCGCGGCGTCGGAGGACGCGGCGTACCCGATCAGGTGGTCACCGCTCACCGCGTCCAGCAGCGCACGGCGGTAGTCGATCATGATCAGCCGCGCCTCGTTGGGCGGGTGCCGGTCGACGACGCCGCGGGCGATGACCTCCAGCAGGTTGGACTTGCCGCACTCGTTGGACCCGAACACCACCAGGTGCGGCTCCTCGTCGAGGTTGAGGTAGACCGGCGCCAGCTCGTCCTCGTCGATGCCGATGGGGACACCCGGCCGCGGGTCGGCACCCACCTGCGGCAGGCGCTGCAGCGGAAGCTCCTCCGGCAGCAGCCGCACCGGCGGCGCCGCCGGCCCCTGCCAGGCGTCAGCAATCGCGGCGACCATCGCGTGCACACCTTCGGCGACGTCCTCGGCGTCCTCCGCCCCGTCGATGCGGGGCAGCGCGCCGAGGAAGTGCAGTTGCTCCGGCGAGAGCCCGCGGCCCGGCCGGTTGGCGGGGACGTTGGCAGCGGCCCTGCGGTCGATCTCGGAGTCGTACGGGTCGCCGACCTTCAGCTCCAGCCGGGTCTGGATGAGGTCCTTGATCGCCATCCGGAACTCCGACCACTTGTTGGCCGTGGCGACCACGTGGATGCCGAACCCGAGCCCGCGGGCGGCCAGCGTGGTGACCGCGGACTCGACGGCCTCGTGGTCGGCCCGGACCGTCCCCCACCCGTCGACGACGAGGAACACGTCGGCGGCGAACCGGTCCGGCTGGATCCGGCCCGACCGGCGCATCCGGCGGTAGGTGGCGATCGAGTCGATGCCGGCGTCGGTGAAGGCGCGCTCGCGCTGCTCCAGCAGGGTGGTCAGCTCGCCGACGGTGCGCCGGATCGCGTCCGCGTCGAGCCGGGTCGCGACCCCACCCACGTGCGGCAGCCCGAGCAGGGCCGACAGTGTGCCGCCGCCGAAGTCCAGGCAGTAGAACGCCACCTCGTCGAGCCGGTGGGTGAGGGAGTACGACGCGATCAGGCTGCGCAGCAGCGTGCTCTTGCCGGACTGCGGGCCGCCGACGATGCCGACGTGCCCGCCCGCCCCGGCCAGGTCGAGCCACATCGGGTCCCGGCGCTGGTAGTACGGCTTGTCCACCAGCGCGACCGGGGCGCGCAGCAACCCACGGCCCTCCCAGTCGACGGTCAGGCCGTTGTCGGGGCTGACCGTGAGCGGGCCGGGCAGGAGCGAGTCGAGCGTCGGAGGCGTGTCCAGCGGAGGCAGCCACACCTGGTGCGCGGCCCGGCCCATGGACCTCAACTGGTCGACCACCAGGTCGATCAGCACCCGAGCCTCGGGCCGCTCCTGCTGGGGGTAGGCCGGCACCTCCTCCGGCTCCGGATCCACCGGCACCTGCACGATCTCGGGCTCGACGTAGTCGGTGGTGTAGGCGGTGATCCGCGGCACCCAGCGCCGCTCGCCCGGCTTCGGCGGCGGCTTGCGTCCCGGTCCGGCGGCCAGCGCCGACGGCTCGTACGTCCCACCGACGTAGGCGGCCTTGAAGCGGACCAGCCCTTCCGTACCGACCTTGAGGTAACCGCCGCCGGGCTCGCGCGGCAGCTCGTAGGCGTCGGGGACGCCGAGCACGACCCGGCTCTCACCGGCGGAGAAGGTCCGCAGGCCGACGCGGTAGGACAGGTGGGTGTCGAGCCCGCGCAGCTTGCCCTCCTCCAGCCGCTGGGAGGCCAGCAGCAGGTGGACACCGAGGCTGCGGCCGAGCCGGCCGATCATCACGAACAGCTCGATGAACTCCGGCTTCGCCGACAGCAGCTCGCTGAACTCGTCGACCACGATCCACAGCGACGGCATCGGCTCCAGCGGCTTGCCCTTGGCGCGGTCGTCCTCGTAGTCGCGCAGCGAGCCGTAGTTGCCGGCCTGCCGGAGCAGCTCCTGGCGGCGGTTCAGCTCACCGGCCAGGGCGTCCTGCATCCGGTCGACCAGGATCAGCTCCTCCTCGAGGTTGGTGATGACCGCGGAGACGTGCGGCAGGCTGTCCAGGCCGAGGAACGTCGCGCCGCCCTTGAAGTCGACGAGGACGAGGTTGAGCGCGTCGGGGGAGTGCGTGACGGCCAGGCCGAGCACGAACGTGCGCAGCACCTCGCTCTTGCCCGAGCCGGTGGCGCCGATGACCAGGCCGTGCGGGCCCATACCGCCCTGGGCGGACTCCTTGATGTCCAGCTCCACCGGCTGGCCGTCGGGGGTGAGCCCGAACGGGATGCGCAACCGGTCGTGGCGCGGCCGCGGTTGCCAGATGACGTCGGGGTCGAGGTGGTTGGCGTCGGGGATGCCGAGCAGGCTCATCAGCTCCAACTCGTACTGCGGCTTCTCCTCCTCCACCTCCGCCTGCTCCTCGACCACGCCGGTCGGCCCGACCAGCGCCGACCGCAGCGGGGCGAGCTGGCGGGCGAACGACTCGGCCTGGGCCACGGTCAGCTCGTCGGGCCGGCCGAGCAGGCTCTCCTTGCCGCCCGTGTCCAGGTCGTCGTCGGAACTCGCGGCGACGTGGAACACCTGGTCGGCGGTGAGCCGCAGCCGCATCACGCCGTCGCCGGACCGGCGGACGGCGTTGCCGGTGAGGTCGATCACCGTCACGCCCTGCGCCGGCGCGCTGAGGAACCGCGAGTCGGTGCTGGCGTGCCCGCCGTCGACCAGGACGACCACGTGCGGCTGGTCGGTGAGCGGCTTGCCGTTGGCGGAGAAGAACGGGCGGTTGGCCAGCTCGGGCGCCAGCAGGCGTTCGAGCTCGACCAGCGACGAGGTGACCAGCCGCACCTGGCCGGCGCCGTCGGTGGCGGTGGGGTGCAACGCGTGCGGCAGCCACTTGAGCCAGTCCCAGTCGGCCCGCCGGTCCGGCGCCAGGCAGGACGCGACGACGAACTCGTGCGGCGCGTGGAAGGCGGCGAGGTGCGCGACCATCGCCCGGGCCAGGCCGCGGACCGCCTGCGGGTCGCCGTCCAGGCGTACGTGCGCGAAACCGCGCAGGGACACGGCGACCGGCACGTCGGGAACGGTGCGGTAGGTGGCGATGAACCGGCGCAGGGCGCCCGCGGCGACGGGCTCGAGATCCTCCACCGGCTTGGTCTCCGGCGCGATCAGCTGCAGGACGAACCGCTGGACGCCCTTGGCGACGCGTACGTGCCCGAAGTCGCGGTCGGCCGGCCGGCGTTCCCACAGCCGCCGGCTCAGCGGCAGCACCCACAGGCTGTCGGGCTCGGGATAGCGCCACTCCAGCGCCTCGCGCTGCCGGTTGGCGGCGGTGCGGACCCGTCTGCGGAGCTGGCCGAGGTAGCGGAGATAGTCGCGCCGGCTGCCGTCGACCTGGTGCTTGCGCTCGCCGTTCTTGCCACCGCTGCCGAGCTGGCTGACGTACATCCCCACCATGGACACGGCCATCGTGCCGCTCATCAGCAGCCGCATGGAGTTGTTGCCGGTGGAGCCGCTGGACAGCATGAACGCCATCACCGCGCCGCCGCCGAGCATGGGCAGGATGCCGAACATCTTCTGCATCGCCCCGCCGGGCGTCGCCTCGGGCAGCTCCGGCGGCGCCTCGAACAGCACCTCCCCCTTGGGCATCGCCGGCGGCTGCCGACGGCCGGGGCGACGGTAGAGCACCGTGCTCACTGCGCAACCCCTCTCAGCCGGACCGTCGGGTGCGGTGGATGTGCGGTCGGTGGGTGTCGGACAATGGCAGACAATACGACCCGGCACGGACAGCCCACTCGGGCGTCGGCCAGGCCCTCCGCTCCAGGCTGCCCCAGCGCGATGAGGAGATCAACAGTGGACGCGAACAGCGGCGTGGAGCTCTGCCGCGTCACCGTCGTCGCCCCGCGCACCCGGATGGACCTCGCCCTGCCCACCGACACCCCGCTGGCCGACCTGTTGCCGACCCTGCTGCGGTACGCCGGGGAGAACCCCGACGACCCGGCCTTCCTGCGCGGCGGGTGGGTGCTGCAGCGGCTCGGCGAGTCCTCCTTCGACCCGTCGCTGCACCTGTCCGGCCTGGGCGTACGCGACGGCGACGTGCTCCACCTGCGCCACCGCGAGGGGGCCATCCCGGAGTTCGCGTTCGACGACGTGGCCGACGCGGTCGCGGTGGCCACCCGGGAGCGGCGGGCCGCCTGGCAGCCGTCCGACGCACGGACGACCGCCCTGGCGGTGGCCGGCACGTTCTTCGCGCTGGGCGCGCTGGTGGCGCTGACCACCGGACCCTCCTGGGTGCTCCAGTCGGTGGTGGCGGTGGTCGCCGCGGTCGGCCTGGTCGGCGGCGGTACGGCGATGTCGCGGGCCTTCGGTCAGCCGGACGCCGGCGTGCTGCTGGCCGCGGCGGGGGTCGGCTACGCCGGCGTCGGCGGCCTGCTCGTTCTCGGCGGCGACCACCGGCTCGGCGACTTCGGCGCACCGCAGGCACTGGTCGGGTGCGCGCTGGTGCTGGTGCTGGCGACGGTCTCGGCGTTCGCGGTGGCGGCCGGATGGGACGGCTTCCTCGGAGTCGCGGCGATCGCGCTGGTCGGCGCACTCGCCGCGGCGGCGGTGCTGGTCCTGTCCGCCTCCGCCGGGGTGGTCGCCGCCGCCACGGTGGCGCTCGCCCTGGGCCTGATGCCGTTCCTGCCGACGATCTGCGCCCGGCTCGCCCAGCTACCGCTGCCCCAGCTGCCGACCAGTTCGGAGGACCTGCGCCGGCAGTCCGGCGTGCTGCCGGGGCCGACCGTCCTGCAGCAGGCCGTCGTCGCCGACCGGCTGGTGGCCGCGCTGATCGCCGCCACCACCACGGTGTGCGCGGTCGGCGCGGTCTACCTCACCCGGCAGCCGGGCTGGTTCGGCCCGGCGCTGGTCGGTGTCACCGGGCTGGCGTTGGTCCTTCGGTCGCGGCACTTCCGGGGCCGTACGCACCGGCGGTGGCTGGTGTGCGGCGGGGTGGCCTGCGCCGCGCTGCTGGTCTGGCGGCTGGCGACCGGAGGGGCGGGAGCCGGCACGGTCCTCGCGGTGGGCGTCCCGTGCCTGCTCGTCGCCGCCGCACTCGGCGCCTGGGCGGTCAACGCCCCGGGCCGGCGGCTGTCGCCGTACTGGGCCCGCTACACCGACCTGTTCGAGGTGCTGGTCCTGCTCACGGTCGTGCCGCTGGCGTTCGGTGCGATGGGCGTGTACGACGCGATCATCGCCCTGCTGTCCTGAGTTCCTGAGTCTTCGGCCCGGCGGCCGTCGGCCCTCGGCCCTCGGCGCGGTCAGTGGCCGCCAAACAACCGTTGCTCCGTGCCGCTCAGCCCGAGCTGCCCGAACGCCAGCTGGCCGGCGGCCGCCACGGCGACGACGTCCGGCGGCATCTGGGTGAGCCAGCCGGCGCGGTCCCTGGCCAGGCCGAAGCCACGCCGGGCCACGTCGGCGGCGGGCGGCTCCACCCGCTGCGCGATCAGCAGGTCCGAGGACCGCAGCCGCTGCTCGTCGGTGGGCTCGAGGTCGGTCTGCACCGAGATGAACGTCTGCCAGTCGCCCTGCTCCCACCGCGGCAGCGCCTGGTGGTCGCGGGTGGCGTCGATGACCAGCGACGGCCGGGCGAGGCTGCCGGTGGCGCTCACCCGCGCACCCGTCGGCAGCACCGTCAGCCAGGACGGCCCGCGCGGAACCGCCGCCACCAGCCGACCCCAGGCGGCCACCGCGTCGGTGACCACGGTGACGTGGGCGCCGACCGCGATCGCGCGGTAGGCGACGAGCTGGGCCAGCCGGCCGCGGGACACCACGCAGATGCGCACCGGGTCGCTGCGGAACAGCCGGACGACCAGCGCGCCGGCCTTCCCCGAACCCAGCACCAGCCCGGCCGGCGGCAGCGTGAGCGTGGTGTCGTCGAGGTCGTCCACCCGGGTCTCGTGCGCCTGCACCTGGGGGAGGTGGGTCGGGTGCGGCTGGTGTGTTCGGCGGGTCACCGGGCGCCGCCTCCCATCGGGATCGTGGCGATCAGGCCGGGGGTCTGCTCGCCGTCCAGCCGGACGATCCCGATCCGGGACCGGGCACCTGCCTTGGTGAGCTGACGGAACGCCGTACGCGCGAGCTTGGCGTCGTCGGCCACCACCCGTACGAACGTGGTGGTCCGCACGGTCCGGTCCGGCGCCCAGGTGAGGGCGAGCGAGGCGACGGCGGACTGGACCGGCAGCCCGGCCATCGCCGCCAGCACGCGGGACAGCGACGGAATCCCCGTCCGCGGCCAGCTCCGCAGCCAGCCGCTGACGTGGGCGGCACCGTCGCAGCTCCAGCCGCGCCAGGACTCGGTCGTACGCCGCTCGCGGGGGGCGCCGGTCGCGCGCTGGGCGTCGACGCCGAGGGTGAGGTCGAGGACCTCGCGTAGCTCCGACTCGTCCAGCGGACGGCAGGGCAGCCCGGAGGAGGACAGCACCTTGGTTGCCCAGCCGACGGTGGTACGCAGCGCCCTGCTCACCGCGTCCACGTCGGTTCCGTCCAGCGTCACCGACGTGCCGTCCCGGCTCGGCTCCAGCCGGAGGGCGACCCACCAGGACGTCGCCGCCGGGGTGGACCGGCCGCTGATCTCGGCGTACGACGCGCCGAGCTGGGCGGCGTAGGCACCCAACGTCGGCGCGGGCGCCGGCAGGGTGCGGACGAGCAGTTGCGCGGAGGCGAGCCGGACCCCCTCGGCGTCGCCGACGTTGGCCAGCGCGCCCAACGGGACACGGACGGGGTCGGCGGAGGCGATCAGGTCGTCACCGCGCGGGCCGAGGACGACGACGTAGCCGGTGCCGTCGTGGGCGACCCCGGCCGGGCGTTCGCCACGGCGGCCGGCGACCGCGGACAGCTCGAACGCCGGCAGCCATTCCCGCAGCGGTGCGAGGCCCGGATCGTGGGGTGGGCCCGGTGCGGCCTGGGCGTTGCGCCGGCGAAACCGCGTCCACACCGCCAGCCAGCGCCACAGCGGGCGGCCGTTCCACCACACCGCGGTGCCGAGCACGACCGCGAGGAACACCACTGCGCCGAGCACCAGCAGCACGCCGCCCACGGCCACCCCGGCGGCGAGCAGACCCACCGCGACCTGCCACGCCACGAGCGTGGCGACGGGGAGGGCACCCAGGTGGCGCCCGGGGTAGGAACGCCGCAGCCGGACCCGTCGCCGCGGACCTCCCGGCGAGTCGGCTCGCCGGTCGTCGCGGCGGTCCCGGCGGTCGCGCCTGCGGCCGTTCGCCGGGGACGAACCGGTGCGAGCGGCTGGTTGCGGGGTGCGGACAGCGGACACCGGACCCCTCCTCCCGTGGACGTCAGGCACACCCGTGGGGTGCGGCCCGCGCGGGCTGCGCCGCGGTGGTCGCGGCTCGCCGGAATATCGTAGTGTCGCGGACTCGGGAACCGCCGGGGGCGGCGAGGCCGATCGACCTGCGACCGTGACGCCCCCTGATGTGCCCTCAGAAGTTTTTCGGAAGTATCCCGGCAGTGACCGCGCAGCGCCGTCCGCGAGGAACCCCACCACGATGCAGACCCGACGCGACCAGCTCCAGGCGTACCGCTACCTCGGACGCAGGGTGCTCGCGGCCATGCTCGGCAACGACCCGGAGGCGATCGAGCATCCGATGCGCCGGGTCACCACCTCGACGTTCGCGGGCATCATGGTCGGCGCGCTGGCGTGCGCGGGAGTGGCGTTGTACGCCTGGCTGGGCAACAGCTCGTCCACCCGCTGGAAGAACGACGCGTCGTCCTCGGTGATCGTGGAGAAGGAGACCGGCGCGCTCTACCTCTACCTGCCGCGCTCGGTCCTCGACTCCGGCGGGTCCACCGCGCAACAGCCGGGCCAGACACCGCAGACGCCGCAGGCGCCGGGGCAGGGCGGCCAGGGCGGGCAGGGCGGCGGGGACGACGCGAACATGATCCTGGTGCCGGTACGCAACACCACGTCCGCGCTGCTGATCCGCGGCAGCGGGATGAAGAAGGTGTCGGTGAGCCGGGAGTCGCTCGCCGGGATCCCCCGCGGCCCGGAGATCGGGATCGCGCAGGCGCCCACGTCGGTGCCCCTCGCCTCCAGCATCCGGTCCGCGCCGTGGGCGATGTGCGCGACGGCGGTCGCCGGCGAGAGTGGCGACGCGGCAGGAACGCCGAGGGTCACGGTGCTGATCGGTACGCCGGAGAAGTCGGTCGGCGGCCGCCGGGTCGGTGAGGCCGCCCTGCTGGTGCGCGGCCCGGACGGCGGCGACCACCTCGTCTGGCACGGGCGGCGGCTCGCCGTCGGTGAACGCCCGCTGGCGAGCCTGGGCTACTCCACCTCGGCCGCCGTACCCGTCAGCTCGGCGTGGCTGCGGGCACTGCCGGCCGGGCAGGATCTCGCCGGTCCCGTCGTACCCCGCCGCGGGGAGTCCAGCCCGGTGTCCACCGGCGGCGGGTCCACCACGATCGGCCAGCTCTTCCACACCCCGGACCCCGACCGCTACTACGTGATGACCGCCGACGGGTTCGCCCGGCTCAGTGCCGTACAGGCGAAGATCCTGCTCGGCACCGGCGCGGCCACCGACGGAAGCGGCCAGGCGCAGAGCACCTTCACCGAGATCGCGTTCAGCGTCGTCCTCGCGCACACCTCGCCCACCGACGACGACCTGCAGGTGAAGGACCTCCCGCCGACACCGCCACGGCTGGCCGCCCCGTCGAGACCGGACGCCCCGCTGTGCCTGTGGTACGACAACGACCGGGCCGGCGACCGCGCCCGGATGCACCTCACCACCGGCGGGACCCTCCCGGCGGGTGCCGGGCCGGACGGGTCGACGGGGTCGAGCGGGCCGAACGGGTCGGACCCGTCCACGCCACGGGTGCTCGTGCCGCCCGGTGGTGGTGCGCTCGCCGCGTTGCTCCCGGCTCCGGGCGTACGGCCGTCCGGCTACTACCTCGTCACCGAGTCCGGAGTGAAGTTCCCGGTGCCCGACACCGACACCCTGACCCGGCTCGGCTATGCCGACGCGCACCCGCTGCCGGTGCCCCCGACGCTGCTGAACCTCATCCCGACCGGACCCGCGCTCTCCCAGCAGGCCGCCTACCGCGCCGAACGTTTCGCACCGGAGCCCGGCAAGTAGGGGAGCCGTCAGGTAGCGGGAGTCCGCCCACCCGCGTGCACGACGCGGGCCGGGCCGATGCGGGATTCTTCCGCGGAAGAATCCCGCCGCCGATGCCGCCCGGCTGCCTTCGTGAAGTGGTCCGCGGGAGGAGTTATCCACAGTCGAAGATTTCCCGCTCCCGGCCAAACCTCGTTTCGCGTTAGCGTGTTCTCGCGTCGGGTTCCAACCAGCCGACGATCTCCCAGCACCGCGGTTGACACGGGGACCGCGGTCGAGCGGAACGCACGCGACATCGCGGATCGGCGCCACGAGGCGCCGGTCGACACCGCCCGGCAGGACCGGGCTGACGGAGGAGGTAGGTGTGGGAGGAGCAGCGTCGCAAGACAGAGCTGCGATGGCCGAGGCCGCCCAGCGTGTGGGCGACTCGTTCGACGTCATTGTCGGCATCAAGGGCAAGCTGCAGGACTACAGCAGGGAAGCCGCCGGCCAGTGGGAAGGCAACGCCGCCACCACCTTCACCCGGGTGATGGGCACCTTCGACGAGAAGTTCCTGACGGTCTGCGACGCCCTGAACGACCTGCGGGAGAAGATGGGCGCCGCGCGCATGAGCTACGAGGCGACGGAGCAGCAGCAGGAGGAGGGCGTCAACAAGATCGACCAGCTCCTCAACGGCCTGACCTGATCACTGTCCGACCTGATCACGGCCCGACCTGATGCACGTCCGAGAAGTTCAGCACGCCCTACCTGCACGGGAGGTTCACGTTCATGAGTGATTTGACCAGGTGGAACAGCCAGGCGCTGCTCGACCTCCAGTCCAACCTGCGGCTCGCCTACCGCGGTGTCGAGGACGAGACCAACGACCTGGAGAAGGCCCTCGAGGCCAAGCTCCAGGAGTGGGACGGCGACGCGAAGACCGCCTACTGGGACGCGAAGGCCCAGTGGGAGAAGGCGATCCGGGAGCTCAACGGCGTTCTCGACCAGCTGCACGTGGCCGTCCAGAACGTCCACGACAACTACACCGCGACCGAGCGCAGCAACACCACGATCTTTCAGTAGGTCGCTCGTGTCGTCCGCAGTACGGCAACGGCGATGGTCCCGGTCACCGCACCAGGTGGCCGGGACCTTCGCTGTCCGGGCCGGTCCGGCCCCGCTCGGAGCCTGAACCCACCTGCTCGTTTCCCCCGGCCGCACCGACCGCGCCGGTTCCGCCGGTTCCGCCGGGGTGGGACGTGCTGTGCCGACTGTTCCGGCGTACGACCCGCAGTGCCCACGCGGCTGAACCGGCGACGAGTACGCACCCCAGACCGAGGAGCACATAGCCGGTGGCTATCCGGCCGGTGTCCCCGCCGGCGTGCAGGACCAGCGCGGCGGCGATCAGGACGGCGGCCACGATCGTGACGACCCACCAGGCCGGACCCCAGCGCACCGGTCCCGATCGGCTCGCCCGGGCGGCCCGGCTCGCCCACCAGGCACCCAGCGCCACCGCCGCGACGGTGCAGAGTCCGAGGGCGGTGAACAGCACGAGGTTGGTCCGGTCGCTGGCCGTAGCCTCCGCGCGGCCCACCCCGGCCGGATCGGCGGCGAGTGCCGCGAAGACTCCCCGGCGAGGACCGAGCGAGAAGATCGCGTAGACCACCGCGAGCACGACCTCGACAATGAGCAGGACGACGAGCACCCGGCCGAGCGTATTCGGCTGCTGGCCGGACGCCGCTCTCGGCGGATCCGCCGCGACGGGTGAACCTCCGGTCGCGGGCGACGCCGCCGGTGGGTCGGTGGCGGGACGGCTCGGCGGGGTCCCGCGCCGCGGCGGAGTCTGCCAGGGTGCGGCATCGACGGATCCCGACCACGGTGGCGATTCGGCCGGCGCTTCGGCCGGTCGCCGCCACGACGGCTGGATGGGAGACGGACGGGTCCCCTCCGCCGGGTCGGACACGTCGCGGCCCCGGAGGTCGGCCGCAGGATCGCCTGTCGGGTCGCCTGTCCGGTCACCTGCCGGGTCGGACGAATCGGCCAGTGCCAACCCACACCGCGCACACGTACGAGGGTTGTCGGGGTTGTCGTAGCCGCAACGTGCACAGCGCATCTACGGGAGCCTCGTCATCATCGTCGTGCCGCCGTCTTGCCGGACGGCCGCGAGCCTACCCGGATCGGCACCCGCGACAGGCCGAGGATCGCCAAGCCCTCATCCGGCGCACACCGGGTTTCGTCTCACCGCCGTACGTCTTCTCACCGCCGTACGTCTTCTCACCGACGCCTGCGCAACCTGGCGTCACCCGAGGTATCGCTCGTCGGGGACACACAGCTCGGCGGCGGCCCGCATGTGGCGTTCGGCGTCGTCGCCGATGGAACGCACCACCTCGGCGGCCCGGCGTTCGTCGTGCACCAGGCCGGCCGCCTGCCCGGCGTAGACCACCGCGACGTGGTAGTCCTCCGCCTTCGTGGCCTTTGTCAACTCCTCCTTGACAGCAGCCAGCTTGCCGGCGGACTCCGGGTCGGCCGACTGCGCCCACTCGGCGAGCTCGGCCTCCCGTGGATCCCAGGTGCGGGCGAAGGGGTTGCTCAGGGCCCGGCCCGGATAGCGTTCGGGCCAGCCGACTCCGCCGACCAAGTCGAACACCCTGGTGTGGATCGTGTCGGTCTCCTTGGCCGAGAGCACCGCCATCTTGGCCAGCAGCGGGCTCTCCGCCTCGGGTGTGGCGAGAAACGCCGTACCGATCCAGCCCGCCTGCGCACCCGCGGCGAGCACCGCCGCCAGCCCGCGACCCGTGCCGATCCCACCGCCGGCGAGGACGTAGACGTCGTCGTACTCGACGGCCTCCAACACGCCCTGCAGCAGGGGAAGCGTCGCCACCTGACCGGCGTGATGGCCGCCGGCCTCCGCACCCTGGACCACCACCACGTCGACGCCCGCGTCGACCGCCTTCCGCGCGTCGGCGACCGAGTTGACCTGGGAGGCGGCCAGCGCGCCGGCTCGATGGACCTGGTCGATGTAGGGAGCGGGGTCGCCGAACGACAGCGAGACGATCGCGGGCCGGGCGATCTCGATCTCGTCCATCACGCCGGGCTGGTCCGGCAGAGCCCACACCTGCACGCCGACGCCCCACCGCCGCTGGCCCATCGAGGACGCGGCGTCGAGCTGGCCGCGCACCCACTTCCGTGTCGCGCGGCTGCCCACGCCGACCATGCCGAGGGCCCCGGCGCCACTGATGACGGAGGCGAGCCGGCCACTGCCGGGGCCGGCCATCGGCGCACCGACGATGGGATAGCTCAGGCCGAGGAAGCGGGAGAAATTCGTCTGCAGCATGGCGGCCGACCTCCGGGTGCCGGGTTGGGTTCGCGACGCCAGTCTGCCGGGCACCACCCCCAAGGGCCCGCCCCGCGGATCGGAGTCCCGCCTCAGCTGTGCTGGGAACGCAGGAATGCGCCGAAGTGCGGGACGGTGAACGCGACCGAACCACGCTCCGCGGCGTACACCAGGCCCTTCTTGATCAGCCCGTCCCGCGCCGGTGACAGGCTCTGCGGCCTGCGGCCGAGCAGCGCGGCGACGTCCGCGGTGGGCACCGGCCGGTCGGCGCGTTCGGCACCGAGCTCGGCCATCGCCCGCATGTACTCCCGTTCGGCCGGGGTGGCGCGTTCGTACCGCGAACCGAAGAAGCCGACCGCGAGCTCCGCCTCCGCCTCCGGCGCCGCGACCTTGACGTCGTCGGCGCAGATCGGGCTACGCGGCGCGACGTCCCAGGTGGCCTTGCCGAACGCCTGGACGAAGTACGGATAGCCGTCGGTGACGTCGTGCAGCGCGTCCAGCGCCGCCGGCTCGAACTCCACGTCCTCGGTCTGCGCGGGAACGGTCAGCGCCCGGTCGGCGGCGTCGCGGCCCAGCCGGTCCACCGAGACGTAGCGGAACAGGCGTTCGGCGTAGGACTTGCTCGCCGACAGCGCGGTCGGCAGGTGCGGCAGACCGGCGCCGACCACCACGAACGCCACGCCGCGCTGGCTGATCTCGTGGCAGGCGCCGCACAGCGCGGCGAGCTCGGCGGGCTGGATGTCCTGCATCTCGTCGACGAAGACCGCGACGCCCACGCCGAGGTCGCGGGCGAGCTCACCGGCGGCGGTGAAGAGTTCGGTGAGGTCGAGCTCGAGGTCGCCGGAGTCGGCCCGGCCGCGGGTGGCGGGCACGTCGTACGGCGGCCGCCAGCGAACCCCCTTGCGGTCCTTCACCGACGTCTCCAGCGCGAACGCCTTGAGGACGCCGAGGAAGTCGTCCGCGCGTTCGGGGTCGCGGTGGCGCGGGGTGAGCTCGCGGCTGGCCGCGTGCAGCGCCTGCGCGATCGGCAGCCGGATCGACCGGTCGGGACGGGCCTCGACCTTTCCGGTGCCCCACGCCCGACTCAGGGCCAGCGACCGAAGCGCGTTCAGCAGGACGGTCTTGCCCACGCCGCGCAGCCCGGACAGGACGAGGCTGCGTTCGGGCCGGCCCGCGGCGACGCGTTCGAGCACCACCTCGAACTGGCGTACCTCACGGTCGCGGCCGGCCAGCTCGGGAGGACGCTGGCCGGCGCCGGGTGCGTAGGGATTGCGCACGGGGTCCACGCTCAGACTGTATGGGCTCGTCTAGCCGTGACTCTAGATTTCGTTAGACGTAGCTAGCGGCGTGTCGCGGTCAGCGGAGTACCACCGTCAGGACGATCGGGGCGAGGAGGATCGCCGCGAGCAGCGCGATGCCCTTCGGGTTGCCGATGTTGACCGTCCAGCCCACCCCGAGCCGCTTGGGCACGAACATCGCCGGGTCGGCGCGGTTGACGTAGAAGCTGGCGACGGGCCAGTACCTGTCGTCGTCGCGCTGCACCACACCGGTGTTCTCCTCGGCCGTTCCCGCACCGGGCTCGCCGTCCGCCGGGAGCCGGCTGCCACTCTGACCGGTCCGGAGCGCCGAACCGATCACCACCGCGGTGCCCACCAGGACCGGCAGCACCACCACCCCGGCCGGCAGTCGCGCCCCGCCACCCCACATCTGCCAGCTGATCACCAGCATGGACACGTCGACGAGCGCGGCGAGTACGAGCACCGCCTTGGCGGTGGCGACGAGGAAGCCGCGGTACTGGCGGGCGGAGACCTTCGGTGCGGCCGCGTCCAGGTCGGGCCGGAACCGGATCGAGGCCCACATCAGCCCCACCAGGAGCGCGGTCATCAGCACCTGGACGAACACTACGGCGAACGCGGTGCCCACCGTGGTGGCCATGGTCCGGTCGGGTGTGCCGTCGAGGTCCCAGTGGGTGACGAGGGTCGGCGGCAGGTCGGGGTAGCGCACGATTCCGAGGACCGCGGTCACCGCGGTCAGGAGCACGGCGGGCACCGCCCACAGCCAGGGGAAGCGGACCGGTTCCGTGCGCAGCGAGGTGTCCGCGACGACGCCCTGCCGCAGGCCGTCGTACCAGCCCTCGCGTTCCTTCGCTGCGCCGATCTCCCGGCGGGCTCGCAGGAACGCCGGCAGCCACATCGCGACGATCGCGAGCAGCGCGACGCCCTGCGCGACCGGGAGCGGGAGGAGGTACGTCAGCGCGACGGTGGCCGCCACCACGACGAGCCCGGCGCCGAGGATCCACCGCCGGTACGTTCGCAGCTGCGCCGCGATGACCGGGGCGTCGGCGTGCGCGGCCGGCACCCGGATCCCGAACGGCAGCGTCCGGAGGTTCATCGTGGGCAGCAGCCACAGCACCACCAGGCCGACCACCGGCCCGAACAGGTTCACCACCATCAACTCGGCCATCACTGCGCCCCCTTCTGCCTGGGTTCCTGCTTGGTTCCGGAGCCTGTTCCGGAGTCTCTTCCGGGGTCTGTTCCGGGGTCGGGCCTGAACGACGTGAGCACCGACCGGCAGTGCGTGAGCGCCTCCGGGCTCCGCACTCCCTGGGCGACCGCCTCGGCGAGCAACGTGCGCAGCCGGGCTTCCCAGTCGCCGACGAAGCCGGCTCCCGGCGGGCCGGACCCCGGGTCGCGAACGACGACCGCGCCGCTCTTGCGGTTGAGCCGGAGCAGCCCTTCGTGGCGGAGCAGGTCGTACGCCTTGTTGACGGTGTGGAAGTTGATGCCGAGGTCGACCCCGAGCTGACGGGTGGACGGCAGCGGACTGCCTTCGCGCAGGTCGCCGGCGGCGATGGCCTCGACGACCCGGTCCCGGATCTGCTGGTAGATCGGGACCTCGCTGGTGAGGTCCAGAGTCACGATCATGTCATCTCCCGGCGCTCTGTTATAGAAGTTATAGAACAAAGCGCCGGGTGGCGTCAACCCGATCCCTCACGGACTTTCGATGGGGGTCGGCCGCCTTCGACCGAACGCCGGGCGGGCGAGAGTTCAGCCATCGGCCGATCGCACCGTCTCGGCGCCTATCGGGTCGTCTAGCCATTGCTAGCAGAGAATCTAGATTTGCCTAGATCGGGTGAGAGAGCCGAAGAAGGAGGCGCGGCCGGCTTGAGCTGAACCACGGTTGAGGCCCGAGGCTGGGCACCGTGTCCTTGCTCTCCGCGTACCGGCCCCTGCTGGCCGAACCGAGGCTGCGCCGCCTGCTCGGCGCGTTCGGCGTGAGCGACCTCGGCGACGGGATGAGCGTCGTCGCGGTACCCCTGCTCGCCATCGGGATCGCCGCACCGGGCCGGGCGGGGATGCTGGTCGGCGCGTCGGTCGCGGCGTACGCCCTGCCCGGTGTCGTCGGCGCCCTCGTCTTCGGCCGGTGGCTGCGGCGGCTGCCGGCCGCGCGCCTGCTGCTCGCCGACTCCGTGCTGCGGGCGGCCTGCCTGTCGGCCGTGGCGCTCACCTGGGCGTTCGGCGTCCTGCAGCCGGTGGGGCTGGTCGTCCTGCTCGGGCTCTCCTCGCTGCTGCACGCCTGGGGCTCGGCGGGGAAGTACACCCTGCTCGCGGAGCTGCTGCCGCCGGACCAGCGGCTGGCGGGCAACTCGCTGGCGGGCTCGACGAGCTCACTGGCGATGGTCGTGGGGCCCGCGGTCGCGGGTGTCGGCGCGGCGGTGGCCGGACCCGGCTGGGTGATCGGCGCCGACGGGTTGTCGTTCGCCCTGCTGGGGTTGGTGGTGTGGTCGGTCCACCGGGAGGTACGCGGTGACGCACGAGGCGCCCGGACCGCCGAGTCGGCCGGCGCGGGCGGCTCCACGTCCGGGCTGCGGTTCCTGCGCGGCCGGCCCCTGCTGCTCGGCCTGCTCGTGCTGACCTGGGCGTTCAACTTCCTGTTCGGCCCGGTCGAGGTGGCGCTGCCACTGCACGTGACCGGCGGCGACCGCGGCCACACCACCCTGCTCGGCGCGTACTGGACGGCGTTCGGGATCGGGGCGGTGGCCGGAGGACTCGCGGTCGGCGCGTTGCGGCGGCTCTCGCCCGCGCCGGTGCTGCTGGCCGTCGTCGCCTGCTGGGGGCTGGTCCTGCTGCCGTTCGGGTTCGGCCCGCCGACCGCGGTCGAGCTGGTCTGCTTCGGCCTCGGCGGGATGATCTACGGACCGTTTCCCGCCGTGTCGTACACCCTGCTGCAGTCCCGTACGCCGGCCGCCGCGCTGTCCTCGGTGCTGGCCGCCCGGTCGGCGGTCCTGCTCACCGCGGCGCCGGTGGGTACGGCCATCGGCGGCCCGCTCACCAGCGTGTTCCGGCCCGCGCACGTGCTCGCCGGCTCCGGCGCCGCGACGCTGTTGCTGGCTGTCGCCGCCGTGGTCGCCTGGCGCGGCCGGAGGCTGCTCGGCCGGGTCAGCGCGCCTCCGGCTCAGCCTGCGGCTCCAGCTCCGACTGTGGCTCCGACTCCGACTCCGCGTCCAGCTCAGGCTCCGGCTCCGGCTCGACGCCCGGCGACTCCTCCGCGCCGACCTGCCGCGGAGGACCGTCCGCGGCCAGCCACGGCAGCGCACACCCCGCCACCAGCATCACCAGGGCACTCGCGGTCAGCGTCACGGTGAACAGGTTGTTGGCCATCCCCTGGAAGAGGAACGCCAGCACCGCCACCCCGATGCCGAGCGGCTCACCGGCGGCCGGGCGGCCCGCGGCGGAGAGCTTCCGCGCCCGCCGGATGACCGCCACCGCCACGGCTGCCAGGACGACGTTCAGCACCAGCGCGCCGAGCAGGCCGAGGATGCCGTTCTCCGCGCCGGCCAGCAGCACGGTGTTGTGCGCGTTGTTGCCGGCCACCCCGAACGTCGTCGTCCGGTAGGTGGCGGGGTCGGCCGCGGTGAACGCGGCCTGTTCGCCCGGCCCGACCCCGGCCAGCGGGTAGTGGAGGAAGACCCGGAGCCCGGAGGTGTAGAGCGCCATCCGGTCGGTGCGGTCGTGCGCGATCCGCTCGAACGCCGGCGGCACGAGGACCAGTACGCCGACCAGGACCGCGGCGCCGCCGACCAGCCAGCGCAGCCGTCCGCGCAGCGCCACCAGGGCCGCCGCGGCGAGCACGGTGACCGCGAGCGAGCTGCGGGTGTAGGTGAGGACCAGCGCCACCATCTGCACCAGGACCGCGGCCGACCACCACAGCCGGGTCCGGCGCTCCGATGCGTCCAGGGCGATCCCGAGCGCCACCGGGATGGACAGCACCAGCAGGGCGCCGAGGAAGTTCGGGGACAGGTCCAGCGTCCCGGTCACCCGGCCCGGGATCTCACCCACCAGGCTGGTGTTGCCCTCCGCAGGCTGCAGGCCGAACCCTCCCGGCAGGCCGACGAAGTACGCCACGACGCTGAACGCCGACTCGAACGCGCCCACTCCGGCGAGCGCCCGGGCCACCACCCAGCGGGTGCGCTCCGGCGGCGACTGGGCGAGCACCACCAGCACCATCGCGACGTACAGCAGCAGCCGCCCCGGCCCGCGGAACAACAGGTCGACGGTGTCCGGCAGAGCGTCGGCGTTGACGAACGCGGACACCGTCGCACCGGCCGCGAGCAGCCCCGCCCCGAGCACCAGGCCGCGGCCGTACGGCACCCTGCCGAGCGGGCCGTGCCGCCAGGCGGACGGCACCAGCAACGCCAGCCCGAGCAGGAAGAGCAGGTCGTCGACGCCGACCCCGGCCGCGATCGTCTGGTGCGGGGGCACGACCGTGAACACCGCGACCAGCAGTCCCAGTGCCGGCGGCCAGGCACGTAGCCGGGGCACCCGTCGCCACACCAGAACCGCCGTCAGCACCGAGGCCGCTCCGAACGCGAGCGCCGTCACCGCCCTCACCGTTGGCCGACCAGACACGGGCAGTCCGGGCCGAACCGGCTGATCGGCGGACTGAAACCGGGCAGCGCGCCGACCGGGATCAGGTCCTTGTCGAGCACGTTGTGCCGGACGAAGTGGTCGACGCGGATGTCTTGTGCACCCGGCTCCACCCGGATCGCGTGCACGGCGCCGACCACCATCAGGTCGTCGATCTGGACGTGCCGCGACCGTCCGGACAGGCAGAGGGCGTCGCCGTTCTTCACGGTCACGCCGTAGTCGTGGGGGGACGCCCGCCCGCTGCGGAGGTAGAGCCGGCCGCCGGACCACCAGGCGGCCTCGTGGGCGTAGTCCCGGGGCGGCTTGGCGTAGCCGGTGAGCGCGATCGCGCCGATCTTGACGAACCCGTAGTCCGGGTCGCCGGCCAGCCGGATCCGGTCCGGCCAGGGCGCGCTCCAGGTGCGGTACTCGGATGTGGTCTCCCGCAGCGTCCACGGCCCGGTGACAGGCGTGGCGGTCGTGAGCACCACCGGACGCAGGATGTTGGTGTAGACGTTGCGCCGGATCACCACGGGCCGCTCCGCGGTGCCCTGGACGGTCGGGCAGTGCACGCCGGTGCCGAGGTACGGAAGCTGGTCGCCGTACCCGGCCATCAGGATCTGGGTGCCTGGGCGGACACGGCGCAGCGCCTCGGACAACGAAGCCAGCGGCTGGTCGGGCAGCGTGCCGGGCAGGCCGTCGTCACCGATCCGGGAGTCGACGTACAGCGTGTGCGGCGCTCCGGCGCTCGCCGGCGGGAGCGCACGGTCGGCGACCAGGCTCACCACGAGCACCGCGACCGCGGCGACGACGAGACGGAGGAGGGTACGGCGGGTCAGCATGGGCGCCTCAGCTCCTCGCCCCCGCGGCCAGCGGCGACGACGTGGCCAGCAGGCCGGCGTACCGTTCGATCGTCGCGGCCGCCGCCGCGTCCACCGAGTGCGTACGCGCAACGGCGTCGCCCGCGGCCACGAGCGCGGCGCGGCGGGCCGGGTCACGGACCGCGTCCCGCGCGCGGACCAGCGCCGACGCCAGCGCGGACGGGTCCTCCGCCGGGCAGGTGAAGCCGGTCACGCCGTCGGTCACCGACTCGGCCAGCCCGCCCACGGCGGAGGCGACGGGCACACTGCCGGCCGCCATCCCCTCCAGCGGCGCGAGGCCGAGCGCCTCCTCCCGCGAGGGGACGGCGAGGAGTTCGGCGCGGGCGAGCTCACCGACCACGGCGCGCTGCGGCAGCGCGCCTGCGAAGTCGACCCGCAGCCGGGCGGCGTCGGCCTGCCGCCGCAGCTTCGGGAGTTCGGGCCCGGCACCGACGACCCGCAGCCTCGGCACGGGGACGCCCCGCCGGTCGAGGTCGGCCAGCGCGGCGAGCAGCACGTCGAGACCCTTGCGGTGCACGAGGTTGCCGACGAAGAGGAGTTCGTACGGCCGCGAACCACGCCCGCCGGCGCCGGTTTCCGAGCCGGTTTCCGAGGCGACCCGGGCCGCGGCCAGGTCGGCGTACCTGATCCCCGGCGACACCACGGCGGTGCGTTCGGCCGGACGGTGGAACCGGCGGGCGACCTCCCCGGCGAGGTAGCGGCTGTTGGCCACCACGAGGTCCGCGCGCTCGAACACGAACCGGCACAGCCGGGCGTCGACCCACGAGCGCCCGGGCAGCCGCAGCACGTCCGACCCGTGCGCGAACAACACCAGCGGGGCGCGCAGCCGGGCCGCGAGCGGCCAGGCGAACGCGCCGGACGGGTGCGCGATGTGTGCCTCGACGACGGTGCCGGGCTCGGCCGCCTCCACGCGGTCGGTACGGCCAGTGCGGTCGGCGAGCACGGTGCGCCCGGTGCGGTCGGCGCGGGCGGCCCGGGCAACGGCGGTGAGCAGGCCGGCGTACCGGACCGTCGCCGACGGGTGGTCGCGGACCGCGACGACCTCGACGTCGTGCCCCAGCCGCTCCAGCGCGTCCACCCGGTTGGCCACGAAGGACCCCCAGGCGGGCCGGCGCGGGCTCGGCCAGAGATTGGTGACGACGACGACGTGCAGCGGTGGCTCCTCGCTCGGGTGTGTACCTGTGCGGGGTGCGCCGGACCGCTCGGGCCGATGCGACCGGCGACCTCAACCGCCGGATCCGCGAGGCTCTAGGGTCGGTCCCTGCGGATCAAGACCCTAGGACACGACGGTGCCGAACGATACCCTGCCGAACCCGGACGCCGACCCGACAGCCGGTTCCCCTGTGGACGACGGTTCCGGTGCCGGTCCCGAGCGCGAGGACGAGCAGCAGGCGGCGGCCCGTGACCGCCTCACCGGCCGACTGGTCCGCGGCACGCTGTGGTCGATGCTCGGGATCGCGGCGCTCGGCGTCACCCGGCTGGTCTACACCGCGCTGATCGGCCGCACCGGCGACCCGGCCCGGCTGGCGGCGGTCAACTCCCAGGTGTCCCTGGCGTTCCTCGCGACGTTCGCCACCGCCGCCGCGACCGGTGCGGGTGCGGCGAAGTTCCTTCCGCTCACCGCCGCGCGGTCCGGACCCGCGGCGGCCGCCGCCGTCCACCGCCGGCTCACCCGGTGGACGGTCGCGGCGACCGTGGCGGTGGTGATGGCGCTGGCCGCGTTCGGGCGGGTGTTCCTGCCGGACGCGGACTGGACCGACGTGGTGTGGGTGTGCGCGCTGGTCACGGCGTACGGCGCGTACTCCTACACGAAGTCGGTGCTGTACGGCCACCACCTGCCGCACCGCTACGCCGTCCTCGAGGTGGCCGCGGACGTGGTGATCCTCGTCCTCACGGTCGTGGTGGTGTGGTGGGTGCCGACCCGGTTGGCGGGCGACGCACCGGGCCTGCTGCTGGCGCCGCTGGTGGCGGGGTACGCCGCGTTCGCGGTGGCGGCGACCCGGTCGGCGCCGCGGGTCCGGCCGGGCGAGCTGCCCGCCCTGCGCGGTGAGCTCGGCGGCTTCGTGGCGTACACCGCGCTCGGCATCGCCGCGGGACAGGGCTTCTTCCAGGTGTCCATGATCGTGGCCCGGCACGCGACCGGCGGTTCCGAGGCGGGCGCCTACGCCGCCGCCATGAGCCTCGTCGGCCCGGCGTTCTTCCTGCCGCGGGCGATGGGGATGGCGTTCTTCCCGGCCGCGGCGGAGGCCGTCGGGCGCGGCGACCAGGCCGCGCTGGCCCGGCACACCGACCTGGTCACCCGGCTGCTGGTGCTGACCACGGTCCCGCTGTTCGGGCTGACGGCGATGCTCGGCGGCCCGGTGCTCGGGCTGGTCTTCGGACCGGCGTACGCCGACGGCGGCCCGGCCTTCGCGGTGCTCGTCCTGGCGGTGTTCTGGTACGTCGTGGCGGTGCCCTCGGTCAACGTGCTGTCCGCGCAGAACCTCACGCTGGCCCGGATTCCCCCGCTCGCGTCGGCCGCCGGTGTCGTCGTCGGGGTGGCGACCTGGCTGGCCGTCGGCACGCGGTGGGGCGCGGTCGGCGTGGCCGCCGGATACCTCGCCGGGATGCTGGTGCAGGCCGGCGTGCCGCTGGTGGTCGCGTTCAGCCGGCTCCGGCTGCGCTGGGGCAGCCGCCTGCCGCGCTACGCCGCCGGGCTGGCCGCCGGAATCGCCGCGGCCACGGTCGCGGTGCTCACTCCCCGTCCCGGTGTGATAGCCGTGTGCGCTACCGGGTTCCTTCTGGCGTTCGGGCTGCTCAACGCCTCCGAGCTTGCCGGTACGGTTCGACGCGTCCGGGAACTGCGTGCGGCCACCACTCGGCGCTGACCGCGGAACCCGCCGGGGCGCGCGTCGCCCGTTCGCACAGGGATGCCCGGCACTCGACGGCAAGATCATCCGACTGGCATCCTGATCGGCGCACATTGGTCGGTGGCTCCGGCACGGGAGGGAATGTGGCGACACCGCGGCACGTCCAGGCTCGGGTCGCGCCCGTTCACGTCCTTCCCGAGGTCGACTCCGCCGTTTCAGTCGACTCAGGCGACCCGGCCGACTCAGCCGACCGGTCCCGGCGTACGCACATCTGCGGCGTGCCCGTCGACGTCCTCACCATGGAGGAGACGCTCGTCGCGGCCAGCGAACTCATCGACTCCGGACGGCCGCACCAGCACGTCGCGATCAACGCCGCGAAGGTG